>CALRYE020000237.1:0-7004 GCA_943372275.1 Janthinobacterium lividum
TGGTTCCTGGACCGGATCGCCACCCACATCCTGGCATTCGAAGGCAATTCGCAAGTCACATTCTTCGATGGCAACTATCAGGAATACGAAGCGGACAAGAAAAAGCGGCTGGGTGAAGAAGGCGCGAAACCAAAACGCATCCGCTACAAGCCACTGACTGTGTAAGTCATTGTTTGAACAAGGCAATATGCGTAACCGCGCATCAACTGCGCGCTGACCAAGCTCCCCTCGGGGAGCTTTATTTTCGCCGGTATTCGCCCGCCTGGCGGCAAACTGTGCAGCGTGGAAATACGTTTTTGTGTAAGATTCTACAGTTCTGAGCAATGTTTTCAATCGCACCACTTTGATCCAATCGACCTTCCTGTCGTTCGCACCCAGCACACTAGGAACATGAGCGACTACCGCCACAACCGCGTCCCGGGACACACGTTCTTCTTCACCGTACGGCTGCTGGACCGGCGCAGCACGCTGCTGACCGACCACATTTCGGCGTTCGGCGAAGCGATCCGGCAAGCCCGTACCAAGAAGCCGTTTCATGTGGACGCCTGGGTGGCGCTGCCCGATCACGCGCATGCGATCTGGACCTTGCCGGAAGGCGATACGGACTGCGCCAGCCGCTGGCGCGCCGTCAAGATCGCCTTCTCGAAGGCCATCAGCAAGTCGCGCGCGCCCAGCGCCAACGACGGCGCCATCTGGCAGCGCCATTTTCTCGATCACCCCATCGAAGACGACGACGAGTACAGCCGCATGGTCGATTACGTGCACATGAACCCGCTGCGCCACGGCGTGTGCAAGCAGATCGAGGACTGGCCATGGTCGTCGCTGCATCGCTTTGTGGCGGCCGGGTTCATTGTGCCGCGGGATTTTGGCGCGGGAGAGACGGCCGGGTCGGCGCATTAGGCTTGGCGTTCGACCTGGTAAGCGCTCGAATCGGCGATGTACCCGTATAGTTGCGTAACTTAGCGATCAGCCCGGAGACTTCTCACGCGGCTCTGACCGTGGCGTTCCTTGAGGATTAGCGCCTATTCTGGCCATTCGAAACTTTGTGGAGCATGTCTGTCTATCGTCTGGCATTCATAATTTTCACAAACATATTCTTTCACCACGTTATCTCCGGTATAGATATAGACGAATTGCCCGTCAACACAACGAACTACGGTCAGTCCGTCAACTAGCAGTCTGGCAAACCTTGCTTCGTAGTCATCGGCAGCAGTTTTCTCCAGCCCAGCTTTCGAAAGTACCAACGTAGCCCAGTCTACCTGGATCAATTGGCTGATTGCAGGCACGAATTCTTCAACGCGGAAAAATGCTCTTTCCTCAAAACGACGAATCGGATTCAGGATGCCAGCACCTTCGAAATGAGTGAGCGAGACAAACTTCAAGCTAGCATTTCGCGTAATGCATACAATGAGTTCTGAAAAGGGTTTTCCCCGTAGGTTGTCGAAGCCTTCAAGTACGATTTGCCAAAACATGGGATCCTCACGGATAAGGTGGTGTTCCTGGAATGCCGGGGCCAGTGCTTGCAGGACCGGTTGCAGGATGGTGGTGAGGACTAACGTGTCCGGGACGCTGAGGGCTGCCGTGGTCTGTAACATCCGTACGGCCTCTGAAAGTGCCATTCCATCATAAGTAGCGCCTTATCGTTAGAGTATGCCGTCATTTCCCAACCGTGTGCCAAAGGTAGAATGCGGACCCGCAGCGCCGGGGGACTGCGGCGGCCGAGGCTAAGCCGGCCGCTGCCGTTAAGCGGCGGCCGCGCACTGGCGATCAATCGTGCAGATTTCTTTAGCCGCTAAAAATGGAGCTGTCCCCTAACCCGCTCGCAGAGCAGCGGTTTGGGACGGCTTGTTATTTAAATATTGGGAAGGCAGACGGTTGCGACCGATGCCAGGCACGATGTTTTACCGATGTCCGATTGTCGGATCTGAAACCCATGTGTCCCGCCACTAGGTCGCTTTTTCAACTGGACACACGCGGCATACGGACAGGACGGCGACGGCGGGATGCGCAGGGCATACCCACGGGTCTAGTCTTCGCCAATAGAGGACAGTCGGACGTCCTCCCCCAGGACCATTGCAGTTGCACCGTACACCGGTTCGATTTCAACCAGAACCAGTTTCCCACTACGGATCAGTTTCAACTTTTCGTGCAAAAGGGGCCACTCCAGTTCCTCTGCACTGCCCTCTCGCCCTCTCATCAGGCGGAACAGCCGACTGGCAATGCCCGCCTCATTGCCGAAAAATAGACTTACACGATCAACGATATTTGAAAGCCGCATTTCATTGATAACGAAATCATCGACCCCGCCAACAATAATTTGCTTGCGTGGTTTTTCACCCCATTGACATGTAAGATCAAATCGAACCATTTTCCTTTCGGCATCAACATGAACTGAATTGATGATGGATTCCGTCAAAGTATCCCACTTGTCCATATTTTGCTCCCTATTGTCGAGGCCAAGGCGAATAATCGCGTCCAGGGTGTTCCCTGACGCCACCCGGCCATTCATGAACGTGCGGCTTTTCGTAGCCCTGATGGGGCTTGTCGTAGTCCCTAGTTGGCTTTCCATCAGCGCCATACTCACGGGTTCTCCGTTCGCCCTCTCGGACATCGCCCGGCTCGCCACGGTTGGGAACGTCTTTCTCTCGGCCTGGCTTAGCGGAATCTTTTGCACCGTCCTTCGCCCCCTCTCCGCTGTTTACATCAGGAGGGCATGAACCAGCTTCATCACTACTGGGCGCCGTATCTTGGACACTGCAAACCCCGGCCAACAAGCAAGCCGCGACGCGCCCGGCTGGCCCATAACGCCGCGCTGCCGCGCTAATTGCACCGACTGCAGCACGACCACCGATGACGCGTACACCAACTCCGACTGCGACGCCAACAGGGGTCAGGCCTTTCGGATCCGAATAGCTGATCGGATTCCCTCCTACATACGCGTAGGTGCTGATACCGCCTGCGAGTCCAATCGGATCGGACTGCACATACCGCCCGGTCTGCGGATCATAGTCACGATAGTAGTTGTAATGTAGTGGCCTTGACGTGAGTTTGTCGTAGACGCAGCGTTTTTCTTATACTGATCAATGGCTTGCGCGACGCGCGCGTGATATTCCCCCTGCATTCGTAAAATTTTTTCTAGACGCGTATTCTGGGCCGCAAACGGCAATGCTGCAAGGTACAGTTGGGGCGCGGCCGCGCAGCGGCCGCCGGCGTGGCGGGTGTCGTTGTGGTTGATGTTGCGGTTGTGTGGAAGGGAGCCGTTTGACGGCGGCGCGCGGCTGCAAGCGAGGAACGAGCGCGCACTGTAACCCTGACTGAAGCCATGCGCCCTCAAGGCGCACATGCTGGCCTGGCAGACCCGCAGGGGCGCAAGACATAACGCCTATTCTGTCAACCCGAAGGGCGCGAAGCGCAGCGCAGCGATCGACCCAAGGAACGCAGCGCAGCGAAGTGAACGGGTCGATTTGACAGAATGCCGCGTTATGTGGAATGGGCGCAGCCCATTTCCCCCGGAGGGGCTGTGCCTTTGCGTTGTCGGTGTCTGGTTGACGGCGAAGCGCGGTCGCAAGCGACGCAGGAGCGCGCTTTGTTGGCCAAACTAGATTCACAGCGTGGCCGTTGGTATCCGCCTCGCGGCTGGCGGGCAAGCTGGACGGGGCGCAGCAGACGCTGGCGCACTACGAGGTAGCGCGTATCCGCATGCCGGCGTCGACGCTGCCGCAGCTCGCCACCCTGTTTGCGACCACCGTCGATGAGCTGGTCGGCCACGCCCAGCAGCGTCATGCGGCAGCCAAGCGTGGCCCGCTGCCGAAGTGGCAGCAGCAGATTGAGGCGATCGCGCAGTTGCCAAAGACGCAGCAGCGCTTCGTGACGCAAATGCTCGATACGGTGCTGGCGCAGTCCGGGCAGTAAGTTTTATTTCTTAGCTGCTAAGCCGAACAGCAACGACAGACACAGATAGCCCCTTCACCCCATCGGTTTTGCCGCTGGGGTTGAAGGGGCTTTTTATATTTAAAAAGAAAGGTCGCCGGCTATGGTTTGTATTACACCGACCTCCCGCAACGGCGGGCGCTATCGACGATTTCGACAGCAAGCGTTAAACAGGGAGTTGGATAGTGTAAAACACGGGAAGCCTGCAACGGCGGGCTTTCTGGCCAAACCGGAGGGTTGCGTGATGTGTGATAGACCGCAGGGGGCTGCGGGGACCCCCGCGCACCCCGCCGCCACAGTGTTTTGCGAGGGTTTTTGTACCAGCGGGGATTTTTCAGCAGCCCCGACGGGATACGAGCAAGATACGAACAGGATACGGCCGCCGTCAACTGACGTTGACCCGGCCAATTTTTACCTTACTGCTCCGTTCATGTACGTTTGTCGGGACTGACCCCGCCGCTGCGCTCGCCGCTGCATGCCCCTCTAATAAGCTACACGCCTATATGCTTCCAGCTCGTACTCTGGCTGGAAATCGCATGCATAAAAGGGCGCTAAGAGCTCAACAGTATGTGGAAAGGCACCAGCTACAATTATGAGCTCTTGCCCCGCTTGATTGACCACCGCTAAACCGCATTCTGCACAGAACGTGTCATCTTCTAGCACAAGCTTTTCTACTAGCTGAATTTTAGACCACGCTTGGTCCAACTGGACCATTTCTACAAGCGGCTCGTCGTCTTTACTCAGATGGCGAAATACAAGTGAGCCGACCTCATGCCACGAATCTACGGGCGTCACAGTGACCTGCACTCTCAGCACCGAACTATTACGAAGCAAGAAGAAGAGCGATCTTTTGCGGCCTGCATTTGTCCCTTCTACAGCATATCCAACAAGACCAGCACGTAATTCATCAGCCAGAGTTTTGATACCGTCAACGTCAAACGCCAGGTATTTCTTCATTTCGATCCTCGCGATTAGTAATGAAGCGTTTCAGGAGGTTTGCCACCATTACCTGGGATGTCAATTCGCTGGATTGCCCGGAGGTGAGGCATAGGCGCCCATATCCTCAGTATAGATACACTTCTTTCTACTTACGGCATCTGCATAGAACTTTTCCGTGGTGCTACATATGCACATGTCTTGAGAATCGATTTGGCTAAAATTTCCCAATGGTTCCGATATAGTTCCACCTGGGCACATTTTAACGGGCGTTACCCATCCTGAATTCGTACTCAATGTCCCCGATGCATTGTCAGTCGTGTCGCTATCAACTGTCACCTTGCATGTAGTCGGTGCGACAAATACCGCATTTGTCCATGACTGTGGAGGGCCCAATTTCGATCCACGTACATCGAGACCGGAAATTAATACCTCGCAGGCCTTTTGCCCTGATGCGTATAAGACTTGGTATCCGCAATACTGACTGTCGCAGTAATAAAAAGTCGACGCCGGTGCCGTTTCGCTTTGAGCGCTGGCGGTAGATACAAACAAAAGAGAGACTAAAAGCATAAATGCAATATGAATAACTCTTGCGCTGCGGATAACGTCGCGAAATTCGTGCCCTGGCTTCAATATACAATACAGTTTATTAAATATACACATTTATGGCCTATATAATATTGAATACCTGTGCGCGCCGGGAATTCTGTGCATAGGAGTGTTTGCGGCACGAATTTTCCCAGAAGTTTTCTCTTGGAAACTATCGAATAATCACGCGGGTCTCTTTTTGGTTACAGCTGAAAAAAAGGACGATGTAATGCGGACGACACATCAGTAAATGATTAGGGTAAACGATTTTTTTCTTGCAAGATTCGGCACATCAAGAAACGATACGCTTCTTAGCTTGTTCGCCAAAATCTGTTGCTTTTGTCGCCGTGCAAAGTAACCATTTCGAAAGAGTTGACGTATTCGACCGTTCTATAATGCTCTACTACCATCTGCACCTTCAGTTGATGGCAACGACAATAAACATGATGATGTTTTCCGATCCAATGCAGACGTTCGCCCGCCAACACTCCCCCGCACCGGTTGCTCTCGACACTGCCATGGCGCGCGTCCCGGTCCGTCCAGCAACCAGCGACTTGCGTCGCTTCGATGACCTGTGCGGCAGCGAAATCATCCATGCGAGCTTCAACCAGCGCTCGTTCGCTCCCCATACGCACGACACCTGGACCATCGGCTGGGTCGAGCATGGAGCCAATTGCTTCCGCAGCGGCCGCACTCAATGGATAGCCGCGGCCGGCATGGTGTGCGTGGTCAATCCCGGCGAAGCGCATACGGGTGGCGGCGAGGCGATGACGTACTGGAATCTGATGCCGAGCCCGGCATTACTGGCCCGGATATTCCCGGAAACGCCGCTGGAGCACCTGTTCATGCGCGACGCCGTCCTTGCCAGTGGATCTGCCGTGGCCGCTGTCGCTGACATGTTCCGCGCCTTGGGCGGCGCCGACGATGCGCTGGCGCGCGAGCAGGCGGTGGTGGACGGCCTGATGGGGCTGTTCGGCAGCGGCGCGCGGATTGCGGCCGGCGACCGGCACAGCGCCTGCGTACCGGCGGCAGCGGCCATTGCCCGCGACTACATCGAGGCCCATTGCGCCGACACCGTGTCCCTGGCCAGTCTGGCTGCGCTCACTGGCCTGAGCATGTTTCACCTGAGCCGCGTCTTCGCAGCGGCGCACCACATGCCTCCCGCGGCCTATGTGCGCAACTGCCGGGTGCAGCGGGCCCAGAGACTGATCGAAGCGGGGGTTGCCCTGGCCGATGCAGCCGCCATGGCGGGCTTCGCCGATCAGCCGCACATGACGCGCCAGTTCCGGGCGGTACTGGGCGTGACGCCTGCCCAGTGGCGGGCTTGAGCTCTTCCGACGGCGCCACGGAAGCTTCACTGTTGTCGTTCAGCGACTCTTAGGTGCCATGGGTCCCCGCCTCCGAGGGTGTCGCGAAAGGTACCGTAACTCTAGGCCACCAACTTCAAAACCGTCATTCCCGCGCATGCGGGAACCCATGCTGAGCCGGCTTCCATAGTGCTGCATGCTCAGCATGGGTCCCCGCTTTCGCGGGGATGACGGAGCAAATGG
>CALRYE020000238.1:0-6982 GCA_943372275.1 Janthinobacterium lividum
TCGCGTTGCTGTGGCGATAAAGTTTTCAGCTGGCCCAACAGGGTGGTGAAGGAACGGCGCCGCATGCCTGACTCCACTGTGGAGGGATGCTGGTTGGACCGTTACTGCTGGGTTAAAGTTCAAAATCTACACCTAACGAGGACAGCGCCTTTTTCATTGCGGCGCCGGTTTCAGCGCGCGGCGCCGCCCATCGGTTCAGTCGCCCTGAACACAGGCGCTCATCCCCTGCCCCATCAGTTTCGCTCGCGCCTGCCCGGCCCATACCCTTGCGACATCAGCGCCACCAGATAACGCGCCTCGGCGCGCGTGGGATTGTGATACGCGATCGGCTGGTCCAGGCGCATGGCAAGGCAATCGCCAGCGCACAGCGTCCACATGTCCTTGCCCACGGTCAGCTCAATGACGCCGTCGATGATCCACACCTGCTGATGGACGTCGACGTCGCGCACCGAGGTCTCGTAAGCGACGCGCTGTCCGGGCGGAAAGCGCACCTCGACCAACTGAATCGGCCCGCCCATCGACGGCGACAGGTTGCGCCGCACATACCCCGACCCAGGATCGGTCCACACCGCCTGATCCCCCGCGCGCGCCACCGGCGACGGCGCCTCTGCGGTCTGCTCAAACAGGGAAGCGACCGTCACGCCGAGCGCCGCGCTCAGTTTATCCAGCACGGTCGCCGTGGCACTGCTTTCGCCCCGCTCGATAAGCGAAATATTCGAGCGGCTGACACCGCTGCGCTCGGCCAGCGCGGCCAGCGAGCACTGCTGTGCAAGACGCAGCTCGCGCAAGCGGCTCGCGATGCGTTGATTGATGTCCACGTGATTGCCCTGCGATGGGTTGGGTCGGCGACCGGTCATGTGACGTAGCCCGTCAGCAGCGCCGATTCCCACTCGGGGAAACCGCGCAGCCGGGCCAGGGCCGCCATGGGCCGGAAATCATACGGCACCGTGATCAGGGACGCGGTCCAGGCCGAGCCGCGCTTCTCCAGGATCGCGTAACGGGCATCGGGCGTGCCGCTCTCGATGGCATGGGGGAACGGATAATCATCGGCATAGGCGGGGTGCCCCACGCTACCCGGGTTGACGATCAGGGTGGTTTCATGGCGCACGCTGCGCGCCACATGGGTATGTCCGCACAGCACTACCGCCGGGACCGCGCCGCCCAGACGCTGCCCGATCTCGGCCCTGGTAGCGGCGCGGTCGCCCTGCTCAAGCAGCGCCGTGGTGTCGCTGTGCGGGGTGCCGTGACAGAGCAGGATCTCGCCGTCGATGGTGAGCGTTCCGGGAAGCGAGGCCAGCCAATGCATGTCGGTCGGCGCCAGTTGGGCGTGGGTGTACAGATCGGCGCGGCCGGAGCCGGGTGTCAGGTTCAGCAGTTGGCGCTCGTGGTTCCCCGCGATAGTGGTCCAGTTCTGGCGCATCAGATACTGCGCCGTTTCCCGCGGCATCAACGGACCGGACAGACTGTCGCCCAGATTGAACACGGCATCGACCGCACGGGCCTGTATATCTGCCGCCACGGCCTCCAGCGCAGCCAGGTTGCCATGAATGTCGGACAGCACGGCGATCCGCTTCATACGGACGCACTCGCTGCGGCGGGATCGAAGCCGGGCGCGGAACCCGGCGCCGCGCAGCGCTTGCCCAGCCCTGCCAGCACCTCTTCGGTTGACAGCACCTGCGCATATTCGCCATGCAGGTTCGCCAGCGCCATCAGATGCACGTCGTCGGCGCTGCGCCAGGTTCCGCCGAAATCCGGCATGGCGAAGGCGAACGTGGCGTCGGACACCACCACCGTGCTGAAACCCAGATTACCCGCCGTGCGCGCGCTCGCTTCCACCGAGTTATTGGTGCTGACCCCGGCGATCACCACACGCTGTATCCCGCGCACATGCAGCCAGCGTTCCAGGCCGGTATGCACGAACGCGTCGGGAACGTTTTTCTCGACTACATGTTCATGCGTGCGTGGCGCGAAACGCTGTTGAAATTCCGCTCCGCTTTGCCCAGGGAAAAACCGCGACGATGGCGAACGGCTGATATGGCGCACGAAGACCACGGGATCGCCCGCCGCGCGCCAGGCGGCCAGCAGGCGGTCGATATTATCTTCCGCTCCGACATTGTTTCTGACAGGCGGCTTGTCGATGCACATGGCCTTCTGCATATCGACGACGATCAACGCGATCGGCAAGCTCATGGTAGTCCTTTATGTTAGCGCGCCAGCGGCTAGCGCGTCACCGGCTCTTGCGCCAAGGCGCATCACCAGCTATCGCGCCAGTGCGTGTCACAGGTGTTTGTAGAAAAACGTCGTTGCACAGAGTGCGCCATCCGGCATCAGGGCGTAATCGGGCACGGTGCCGACCCGCCGCCACGCGAGACGTTCATACAGGCGCTCCGCGGTCGCGCTGGCGGTATCGAGCACGAGCACGGTTTTGTGTTGCGCGCGGGCGGTCTCTTCCACCGCCTGCATGAGCCGCTGACCGACCCCGGCGCCCCTGGCGCGCCGGTGTACCAGCAGCTTGGCGACCTCCGCGCGGTGCGGCTGGTTTTCCGGCATGGCCGTGATCAGCTGCACCGACCCGACGATCCCGCGCTCGTCCTCGGCCACCAGCAGCGTGCGTTCACCGCGCGCGCAGCTGTCGGCCACGCCCGTCCAGAAACGCAGTGCCGTCGCGCGCGCCATCGGGTGCATGAAGTTGACCGAGGCGCCGCCTTCGACGCAATCGAGCAGCAGGTCCGCCAGTTGCGCGGCGCAACCACCGACCTCGTCAGCGCCGAGGTGGCGTAGTACGACTTCGTTGTTCATCGATATCCCCAAGCAATTAACTCGAATCCATTATACTGACAATTCATGATCAGTATAATGGATTTATCGATTGACGCGCTACCGCGCCGGAGCTTCGCTCAAGCGGCCTGAAGATCGCCCTTGCCCACGCTATACCAGTCGATCTTGCGAGTCGCTACCATGATGGCCGACAGCACGGCGAACAGCAGGATGCTTCCCAGCACCAGCGCGTTGCTTTCCGAGATCAGCAGGCCATACAGCGCGCCGTACAACGCCGTCAGCGCCACGCCGAACCCCATGCCGCGCTTCCAGTTCTTCAGCACGTACGACAGGTAGTAGCCGATCAGCAGGATGCAGGCCCAGCTGGCGATCAGGTAAGCCAGTGCAAAGGCGATGTGCTCCGACAGACTGACCAGCAACAGGAAGAACAGCACCAGTGCCAGCCCCACCAGCAAATATTGAATCGGATGGATCGGCAGGCGCTTGATGATTTCGAACATGAAAAACGCGGCAAACGTCAGCGCCACGAACAGCAAGCCATATTTGGTAGCCCGCTCCGCCAGCGAATACACGTTGACCGGCTCGATGAAGCCGATGGTGAAGCGCTCGACCTGCGCGGGTGCGGGACCGCCCTTGCCGGCGCCCTCTTCCAACTCGCGGATCTGCTTTTGCGCGGTCGTCGACAGCGACGACACCTGCCACTTGGCGGCAAAGCCGTTGGCGTCGATGGTGCGGTCGCGCGTGGATGGCAAGAAGTCGCCGCTAAACTGCGGATGGGGCCAGTTCGACTTGACGCTCACTTTGTTGTTCTTGGCCACTGGTACAAAGTTCTGCCGCTCGATGCCGTCCAGCCCCAGCGTCATCGTGAAAGCGGCCTTGGCCGGCTGCTCCAGGGTCATCGGCTTGAGATCTGCATGCAGGCCGGTGTCGATGGCGGCAATCTCGCTGCCCTGCTGGAACTCGATGGCTTGGCCGTTCCAGTCGATCTTGGGAATGTTCTTGATGCCCCGTACGTCGCTCACGCCCAGCACGATGCTGGCGCGGCCGACCTTGATGCGCGAGCCGGGCGTGGCGCGCGGCAGGTCGGCCAGCACCGGTAGCGTGAAGTCGCCCGCCATCTGATGGCGCCCGCCATACACCAGCACCTGATGAATGCCGCGGTAGCGGCGGTCGGTCTCGATGACGCTGTCGATGGCCAGATCGTTGGGAAATACGACGAATTTGCGCCTGACGCTGCGCACCACGTTTTCCTTGCGCTTGCCCAGGCCGTCGCTCACTTCGATCTGCTCGTCGTAGTCGTCGGTGTAGCGTATCACCAGTATGGGCCCGGTAATGGTCTGCTCGCGCACCGAGTCGGAGGCGATGCTGTCGACGGCGGCCTGGCGAAATGCGGTGCGCTCGGCGATGGTCGACTGGATCATCGCCAGGGCGACGCAGATCAGCAGGGTCAGCGCGAGGATCGCGGCGGCTTTGTACAGCAGGGTTCTTTGCATGGCGGTGGTCCTTGTGATGGGGAGCCGCCAGTGTAGAAAGGCTCTGTGCGCTGACGATGCGTTCTGTGTGAACTGGCATGTCTGCGGCGTTTTCCTAGCTTTCATGGCGAGGATTCCGGTGTCAGATCGGGATGAACTCTGAATGCCTTGCAGGCTGCATGCGTCCAAAATAGCCGCCATGGGCAGATTAAGTGTAAATACAGGTCGCCAATACGAAGCGTCAGAGTCTGCCTTGGGCAGCATGGATCGCGGCCGCGCTGCACCGGCTGGCAGTCACCGAAACAGCGTCGCCGTGCCACGAGAGCAATCAGATCGTAAGGGAGTTCATCATGAAGACTTTGCATTTGCGCGTCGCGCTTCGCACCGGAGGCGACGACCTGCGCGGCGGGAGCTGGGCCGACTTCATCCTCAAGGTCGAGGGGGTGCCCGCACCGCTGGAACACCGGCAGTTTACCGGCACGCGCGGCCTGTCGGAAGGATCGGCGCGCGTGTTCGATGTGCGTCTGGCCGTGCCCGACACGTTCGAGCCCTGGCATATCGAGCACTTCCAGATCCGCCATGTGTCGCAGGAAGGTCCATTCCAGACAGCCGATAACTGGGACCTGAGCCGCGCGACCGTCGACATCGTCCCCACGCCGCCGCCCGTCATCCGCATCGGGGTCGCCGGCCCGCACCGGTTCGACGGCAGCCATCGCGTGTTGACGACCACATCGCGCGTGTAGGCGCGCTTCCCGCGGCGCGGGCTAGTCGAGCGGCAGCTCCACGGTAGCCAGCACGCCGCCGCCGTCGCGATTCACCACCGACACCACGCCGCGGTGCAGCGCCACCGCCTCGTGCACGAACGGCAGGCCCAGCCCTGTGCTCCGGGCGCCGTCGGGCCGGGGCAGCGAGTAGAAGCGCTCGAACAGGCGCTCCTGCGCGAACGGCGGGATGCCGGCGCCGCGGTCGGCCACGATCAGCGCAATGCGCCGGCCGCGCCGGCTGGCGTGCGGATCGTCGCGCGCTTCGCTACGTATTTCGCTACGCGTTTCGTCACGTAATTCCTTACGTATGTCGTCACGCACTTCGCCGCCGGATTCGCCGCCGGATTCGCCGCACACAGCGCTGCGCAGCTCGATGGTGGCGCCGTCCGGCGAAAAATCGATGGCGTTGTCGATCAGGTTGCCCAGCGCCTGACGCAGCAGCAAGGCGTCGCCGGGCAGCTCGATGTCGCCGGCGTCCAGCGCCAGCGCGAGCTGCTGGCCGCGCGCGGCCAAGCGCGCGGCGCAGTCGGCGCGCACCTGCTCGGCCAGCGCCCGCACGCGCACGCGCGCCGGGGCGCTCAGGTGCTGCTGCTTCTCCACCCGCACCAGCGCCAGCAACTTGTCGATCAGCTGCTTCTGGCGCGCGTTCTGATTCAGGATGTTGGCCAGGAAGTGGCGGCGCTGCTCGGCCGGCATGCTCTCTTCCTGCAGCAGCTCGGCCGAGCCCTGGATGGCGGCGATCGGGCTTTTCAGCTCGTGCGCCATGGTGTGCATCAGTTCCTCGACGTATTCCTTCCCTTCGAGCTTGTTACGCATCGCTTCCAGCGCCCGCCCCAACGTGCCGATTTCATGATTGCCCAACTGCGGCAGCACGGCCTTGCGGCCCGCCTCGACGTCGGCCACGTAGGCCATCAGCTGGCGCAGCGCATGGGCCAGCCACCAGGCCACCGCGCCGCCGATCATCAGCGACAGCACCAGCAGCAGCGCGCCGCGCTGCAGGATCACGCGCTGGCCGCGCTCGATGAAGGCCTGCACCGTGGCGTTCGGCTTGGCCACCGTCAGCACGCCGATGACGCGCTCGCCATCGCGGATGGGCACGGCCACGTGCATGACCGTGCTGGCTTCGTCGTAGGCGTCGGACTTGGTGCTGCGCGCGCCGTAGCGCCCGCGCAGGGTCAGATACACATCGTTCCAGCGCGAATAATCCTTGCCCACATCGCGCCCGCTGGAGTCGAACAGCACGATGCCGCGCGCGTCGGTGACATACACGCGATAGTTCACGCCGCCCTTGCGCATGCCGTCGATGGTGGCGTTGACGGGCACCTGCCCGGCAGCGCCAATGCGCGCCATCAGGCTGGAACTGGCCACGGTTCCGGCCTTGACGTCGTCGGCCACCACCTCCGCCAGCAAGTGGGCGGTATCGACCAGGGTGTCTTCCAGCGTCGAGCGCACGCCGGGCTTGACCTGCTGGGCGAACACCGCGAGCAGGAACCAGGCGGCCACGCCCACGATCAGCACGTAGCCCAGCAGGATGCGCAGGCCCAGCTTCATGCGCGCGCCATGCTGTAACCCATGCCGCGGTGGGTCTGGATCGGATCGGCGGCGGGGTCGACGGCGCGCAGCTTGGCGCGCAGCGACTTGACGTGGGCGTCGACGGTGCGCTCGAGCGTGTCGGGCGCGTCGACCCAGACCCGGTCCATCAGCTGGGCGCGCGAGAGCACGTGGCCGGGGTGCTCGATCAGCGCCTTGAGCAGCAGGTATTCATAGCGGGTCAGGTCGAGCGGGCGTCCGCAATACAGAATGCGCGCCTGGTCGGCGCGCAGTACCAGGCGCGCCGGCGCGGCAGCCGGGGCCGGAACCGGGACGGCGGCGGCGGCGGCGGCGGCGGTGGCGACGGGCACGGTCACCGGTCCGGACAGGCGGCGCAGCACCACGCGGATGCGCGCTACCAGCTCGCGCGGGGAAAAC
>CALRYE020000239.1:0-6973 GCA_943372275.1 Janthinobacterium lividum
TGGGAATGTCGCGCCGCTGCGCCGCGGCGACCACCGCCCCGGTGCTCGTGCCGATGGCGCAGCGCGCCCCCAGACGCTTGATCGCATCGAGCGCCTCGTCCAGTGCGAACGGCGTGCCGTCGGCGGCGCAGCGCGTCAGCTCCATGGACAGGTCGAACGCCTGCCGCGCCACCGGCTCTGCGCGGTAGGCGCACACCACTGCATGCTGGCGCGGCGTATCTGGCGTATCCTTGAGTGGATGGGTGCAGGCGAACGTCACCTCGGAGCCGGCGCGGCGCTGCAGGTCCAGCATCAGACTTTTCAGCAGGCCCGCCGTCCCCTGGGCGCGGTCGTGGCGTTCGGCGAAGCCGGGCACGATGGGGGCAGCGACGCCATTGAATTCCTCCAGGTCGACGATGGTCAGCAGGCATGGCGCGCTGGCATAGATATTCGGTCCGCGCAGGAACCGTTGTTCGATGATCTTCATAAGTTTATCCGTTTGGTTACATTGCGCAGCAGGTCTTCCAGCGGGGGCGGCGGCACCTGGTCCGGCTGCGCCTGTGCGCCGGTGTCGTAGCGGGTGCCGGCCGGCAGCAGGTGCAGGCGCACGTCGATCAGTTCGGGGCAGTCGCGCCGCGCGATATCGGCCAGGTTGGTCAGCATGGAGCGGCCATCGACGATGGTGACGGCGCCCTCGCCCAGCACCTCGATGCCGTGGCCGCGCGCGATCACCAATGCCGTGTCTTCATCGATGCCCACCCCTTGCAGATAAGGGTTCTGGGCCACCACGGTAAGCAGCCGCGCCAGCCGGTGGCGTTCGGAAAAGTGCTGGTCGATGACCACGTGCTGCACCAGCCCCAGTCCGGCGCCCAGGTTGACCGTGCCTTTGGCCGGATGCAGCCCCGCTTCGCCGTCGGCCAGCATGTGGCCCGACATGGCCGAGGCCCCCGCACTGGTGCCGCCCACGCAGGCGCCCCGCACTTTGTAGGCTTCGTGCAGGGCGCTGTCGAACGCAGTGCCGCCGATGAGCGCCATCAGGCGTTTCTGGTCGCCGCCCGTCATGAAAATGCCGTCCGCTTCGCGCAGCCGCGCGGCCAGCAGCTCGCTGTTGGCCTGTTCGCGCGAATCGATATGCAGGTGCATGCGGCGCGCGACGCCCAGCTCGCCGAAAGCGTCGTCGTAAATGCTCCACATTTCATTAGGCAGGCGGCTGGCGGCGGTGATGACGGCGATGGTGGCGTCTTCGCCCCCTGCCAGGTCGATGAAGCGCTTCAGAATGGTCTTGTCGCGCTTGCGGTCTTCGCCACCGCCGATGATGACCAGGTGGCCGTCGCCCCTGTCGCTGTCCGAACTCGTCATGCGGCCGCCCGCCTGGCGCTGTCGCCCCACGTAACACGGCCCGACCAGCGCCTTCCCAGCCCGGCGTTGATCGAGTGCGTTTCCACGCTGATGGCATGTGCTCCGGTTTCGCTACGCATGACGTTCTCCAACCCCTTGGGTCGGCAAGGGCGTTATGCATTATGCAAAAACGCCACTGCGCGTCGTAGTGGGTTCGACGCCGTGTTCGTGTCAGCTCATTCCCACAATTTTTCCGTTGCTCACTATATCGTCTTTCCACCGCCAGGCACCCGCACCGGTTGCACCGCACCATCAAAGTTTCGTTGACGGCCCGACAAAATTGCCGCACTATTCTCAAATGTTAGCGCAATCTTTATATGGCCCTGTAAAGATAGCGCTAACAGTTAATAGCGCTTAAGCGCACAGTTTCATATAAAAATCATGGAGATACAATGCGTACAATTCTTACAGCGGTCACCGCGGGCCTGATGCTGGCCGCCTGTGGCGGTGGCGACAGCAAACCCCCGTCAGCAATCCCGGCGCCGTTCCCGGCTCCCGTCGTGCCAGTCGTAACGCCGCCTCCCGCTCCCCCGGCAGCGGAAGTTCCCGTTACGCCCCCTGCCCCGCCGGCCCCGACCACGCCTGTGCCCACGCCGCCAGTGGTCGTTACGCCGCCCCCGGTCACGACGCCCCCGGTCACGCCCGACCCGGCCCCGGCCACCCCCGTGTACAGCGCCGGCGTGACCAGTTTGCGCACGTTGGCGCCCTTCCCCGTCGGCGCCGCCGTCAGCTACGGCAACGAAACCTTCAGCTACACCAGCAGTGCGGTCCAGCAGGCCTTGCTCAAGAAGCACTTCAGCCAGCTCACCGCAGGCAACATCATGAAGATGAGCTACCTGCATCCAAGCCAGGACACGTTCACCTTCGGCCAGGCCGACAGCATGGTCAAGTTCGCCGCCGACAACAACATGACGGTGCATGCCCACGCGCTGATCTGGCATTCCGATTACCAGGTGCCGGGCTTCATGAAGACGTTCGCCGGTGACAAACCGGCCTTCCTGGCCATGCTCAAGACCCACGTGCAAACCATCGCCGGCCACTTTGCCGGCAAGGTCGCCAGCTGGGACGTGGTCAATGAAGCCATCAACGACGGCGGCGGCATGCGCAACTCGCTGTTCTTTCAAAAAACCGGCACCGATTACATCGACCAGGCATTCATCAACGCCCGCGCCGCCGACGCCACGGCCGACCTGTACTACAACGATTACAACACCGAAGCCGACGCGGCCAAGCTGAAGACCATGACCGAGATGGTGGACGGCATGCTGGCGCGCGGCGTGCCGATTACCGGCGTGGGATTCCAGATGCACATCTACATGGATTACCCGTCGGTGAGCACGATTTCGGCATCGTTCAAGAGCATGGTCGACCGCAAGCTGAAGGTGAAGATCAGCGAACTCGATATCCCGATCAACAATCCCTACAGCGGCGCCTACAAGGGTGGCGACGTCAAGAAAGTGCTGACCATGGACCTGGCGCTGGCGCAGAAGAAGCGCTATTGCGAGGTGGTCAAGGCGTATCTGGACACGGTGCCGCCCAACTTGCGCGGCGGCGTCACGGTGTGGGGCGTGAACGATCCCAGCAGCTGGCTGATCGGCCAGCTGTTCAACAACACGCATGACGACTGGCCCCTGCTGTTCGATGCACAGTACCAGGACAAGCCAGCCCTGCGCGGCGTGGCCGATGCCTTGAACGGCCAGGCCTGCACGGCGCTCTGACGCCCTGCGCTGTTCGCCGCGGTGTCGGCTCACCTGCACCGCGGCGCTGCTACATCGGTTGTGCATCTATCGGTTGTACATCTTTAGGCCGGCACCTGTTACAGGGATGCCGGATCCTCACTCGTGTCTCCCCACTTGTAGCGAACCGATCCCCGGTCTGACCAGCCGCAAACAGAAGAGTTCAACATTCCGTACTTAACGGTGACATAGCGGTGACGTAGCGGTGACCTAGCCTTTCCCTGCGTCAGGGCGCCGCGCGCGTGCGCCGCCGCCAGTGCCGGCATGGCACACTTTGATCGGCTGCGTCCGCACCCTGGACGCAATGTGAACTCCACTTTCCAAGAGGCACACGATGACGATCCGACTAAAAAACCTAGAGCAGCAGACCATGGTGATCACCGGCGCCACCAGCGGCATAGGCCTGACCACGGCGCGGCGCGCGGCCCGCGCCGGCGCCCGGCTGGTGCTGGCGGCGCGCAGCAGCGACGCGCTGGAGAAACTGGCGGACGAACTGCGCAGCGCCGGCGCCCAGGTCGCCACCGTGGCGGCCGATGTGGGCAACGAGGCCGACATTGCGCGTATCGCCCGCGCCGCGCTCGAGCGCTTCGGGCGCTTCGATACCTGGGTCAACAATGCCGGCGTGTCGGTGTATGGCCGCATCGACCAGGTCGATACCGAAGACATGCGGCGCGTGTTCGACACCAATTTCTGGGGCGTGGTGTACGGCTCGCTCGAAGCGGTCAAGCATTTCAAGCAGCGCCGCGGCGCCGGCGCCCTGATCAACCTTGGCAGCGAAGTATCCGACGTGGCGTTGCCGCTGCAGGGCATCTACAGCGCGTCCAAACACGCCATCAAGGGATTCACCAATGCGCTGCGGCTGGAGCTGGAGAAAGAACGCGCGCCCATTTCCGTGACCTTGATCAAGCCGGGGTCGATCGACACCATGTTCCCCCAGCATGCCAAGAATTACATGGACGAGGAGCCGACCTTGCCGCCGCCCGTGTACGCGCCGGACCTGGTGGCCGACGCGATCCTGCACTGCGCCCGGCACGGCAAACCGGAAGTGTTCGTGGGAGGCGCGGCCAAGGTCAACGCCGCCGGCAGCTACCATGCGCCGCGGCTGTTCGACCGCTTCATGCGGCTGGCCATCTTCGGGCAGCAGAAGTCGGGCCGGCCTTCGTCGCCGCAGCGTCGCGACGCGCTGCATGCGGCCGATCCGCACACCGAGCTGCGCGAGCGGGGCGGGGTTGCGCGCAAGGTGCACGAACACAGCGCCTACACCGCTGCCAGTCTGCGCTCCTCGCCGCTGGCATCGCCGCTCACCTCGCTGGCCATCGGCGGCGGGCTGCTGCTGGCGGCGTGGAGCATGACGCAGCGGGCCAGAGGCGAAACGGCATAGAGCACGAAACGGCATAGAGCACGAAACGGCATAGAGCACGTTAGATAATCGCGTTACGGCTCCGACCGGGCGGCCGCGTGCGACCGGCGCACCAGCGTCTCGCTGACGATGTCGGCGAGGTGCTGCATCGACTGCATTTCGCGCTGGCGCAGACGCCTCGGCTCCCGGTCCAGCACGCACAGCGAACCCAGCGCCAGATCATCCTGACCAAAAATCGGGTAGCCCGCGTAAAACCGAATGTGCGGCTCGCCCGTGACCAGCGGATTGTTGGCGAAGCGGCTATCGCTCAGGGCGTCTTCCACAATAAACGGCACCCGTTCCATGATGGTGTAGCTGCAGAAGGCCGCGTCGCGCGAGGTCTGCGCCAGCTGCACGCCAACGCGCGACTTGAACCACTGCCTGCTCGACGTCAGCAGGGTCACCAGTGCTATGGGACAGTCGCACACATGTCCGGCAAGCGCGGTCAAGCGGTCGAACGCCGGGTCGGGGGCGGTGTCGATCAGCTGCGCGTGATGCAGCGACGCCAGCCGCTCCGGTTCGAACGACGGGATGGGGCACGCGGCCGCGGCGAACGGAATGAATTCCTCCGGTAAGGGTTCCAGCCCCCGGCCGCTACTTTTCAGCTTCGCCGCCAGATCGAGCACATCGCTGACGTACACGCGCCGGTGCCCGCCGGGCGTGCGCCACGACGGCAAGACCTCGCGCGTGATCCACATTTGCGCGGTACTGATGGACACACCGAGCAGCTCGGCTGCCCTGGCGGAAGTGATGACGTTCTCTGGTTTCGACATGGGGTACTCGCAAGAATGAGGTACAAGCTTAGCTGATTTAAACGATTCCGGCATTTTTTTCTAGCAATACAACAATTCAAAGTATTGGAATTGACGAAATGCTTTTTGTGAACGATAATTGCTCATGGTTAATTTTTTGGAGTGGAACGTGCGCTATCTGGACTCGTTGTCGTTAAAGAAAAAGCTGTACTGCGGTTTCGCGACAATCGTCGCGTTCCTACTCTGTCTGGCGGTATTCGCGGTCGCCCAGGTTTCCTCGATCGGCGACGCACTGCGGGAGCAGAACAACGTGGCCGACAAGCAGCTCGCGCCGTTGTATATTGCGCGCGAAGCGCTCGACCAGACCGGCATCGCCGCCAGGAACGCCTATATTTTCAAGGCCGAGACGGACGCCAAGCGGGAGCTGGCGATCGTCGACGCCCAAAAAGCGCTGTACCTTGAGCAACTGGGCAAGCTCGATGCAGAGTTCGGCAACGATGCCTTGTTTTTGAACGTGCGAGCCGACATGAACACCATGGCCAAGGCACTGGAGCGCCCACGCCAGTTTCGTGATGCGGCGCAAATGGAAGAATTCGCACGGTTCCTGGTGGAAGAATGCTCGCCCCTGCGCCGCCGCATCGTCGCCAACATTGCTACGCTGATCGTATCGGTCGAGAAGCAAAACAGTCTGGCCAGCCAAAAAGCCCTGGAGCACGAGCGCGCCGCCGTTCTGTGGATCGGCGTGGTCAGCGGCGCAGCCTTGCTGATCTCCATCCTGGTGGCCACAGCCATCACGCGCGCCTTGCTGCGCCAGCTGGGCGGCGACCCGTCCGGCGCGGTGACGGCCGCGATCAGTATCGCCGAGGGCGACCTGCAGCGCGACGTGGACGCCGTCGGCGCGCACCCCGACAGTCTGATGGCGGCCATGAAAACCATGCACGACAATCTGCATGTGATCGTTTCCAAAGTGCGCGTGGGTTCCGACAGCATCCATGCTGCCTCGTCCGAAATTGCCTCGGGCAATGTCGACCTCTCGACCCGGACCGAAGTCCAGGCGGTGGCGCTTGAGAAAGTGTCGGCCTCCATGAAGGAGCTGCTCGGCTCGGTGGGCCAGAACGCGTCGGATGCCGACAGCGCCTGCGCCATTGCGACCCATGCGTCCGACGTGTCGGTCGAAGGCGGACGCGTCGTTGCCAACGTGGTGCAGACGATGGCCGAGATCAACGCCTCGTCGAACAAGATCGCCGACATCGTCAGCGTGATCGATAGCATCGCCTTCCAGACCAATATTCTTGCGCTGAACGCCGCCGTCGAAGCGGCCCGGGCCGGCGAACAGGGCCGCGGCTTTGCGGTGGTCGCGTCCGAGGTGCGCAACCTTGCGCAACGCTCCGCCGCCGCGGCGAAAGAGGTCAAGCATCTGATCGCCGACTCGGTCGCCAAGGTCAGCGACGGCACGGTGCTGGTTGAACAGGCGGGCTCGACGATGAATGCCGTGGTGACGGAGATCGGGCGTGTCTCGTCGTTGATGTCGCACATCAGCGCAGCGGCGCGGATGCAGCACCGGGAAATTGAAAGCATCGACCACGCCATCGTGGAGCTGGACGACACCACGCATCAGAACGCGGCGCTGGTGGAGCAGGCAGCGGCGGCGGCGCAGGCGCTGCAACAGCAAGCGGCGGAACTGACCGAAACGGTGTTGGTATTCAAGC
>CALRYE020000240.1:0-6957 GCA_943372275.1 Janthinobacterium lividum
TGGAGCAGCAGTTCGATTTGCGCGGCCTGGTCTGGCGCGACAGCGCCACCGAGCGCGTGCTGCACCTGGCCTGCCAGGTCGCGCGCGCCGATGTGCCGGTACTGATCAGCGGGCCGAATGGCAGCGGCAAGGAGCGCATCGCCGAAATCATCCAGGCCAATTCGGCGGTGGCGGCCGGCCCGTTCGTGGTGCTCAACTGCGGCGCGCTGCCGTCCGAACTGATCGAGGCCGAACTGTTCGGGGCCGACGCCGGCGCCTACACGGGCGCCACCCGCGCGCGCGAAGGCAAGTTCGAAGCGGCCGACGGCGGCACCCTGTTCCTCGACGAGATCGGCAACCTGCCGCTGGCCGGGCAAATGAAGCTGCTGCGGGTGCTGGAAACGGGCCGCTTCGAGCGCCTCGGCTCGAACCGCGAACGGCAGGTCAAGGTACGCGTGATCAGCGCCACCAATGCCGATCTGGCCGCCATGATCAAGGCCGGCAGCTTTCGCGAAGACCTGTTCTATCGCCTGAACGTGATCGAACTGCGCCTGCCTCCGCTGGCCGCGCGCCCGGCCGACATTCTGCCGCTGGCGCACAGCTTTTTGCCGGCTGGCCGCCAGCTCGACGCCTGCGCGCAAGGTGCGCTGCTGGCCTACGGCTGGCCGGGCAATGTGCGCGAACTGAAAAACGTCATGGCGCGCGCCGGTCTGCTCGCGTCAGGGCCTACCATCAAGGCGGCCGACCTGGGCCTGCCCCTGCCTGCCGCGCCGGCGCCCGAGAGTGAACCGGACCGCGACGAGATCGTTGCGGCGCTGGCGCGTGCCGGCGGCGTGGTGGCGCAGGCCGCCGCCGAAATGGGACTGTCGCGCCAGGCTCTGTACCGGCGCATGGACCGCCTCGGCATCGCGCGCGCTTGATCTCGCTGGCCACCCGCTGCATCCTGCTCGCCAGCGCGCTGCTCGCGCTGGCGGTGGCGCTTGCACTGGGCCTCAATGACCTGCTGCCGGGCCGGCCAGCGCTGGTATTCGGCCTCTGTCTGGCAGCGCTGATCCCGCTGGTGGCGTTGGCCATTCGCGCGGCGCTGGCACCCGTGCTGTCGCTGTACCGCGCGCTGGAGGGCACCGTCACCAGTTACAAAGATGGCGACTTCGCGTTCGGGCTGCACTGGCCGCGCCGCGATGAACTGGGCCGGCTGGTGGCGGCGCACAACGCGCTGGGCGACGTGCTGCGCGAGCAGCGCCAGGCGCTGGTGCAGCGTGAACTGCTGCTCGACACCATGGTCCAGAACACCCCGGTGGCCATGCTGCTGGTCGAAGAACTGGGCGCCATCGTGTACGCCAACATCGCCGCGCGCCAGCTGCTGGGCCAGGGCCGCAAGCTGGAAGGCCACCGGCTGGAGCAGTTGCTGGAGCGCTCGTCGCCGGCATTGGTGGAAGCGCTGGCGCGCGGCGGCGACGGACTTTTTTCGGCCGGCGAAGGCGACGACGAAGAGGTCTACCACCTGGCGCGGCGCAGCTTTACCCTGAACGGCCGGCGTCATGAACTGCTGCTGCTGCGCCAGCTGACGCTGGAACTGCGCCGCCAGGAAGTGCAGACCTGGAAAAAAGTGATCCGCGTGATCAGCCACGAATTGAATAACTCGCTGGCGCCACTGGCATCGCTGGCGCACTCGGGCGCGGAGCTGGTGCGGCGCGGGCAGACCGAGCGCCTGCCGCAGATTTTGGAGACCATCGGCGAGCGCACGCGCCACCTCGACAGCTTTATCCAAGGTTACGCGCGCTTTGCCAAGCTGCCCACTCCGCGTGTCGAACCGTGCGCCTGGGATGCGCTGGTGGAGCGTCTGCATGCACAGGTCGACTTCGAGCTGGCCGCTCCCCTGCCCGATGGCCAGCTGTGGTGCGACACGGCGCAGATGGAACAGGCACTCCTGAACCTGCTCAAGAACGCCCATGAATCGGGCTCGCCGCCGCAACAGGTGGCGCTGCTGGTCAAACTTGGCGCGGGCAGCGTGCGCATCGAAGTCATGGACCGCGGCCAGGGCATGAACGACGCGGTGCTGACGCAGGCGCTGGTGCCGTTCTACTCGACCAAGCGCAATGGCACCGGCCTGGGCCTGGCGCTGGCGCGCGAAATCGCCGAAGCGCACGGCGGTCGAATCACACTGGCCAACCGCGACGGCGGCGGCCTGACAGTAGCGCTGATCCTGCCCGTGTCTGTCTAGGCGTGGGTGTATCATGCGGCTCTTTCGCAAACGGCCGCTCTTCGTCTCCCAATTCCATGTCCAGCTCCTCTCCCGCCAGCCGCTTCGACGCGCCCGGCCATCCACCGGCCACCATCACAGAATTCAAGGGCGTGCGCTTCCTGCATCTGGGTACCTCGTGGGTGCAAGGCGCCATGCGGCTGGCCAAACCGGACCAGATCGAGCTGGAATACGTGCAGATGATGATGATGTGGATGCTGTTCTGCGAGCGCCCGCGCCACATCGCCCAGCTGGGCCTGGGCAGCGCGGCGCTGACCAAGTTCAGCTACCAGCGCTTTCCGGAAGCGCGCGTGTCGGTGGCCGAGCTCAATCCCAACGTGATCGACATCTGCCACGCGCAGTTCGGCCTGCCGCCCAACGACGCGCGTCTGAACGTGCGCCAGATGGACGCGCTCGATTTTGTCAACGACCGGGCCAATCACGGCAGCGTCGATGTGCTGCAGGTCGACCTGTACGACGAAGAGGCGCGCGGGCCGGTGCTCGACAGCGTCGAATTCTATGAAGCCTGCGCGGCCTGTCTGACCGACGGCGGCGTCATGACCGCCAACGTGTTCGGCGACTATTCAAACTACGACAAGAACCTGCAGAACATGGAGCTGGCGTTCGACGCGGTGGTGTGGCTGCCCGAGGTGCACGACGCGAACATCGTCGTTGTCGCCTTCAAGAACGCGCCACAGATCGATTTTTCGGTGCTGTTCGAGCGCGCCGCCGCCATCAAGAAGACCATGAACCTGCCCGCCAAGGGCTGGGTGACGGGACTCAAATCGTGGATGCAGGATCAGGCAGGGTAAGAGGGCCTACCGGGCATGCCGCACATATGCAAATACGGATCGCGCATATGGAGGCGGTGGAGGGCAAATAGAGTAACCGGTTTTGGCCGCCGCCGCACTCAATCCCGAAAATTTGGCATATAAACAACACTAGTAGTCTCCCTCGTTGTGCATCGGATAAGCGCTCGGTAGTATCTTTCCCCGCGTCCCACTGCCTACCCGGCATCGGGCGGCGCATCCCATTGTCCACAAGAGAAAAACGAGACATCATGATCAAACATACAGGCAGACACCTCCCCCAACGCACCTTGCTGGCGAGCGCACTGATGCTCGCGCTGGGCAGCGCGTACGCGCAAACGACCCCGGACGCGAATGCACCAGCGGCCGCCGACGACAACGCGGCCAGGGTCGTGGTGCTCGGTTCGCGGTCCACCGCCAAGACCGCATTGGAGAGCGCAGCGCCGGTCGGCCTGATCAACATCAAGGACATGCAGGGCGCCGGCCCGCTGGAGCTGGGCAAGCTGCTGCAAACGCTGGACCCGTCGTTTAACTTCTCGTCCACCTTCATCAGCGACGGCACCGACATCATCCGTCCGGCCACGCTGCGCAGCCTGGGACCCGACCAGCTGCTGGTGCTGGTCAACGGCAAGCGCCGCCACCAGCAGGCGCTGGTGAACGTGCAGCAGACCATCGGACGCGGCTCGGCCGGCACCGACATCAACGCCATTCCCCTGTCGGCCATCCACCACATCGAAGTGCTGCGCGATGGCGCCGCCGCCCAATACGGCTCGGACGCGATTGCCGGCGTGATCAACATCGTGCTCAAGTCGCAGGTCAACGAAACGTCGCTGTCCACCTCGATCGGCACCACCTCCGAAGGCGACGGCGACCTGATCTCCGGCAGCGCCAACACGGGCTTCAAGATCGGCGAGCGCGGCTTCGTCAACCTGAGCGTCGAAGGCCGCCGCCGCAACGAGACCAACCGCGCGGGCCTGGACACGCTGCGCGTCGATCCACCGCGCGTGACCCAGCGCATCGGCGACAGCCTGGCCAAAGACGCCTACCTGTGGGTCAACGCCGGCCTGCCGGTGTCCCCGACCAGCGAACTGTATGCCTTCGGCGGCGTGTCCAAGCGCACGGGCGAATCGGCCGGTTTCTTCCGCTCGCCGGGCGACGGACGCACCGTGCCTGCCGTGTACCCGAACGGCTATCTGCCGGCGATTAACACCACCGTCAAGGATGCCTCGTTCGCCGTCGGCTTCAAGGGCGATCTGCCGCAGGACTGGAAGTACGACCTGAGCGTCAACCACGGCCGCAGCGAGCTGGGTTTCCGCGAAAGTAACTCGATCAACGTGAGCTACTGGTACGAACCGAAACCGGGTGGCGGCATCTACGCCGAGTCGCCACTGGAAGCCGATACCGGCAAGCTGAAATTCAACCAGACCACCTTCAACGCCGACCTGCGCGGCCCGGTCAAGCTGGGCGGCGCGGAGATCGCTTTTGCCACCGGCTTCGAATACCGCCGCGACAATTACGCCATCGAAGCGGGCGACCCGGTGTCGTACCAGTACGGGCGCACCAACAACCCGGCCATCAAAATCCTCGACCAGACCGGCGGCATCGCCGCCTCGGGCGCCCAGGGCTTCCCAGGCTACACGCCCGGCACCGCGGTCGACGACGGCCGCCACAACATCGCCTTCTACATCGATGCGGAGCACAAGCTGACCGACAAGCTGCTGGTGGCCGGCGCGCTGCGCTACGAGAAGTACTCCGACTTCGGCTCGACCACGAACGGCAAACTGAGTCTGCGCTACGATCCGAGCCGCACGGTGGGCTTCCGGGGTACCGTCTCGACGGGCTTCCGCGCGCCGAGCGTGCAGCAGAAGTTCTACAGCTCCGTGTCGACCAACCTGAATTCGGCGGGCGTACTGACCGAAACGCTGACCGCGCGTGAAGGCAGCGCCGTCACACGCGCGTTCGGCATCGCACCGCTCAAGGAAGAAACGGCGAAGAACGCCAGCGTCGGCATCGTGCTGCGTCCGGCCTCGAACTTCTCCATCACGGCCGATGTGTACCGCATCGACATCGACGACCGCATCGTCTTCTCCAGCAATATCGCACCGGAGTCGGGCGCCTGCGCCACCGCCGCCGCCTGCCCGATCAAGGCGATTCTCGATCCGTTGAAAGTCGGCCAGGCGCAGTTCTTCACCAACGCCATCGACACCACCACCGACGGCTTCGACCTGGTGGCCGAGCACACCACGCGCTTTGCCAATTCGACCCTGGTGCTGTCCGGCCAGCTGGGCTTCAACAAGACCGAAGTGAAGGACCGCAAATCGCAGTCGCCGGTGCTCTCCGGTACCCAGCTGTTCGACGACGCCCAAGTCACGCTGATCGAACGCGGCCAGCCACGCAAGCACCACGTGATCGCGGCCGACTACACCACCGGTCCATGGAACCTGAACACCCGCGCCAACTACTACGGCGCGGTGCAGGGTCAGGGCTTTACCGCCCCGTTCATCCAGACCTGGGAAGCCAAGTGGCTGGTCGACATGTCGCTGCGCTATGCGTTCACCAAGCGTATCTCGGTGTCCGGCGGCGTGAACAACCTGTTCGACACCTACCCGACCGAGTGGGATAAAGAGAAGGCCGCACCGTTCCCGCAGCTGGGCTTCACCCACTGCTGGGAAACCTGCCCGATCGGCGTGAATGGCCGCCAGATGTACGCGCGCCTGGACTGGGCGTTTTAAGCACACAGGACCAGCACCGTTTTACAATGTGAAGCCATGCCGGCGACGGCATGGCTTTTTTTATTTGCGCCGCGCGCGCGGGCGCTGGCCCTACATATGCGAATATGCTTGACCGCGAGCGATGCCTGTTTGATCATTGCCGACGACCACCCCACCAAAGGAGATAACCAGAATGAAGCGATTGATTTTTGCCGCCGCCGTATTGACAGCAACGCTGTCCGGCGCAGCCCAGGCTGACGATGCACTCAAGGCTGCCATTGCCAGCCCGTCGCGCACTCCTGCCAACGTGGCCCGCGACCCTGCGCGCCATCCGTACGAAACGCTGGCGTTCTTCGGCATCAAGCCGACCATGACGGTGGTGGAACTGTCGCCGGGCGGCGGCTGGTACACCGAGATCCTGGCGCCGTACCTGCGCGACAAGGGCAAGCTGATCGCGGCGGGCGAATCGCCGACCTCGACCAGCGACTACGCGCGCCGTTCGGTGACCAACTTCCAGAAGAAGCTGGACGCCAATCCGGCCGTGTTCGACAAGGTGCAGGTCGGTGTGTTCTCGCATCCGACCACCGTCGATTTCGCCAAGCCGAACAGCGTCGACATGGTGCTCACGTTCCGCAATCTGCACAACTGGACCGGCGCCGGCGACGACAAACTCAAGGAGACCCTGGCCAAGGTACACACCACGCTGAAAAAAGGCGGCGTGCTGGGCGTGGTCGACCATCGTCTGCCGGCGGCCAAGCCGGCTGGCGCCACCGAGGGTTATCTGCACGAGGCGTATGTGATCAAGCTGATCGAAAGCGCCGGCTTCAAGCTGGCCGCCAAGTCGGAAGTGAACGCCAATCCCAAGGACACGGCCGATCATGCCAAGGGCGTGTGGGCACTGCCGCCTAGCCTGGCCAACAAGGATGTGGACAAGGCCAAGTATTTGGCCATCGGCGAGAGCGACCGCATGACGCTCAAGTTCGTGAAGCCGTAAGCACTCTTAAGAGCTGATTACATAAGCGTGGAAGGTTAGTTGCCAATTGGCGCTAACTTAAAAAGTGACCGCCGAGCCGTTGTCCTCGCGAAGGAGGGTGTCGCAGAACACGCATTTATTTCAAAACCACTGCCATTTGCTCCGTCATCCCCGCGAAAGCGGGGACCCATGCTGAGCATGCAGCACTATGGAAGCCGGCTCAGCATGGGTTCCCGCATGCGC
>CALRYE020000241.1:0-6934 GCA_943372275.1 Janthinobacterium lividum
GCGACAAATGATATTTAAGCATTTGCCCGAGTCCGCCGGCGCCCACCACGCCGAGAATGGCGGCGGCGCGGATGTTGTTCTCCCAGCGGTACAGGGTGTACGACAGCATCTGCGGCAGCGTTTGCGGCAAGGTCGCGTAAAAGAAGGCCGCCATGGGCGCCGCGCCATTGGTGCGCAGCGTCGCTTCGGGCAGCTGTTCGGCGTTTTCCAGCGCGTCGGCGAACAGCCGCCCCAGCACGCCGCTGGTATGAAACGCCAGCGCCAGTGTGCCGGCGAACGGGCCCAGACCGGCCGCGACCAGCAGCAGAGACGCCCACACCAGTTCCGGAATCGAGCGCAGTACATTGAGCACCACGCGGGTGGCGCCGCGCGCCGCGCCGCCGAAGCGCCCGGCCGCCGGCAGCGCCAGCGCCATGCCGCCGGCGACCGCCAGCAAGGTGCCCAGCGCCGACATCGACAGCGTTTCGATGGTGGCCATGAAGGTCTTGTATAAGAACGGCGCGGCCAGGTCGGGCGGCGCGAAGCCGCTCAAAAATTCACTGGTGGAGGCGATGCTTTCCTGCGTAAAGAAGGCGGCCCACTGCAGCGGCAGCGAGGCGAAGCTGGCCACCACCAGGGCGATCAGCGCGGCGCCGAGCAGCCAGCCGGACCACACGCGGGGCGGCGCAGCCGGCATGGCGCCGGGCGCGCTGGAACGACCGGCTGGTTCCGGTGCCGCGGCGTTCACTCAAGCCTCCGGCGCAGCATCTTGGAGACGCGGTCGGCCAGCGCGACCAGCAGCACGAACATGATCAGCATGGTGCACACTTCGCTGCCGGCCATCATGCGCGCCGATTCGTCCATGCGCTGACCGAGTCCGCCGGCGCCCACGAAACCCATCACGGCCGAACCGCGGATGGCGCACTCCCAGCGGTAGACTGTATACGACACCAGTTCGGAGGCCGACTGCGGCAGCGCCCCATAGAACAGGGCGCCCAGGCGCGAGCTGCCGTTGGCCAGCAGGACATCGGTGGCATGGGCGTCGGACGACTCCAGGATCTCGGCATAGACTTTGCCCAGCATGCCGCAGTAGGTCAGGGCGATGGCCAGCACGCCGGCGGTCGGCCCCAAGCCCACCACGCGCACGAACAGCAGCGCCCAGACCAGTTCGGGCACACTGCGCAGCAACACCAGCAGCCAGCGCACGCACTGGCGCGCCAGCGACGCGAGCGGGCGCATGCGGCCCGTGCCCAGGCGCGATATCGACAGCCGTTCGGTGACGATCAGGGTGGCTGGAATGGCCCCCAGCAGGGCCAGCGTCAGCCCGGCGGTGGCGATGGCCACGGTCTGCCAGGTTTCGCGCAGCACCAGCTGGAGGAATTCCCACGAGTGGGCGGGCGTGAGAAAGTCGGACAGGAAGCGCCCGGCCGAGGCCAGCGACTGCATGTCGAACAACACCCACGGTTTGAATTCGCTGAACACCAGCGCGGGCCACAGCAGCGCCAGGCAGACGGCGGCGCCCAGCACGCGGCCGCGCCAGGCGGGGTCGGGATGGCGAATCGCGCTGTTCATGGGTTGAAGCTGCGGCAGCGACGACGGTTTATACGCGCACGCACTAGAAGCATGCGCCGACGGCCAGGCGTTCCGGGGTTTCGTGCGGCACCACCGGTTCGGCGTGCACCGACTCGTTCTGATACAACGCGGCGATCATGGCGTCGGTGACGTCGGCGCGCCTGGCGTCGAACACGATGCGCCCGTCGCGCAAGCCGACGATGCGCTCGAAGTGGGCGCGCGCCATGTCGACCTGGTGCAGGCTGCACACCAGGCTGGCGTTGCGCTGGCGCGCTTCCTGCTGCAAGGTGACCAGGGTCAGTTGCGACAAGGTGGGGTCGAGCGCCGACAAGGGTTCATCGACCAGAAACGTCTCGGCCGACGACAGCAGCAGGCGCGCCAGCCCGCAGCGCTGGCGCTCGCCGCCGGACAGGCGGTCCACCCGCGCGTACAGTTTGTGGCCAAGGCCGAAGCGCGACAGGGCCTCGAAGGCGGCGTCGGGGTCGCTCGGGCGGATCAGCGAGGCGATCGCCTGCCACACGCTCCATTGCGGCAGGCGCGCGGCCAGCACCGCACTGACCACGCGCTGGCGTGGCGGCAGGGGCGGGGTTTGCGGCGCCAGGAACGAACGCGCGCGCAGGCGGTGGCGCGCCGCATCGGGCAAGGCCCACGGGTCCTGCCCGAATGCGTGAAAAATGCCGCCGACAGGCCGGTGCGCGCCTGCCAAGGTGGCCAGCAAGGTGGTCTTGCCGGCGCCGGACGGGCCGATGATGGCCAGCTGCTCGCCCTGTTCGACCCGCAGGTCGATGTTATGCAGCGCGGCCGCGCGCCCCGTGCCCAGATGGTGCACGGTGAGCTGCTCGAGGCGATAGGTGATCACGGCCGCTGCCACTGACGCTGATCCGGCTTGGGTAGGGTGATTACTTCAGCAGGCCGGCGCTGCGCGCAGCCGCTTCGATATTGCCGTAATTTTCAGCCTTGGTCGGGATGAACTTGGTGGCTTTTTGCAGCGCCATGATCTCTTTGCCTTCAGGCGTGGAAGCGTCCAGCGTCAGGAAAGCATCGGTGAGCTTTTTCTTCAGCGCCGGGTTCATGTCGCTACGCACGCTCCAGTTGTAATCGTAGAAGCCGGGGGTGGTGTAGAACACGCGCACGACGGCCGGATCGACCTTCTTTTCGGTGACCAGTTTTTCCCACACGGAGATGTTCAGCGCGCCGGCATCGACCTTGCCGCCTGCAACGGCAGCGACGGTGGCGTCATGGGCGCCCGAGAAGGCGATGCGTTTCAGGTCGGTGTCCGGGTTGATCTTCGCGGCCAGCAGGTACGAGCGCGGCATCAGGTGGCCGGACGTGGAGGACTCGGATCCGAACGACAGCGTCTTGCCTTTCAGGTCTTCCAGCTTGTTGATGTCCTTGGCGGTGGTGATGAACACCGAGCGGAACTTTTCATCTTCCACGCGCTGCACCAGCGGCGTGACCTGGCCCTTGCTGCGCACATTGGCTTGCACGAAGGTGAAGCCGCCGAACCAGACCAGATCGATCTTCTTGTTGATCAAGCCTTCGACCGACGCCGGGTAATCGGTCACCGGGGTGAATTCCACCTTCAGGCCAGTGGCCTTGGCCAGATAATCGCCCAGCGGCTTGAACTTGCGCTGCAATTCGGTCGGCGCTTCGTCGGGAATGGCCGACACGCGCAGCACGCCCGGGGTGTTCTGCGCATAGGCGCTGGCGCCGGCGACGAGCAAGGTGGCGGCGAGCGCGGCGCCCAGCACGGACTTAATGGAACGCACAGCGGAAAACGGAGTCGAAGAAGAGGTCATATGGGCCAGTAGGTGAGGGCGGAACGCACCAGCACGCTTGCCGGTCGACGAACCAATGCTGAATGAATAATGGGCTATGATAACAAAAACACCAACGAAGACGAACTGCGTTCCAAAAAACACTATGCCGACCTCCAGCCCCACCGAAGCGCGCCACCCTGCAGCAAGCTTGGATGTACAGGCTGAACTGACCGCCGGCATCAGCGCCAGCCGCGCCGCGCTGTCCCCCAAGTTCTTTTACGACGCGCTCGGCTCCAAGTTGTTCGAAGCCATCTGCGAACTGCCGGAATACTATCCTACCCGCACGGAAGCTGCCATCGTGGCGCGCCACGGCGCCGAACTGGCACGCGCCGTGGGCACCGGCATGACGCTGATCGACTTGGGCGCGGGCAACTGCGCCAAGGCGGCCAACCTGTTCCCCTTGCTGCATCCGGCGCACTACGTGCCCATCGACATTTCCAGCGACTTTCTGCACGACGCCATTGCGCGCCTGCGCCAGCGCTTCGCGCACATCGAAATGACGCCGCTGGGGCTGGATTTTTCCGCCGACCTGACCCTGCCCAGCGTGGTCGGGCCGGACAAGCGCCTGTTTTTCTACCCCGGCTCGTCGATCGGCAACTTCAGCCCCGCGCAGGCGCAAGCTTTCCTGACGCGCATCCGGGCCCAGTGCGACCCGGCCGGCGGCCTGCTGATCGGCATCGATCTGGTCAAGAACAGCGACACCCTCAATGCCGCCTACGACGACGGGCTGGGCGTGACGGCGGCGTTCAACCTGAACATGCTGCGCCACGTGAATGTGCTGCTGGGCAGCGACTTCGACGTGCGCCAGTGGCGCCACCGGGGCTTTTTCAATGTCCCGGAGAGCCGCGTCGAAATGCATCTGGAGGCGACCGAGGACCTGACGGTGCGCTGGGCCGATGGCGAACGCAGCTTTGCCAAGGGCGAGCGCATTCACACCGAGAACAGTTATAAATACCGCCAGAGCGGCGCGGTGGCGCTGCTGGAAAAATCGGGCTTTCGCGCGGTGAACGTGTGGACCGATCCGAACGAGTGGTTCGCGTTGATCTACGCGCGCCCCATCGCGCAATCCGCTGCGGGGTACGCGTAACATGCCGGACGTCCTGCACCGTCCGGCGCCAGCTGCGCACACCGAGGGCGACGCCATGGCGCAGCGCTACGACAGCGTGCGCGGCTGGTCGCTGATGCTGGCCGAGCCGCTGTCGGACGAAGATTGCGGCGCCCAGTCCATGCCCGACGCCAGTCCCGTCAAGTGGCACCTGGCGCACACCACGTGGTTCTTTGAAACGTTCGTGCTGGAAGCGCTGGAAGAGCGGTTCACGCCGTTCCATCCGGCCTTTCGCTTCCTGTTCAATTCATATTACAACGGCATCGGCGAGCGCCATCCGCGCGCCCAGCGTGGCTTGCTGACGCGCCCGTCGATGCGCGAAGTGCGCGCCTACCGCGACAATGTCGACGCGCGCATGCGCGCCGTGCTGGCGCTGCATGGCGACGACGCGGCGCTGGCGCAGCTGGTCGAACTCGGTCTGCAGCACGAGCAGCAGCACCAGGAGCTGCTGCTCACCGACGTCAAGCACCTGCTGGCGCAAAGCGCGCTGTATCCGGTGTACAGCGGCGCGGCGCCGGTGGCCCGGCAGGCCCAGGCGGAGGCGCGCTGGCTGCGCTTCGACGGCGGCCTGACCGAGATCGGCCACACCGACCAGCGCTTTTGTTTCGACAACGAACTGCCGCGCCATCCGCAGTTCGTGGCCCCGTTCGCGCTGGCGTCGCGGCTGGTCACCAATGGCGAATATCTCGGCTTTATCGAGGCGGGCGGCTACGCCGACGCGTCGCTGTGGCTGGCCGAAGGCTGGGACAGCGTGCGCGCGCTGGGCCTGGGCCATCCGCTGTACTGGGAACGCGACGCCAGCGGCGCGTGGCAACACTTTACCCTGCAAGGCTTGCAGCGCATCGATCTGCACGCGCCGGTGATGCACCTGTCGCTGTACGAAGCGGCCGCGTTTGCCCACTGGTCGGGCGCGCGCCTGCCGACCGAAGCGGAGTGGGAACTGGCGGCGCGCGCCGCCGTGCCCGGGCTGGAGCAACTGTTCGACCATTGCTGGCAATGGACCAGCAGCAGTTATGCGCCGTATCCGGGCTACGCCACCGCGCCCGGCGCGCTGGGCGAATACAACGGCAAATTCATGCTGAACCAGTATGTGCTGCGCGGCTCGTCGTTCGCCACGCCGGCCGGCCATGCGCGCGCCAGCTACCGCAATTTCTTCCCGGCGGGCGCGCGCTGGCAGTTCAGCGGCATGCGCCTGGCCCGATGATCATGCGTCTTATGAAACAGCCCGATTCCAGACTTACCCACATCCTCAATCGCCGCGCCAATACCTACATCGTCACCCATCCGCTGGAGTTCGCCTGGCGCGTGCTGAAAGGCTTCAAAGCCAACCAGGGCCTGCTGCTGGCGGGTGCGGTCGCCTACTATTCCCTGCTATCGATTGTCCCGTTCCTGATGCTGGTGGTGGTGGCGCTGTCGCACTTCATCGATCCGTCCGAGCTGCTCTCCACGCTGACCCGGTATCTGGAGTGGCTGGTGCCGGGCCAGTCCAAGGCCGTGGTGGGCGAGCTGGCGCACTTCATGGAGGACCGCGAGCTGGTGACCTGGGTGCTGTTTGCCAGCATGCTGTTCTTCAGTTCGCTGGCCTTCACGGCGCTGGAAAACGCCATGTGCGTGATCTTCATGCACCGGGTGGCGATCCGGCGGCGCCGCTTCATCATCTCGGCGATTTTGCCGTATTGCTACATTCTGGCCTTGGGCATCGGCATTCTGATCGTCACGCTGGTGGCGGGCACCTTGCAGGTGATGGGCGAGGAAAGCGTGCAGTTCCTCGGCTACAGCTGGTCGTTGGGCGGCATGTCCGGCGTGCTGCTGTACCTGCTGGGACTGACGGGTGAAATCCTGGTGCTCAGTTCCATCTACCTGGTCATGCCGGTGGGGCGGCTGTCGTGGTCGCATGCATTGATCGGCGGCGTGACGGCAGCCTTGCTGTGGGAAATCGCGCGCCATGTGCTGGTGTGGTATTTCTCTACGCTGTCGCAGGTGAGCATGGTGTACGGGTCGATGACGACGGCCATCGTGGTGATGTTCAGTCTGGAAATCGGCGCCACCTTGCTGCTGCTGGGCGCGCAGGTGATTTCCGAGTATGAGCGGGTGGGGCGCGACGGGCCGGCGGCCAGCAGCGAGCCGGTCGAGCTGACCACCCATCCGGCCAAATGAGCTGCGCGCCTCGGTGTGCACTTCAGTGCACACTTAGCCAAAGTAATTGTTGCGCCGCACAAATGCTGTGCTATACTGCGTTCAGCGGTGAGGTTTAAACGAACTTTGCTGCGAACCCGGGACTGCCCCGCGGTACGACATGTGTAATGTTGAATCGTAGATGGCGGCAATCACCTTGGGTTTGTAATTCCGAATACGTTGGTCGATTTACACGTCAGGGCACCACGCAGATAGCATGGGCGCCTGGGACACGATTAAAGCATTGGTAATACATTGGAATAAAGCTCGCTTCGGCGGGCTT
>CALRYE020000242.1:0-6898 GCA_943372275.1 Janthinobacterium lividum
CGGCTTTTTTTCGTTGGCGCCAACAGGCGGCGGGATTCGAACCCGCGGCGCGGGGCGGAGGTGGGAATTCGGCGAGCATGCTCGCCGCCACCGGAGCGACTTGCCCCTACCAGGGCAAGGCTCTCCGATTCGTCTGACTAGAGGGGATCGCGGAGCGATCCTTGCCGTCCGCCTCCCCTGCCCTTTCTGGATCGCCGGGGCGATCTCACTTCAAAACACCAAACCACACCAAAAATCAAAAAGCAACAGCAAAAGCAAAAGCAACAGCAAAACCCAAACCAACCACAAAACCCAAACCAACCACAAAACCGCCGCAGCGGCAGCAGCAGCAGCAGCAGACTAAGCCACCACCACCACCGCCCCCCAAATCAAACACTCCCAAACGAAGCCCCACTCAAGTCCCCAACATTCACCCCAACCAACCGCACCAAGGCATCGTTAGCAACACTAAACCCATCATTATCACCATCGATATACACAAACGTAGACCCTGCATACACAAAGCTAACGGCAAACCCTTCCGAAGTACCAGCAACACCACTAGCCGCCTTAGCCTCCAGCGAAGCCAACTGCACCACATCCTCCAACGACAGCGTGGCCCCCGAATCATTAATGCCAGAGGCGAGATAAGTCCCCCCCCCAACAAACGCCAGCACATCGGCGCCATCAAACCCAGCAACGCTATCCACCCCAGCCACTCCCGCCGTCCCCAGCACCACCCGGTCATTCCCGCTGCCGATATCCAAGAGATCGTCACCGGCCCCGCCATCGATCACATCATTCCCGACCCCGGTGGTAATGCTCTGCACGCCGGCGCCGGCGGTAACGTTGAACTGACCGCTGGTGCCTGCCGCAGTCCCGACAAACGACGCGTTCACCAACCCGGTCACGAAGGCCGTTGCATTATCGGCAACCCCATTGATCGCCACGGTCGCGCTAGCGTGCAGTTTCGCCTGCAAGCTGTTAAACGCGGCAATATCGGCATGGGCCAGCACCACATCCCCGTTCAGCACGCCATCGGCGATATGCGTGGCCAGTCCGGCCAGCGCATTCAGCTCGGCCGCGGTCATGCCGGTCACCACCCCGCTCACGCCGTTGGCGCGCACATGGGTCGTATCGACCGCGGCCAGCTGCGAAACGCCCATGAAGCTGACATTCACGTCCGCGTCGACGGCTTTGCTCAGCAGCAGCGCGATCCCGCCATTCCCCAGCGCCTCCGTGATGACCAGGTTGGTGATGCTGTCCACCTTGGCGCTGCCCACGATGACCGAGTTCAACTGGTCATCGGTGATGGCGGCCGCGTCAACGGTCACCGAGGCCCCCGCCGCGACAGCATTGCCCAGCAGCGAAGTGAGTTCGCCCAGACTCAAGGCACTGGCCGTGAGCGTGAGCGAGCCGGTGATGCCATCGACGGCAACACCGCCCACCCCGCCCGCCAGTGCCGCCACCTGGGACGCGGTCATGGATGTGGCCAACACCGCCGCGTCGGTGGTTTTGCCCAGCAAGCTGGCCAGCTCGGCCGCCGACTGGTTGGCCGTCAGCGAGGCCGACACGACGCCGCCGCTGGCGACCTTGTCGCTGGCGCCGGCCAACACACTGAGTTCGGCGGTGGACGCGGCGCCGACATCGACCGACAACGCCCCGCCGTCGGCCAGCTTGGCCGCCAAATCGTCGAACTGGTCCATGGTCAGGGTGGCATTGACGATGGCGCCATCGGCGACCTTGCCCGGATGGGCCAGCAGCTCGGCCAGTTCGCCCGGGGTTGCGCCCGCGGCATCGACCGACAACGCGCCGCCGCTGGCCAGCTTGTCCACCAGCGCGGCGAAGGCGCTGGCGCCGAGGGTGGCGTTGATCAGGCCACCGTCGGCAAGCTTGTCGGCGCCGGCCACCAGGGCAATCAGCTGGGGCGCGCCGGCGCCGGCCGCGTCGACCGATGCGGCGCCGTCCTTGAGCAGATTGGCCACACCGGCCGTGGCGAAGGTGGCGCTGCTCATGCCCACCGCGTCGATGCCGCCAGCGCCAATGTCGGCGATGGCCAACGGCGCCGCGCTGGCGCCGCCCCGGCTGAACGTCACGCTGGTGCCATCGGTGGTCATCAGCACGGGGCCGGCGGCGCTGCCGCCGAACACGACGTCGGAGCCCACCACGACGGCGGTGAAACTGCTGCCGGCGGTGGTAAATTGCAGCGCGCTGGTGCTGGCGATGCCGGCGTAAGCGTTACCGGCCTGATCGGTAAACGTGCCCGCGTCGAGCAGCACGTAATAGGCCGTCAGCGCCGACAGCGTCGCGGCCGGATCGATGGTGACGACGTTGCCGGCGACACTGACGCGGGCGTCGTCGGCGGCGATGGTGTCGATCAGGGTGTCGCCCGAGGAAGCGTAGATGCGGATCTGTTTGCCGGTAACGGCGGCGACCGTTTCGCTGAAGGTGAGCACCAGATCGCCGTTCACGCCGACGGCGCTGGCATCGTCGGCCGGCGTGCTGGAGGCCAGCAGCGGCGCGGTCGTGTCGATGACGATGGCGCTGGTGCCGCCGATATTGCCGGCGCCGGACGGCAGCGCGGTGGCGCCGAGCAGATTGCCGACGGCGTCGCGCACCGTGCCTGCCGTGAAACTGGCCACGGTCAGGGCGGCGCTGGTGTGGCCCGGCGCCACCAGGTAGCTGCCCAAGAGCAGCGTGCCGGTCACGCCCGCGGTCAGCACCACGCTGGCGCCGGTGTCGAGGGTGACGGTCAGCGTCGAGCCGGCGGCGACCGCTTCGCTCATGGTCGCCGAAATGGCGATGGTGGCGCCCGCGCAGTAGGCGCCGTCGGGCGTGGCCGAGCTGAAGGCGACAACGGTGGGCGCGGTGGTATCCGCGAACGTGACGGGCGCATTGGCGGCCGCGTCGGTGGTGACCAGCGGGCCCAGAAAACCGGCCTGCACATCGATGGCGTCGGCGCCGCCGGCCGCCCCGAAGCCGGCCATGGCGACGAGCGCGAGCACGCCGCCGCTGAGCGTGACGGTCAGCTGGGTGGCGCTGGTGATCACGGCGGAGACCACGTCGCCCGGCGCGAAGCCATGGTTGCTGGTGACGGCGTTGTCGGCGTTGATGTCCCAGACCAGCTTGCTCCAGTCCAGCTGCCCCTGGATGTCGGTGCCGATGGTCGCACCCAGATCGTCGAAACTGGCGCCATGAATCGTCAGCACGCCACTGGCATGGTCGAAGGCGGCGCCGGCGATGGTGGCGCCGGTGGGGGTGTCGGGGTCGGTGGGCGGCTCCGGGGGAATGGGCGGCTCCGGATTGGGCCGCGGCGGCAGGCCGGGCACGTCCACCCCGCCATAGGCGTCGCTGGACAACAGCGTGCGCAGCAGGCCCAGCGTGTCGTGCGCAGCCAGCGCAGCATCGAGCTGGGCCTGGGTCGGCGCCACCCGCAGCAGCGCGGCGTAGGAAACGATGACGTGCAGGTGGGCGCCCTTGGCGGCGAACTGTTCGGACGACGCGGCGAAGCCCTGCACCACGTTGGCGCGGGTGGCGCCGTCGGCCAGGCCGCGCAGCCAGAACGCCATGCCTTCGGCGTCAGGGGCGCGATGAAACACATTCTGATACAGCGCGGTGAGAAACGCGCGGTCATCCAGCGCACCGTAGACGCCGGCAAACTCGGCGCTGTCGACCAGCGCCGCACTCAGCTGCGTCAGGCTGGCGCCGCTCTGATGTTGCTGAACCATCCAGGACAGGGCTGTGGCATCGGGAATGGCGCCGCGCGCGGTGTAGTACAGCATCGTCACAGGCGCAACCTTGTCCCTGAACTCGTCGCTCTCGACAAATCCGCGGGCCACCTCGGCGGCGCTGCGCATGCCGCTGTCGAGCATTGCGGTCCAGAATGCCTTGCCGGGCGCGTCCGACGCGCGGCCCAGAATTCTGTTGTATAGCTGTTCTACAAACGTGGAGGTCGACATGCCGATTCCTTTTCAATGCGATGGGATATTCGGTGGGTTCGCCCATGCACGACTGAGCCGCGCGCGGGCCGATGCGGTTGTTGCGCTATTTCCGTTAAGTAATAGTTTGATTAGTCTAGGTAGGAGGTCGTGGCGGACCAGGGGCTAGATCAAACCCAGGCGATTTAATTGGCCAGCGCGGCGGCGATGCCACGCTTTCGTCGCGTGCGTGAACGCGAGACAGTTGTTGGTGCGCACAAGCGCGCCAATCTGTGCCTGTGCCGCTACCCGCCGCAGTTAAGCGCGGCGATGCGCGCTGCGTAATCGGCAAGCGCAAGGGAACGTGGGGGAAGGTGCGGGGGAAGGTGCGGGCAGAAAAGTGCGGGGGAAACGCGCGGCAGCCCCCAACTGGACAATGCGAGCCATGGGTGGCCGGCAAACCAGGGGCGATGCTGGCGGGCGAAGCGGATACCGTGCTGACGCGGCAACGCAGCGCCAGCCAGTTCGTCCCGCCCGCTGCCGGTCAGGACGACGGCCCCAGGTCGGCCACCAGCGCATCGACGCCGATCTCGCGCGCCAGCGCATCGTTGAAGGCAGGCAGATCGGCCGGCTTGCGGCTGGTCACCAGCTTGCCATCGACCACCACTTCGTCGTCGGTCCACTCGGCGCCTGCATTGCGCAGGTCGGTTTGCAGGCTGGGCCAGCTGGTCATGTGACGCGCCTTGGCGACGCCCGCGTCGATCAGGGTCCAGGGGCCGTGGCAGATGGCGCCGATCGGCTTTTGCTCGGCGGCGAAGTCGCGGATGAAGCGGATCGATTCGGGGCTCAGGCGCAGCTGGTCGGGATTGCTTACCCCGCCCGGCAGCAGCAGCGCATCGTAGTCGCCCGGGCGGGCGTCGCGCACGTGCAGGTCGACCTGGAACACATCGCCTTTGTCGGTGTGGTTGAAGCCTTGCACCAGTTCGCCCATGCCCTTGGGCGAGAGCAGCGTGATGTGGGCGCCCCGCTGTTCCAGATAACTGCGCGGCGAGGTGTATTCGATCTGCTCGACCCCGTCGGTCATCAGGACGGCGACGCGTTTTCCCTGCAGGGACTGGCTCTGGTTCTGGCTATCGGGTAGTGCTTCCATGTGGCCTCCGTTACATGATTGGTTGATCGACAATCTGATGGGATTGTAGAAGCCATCGGCGGATCACGGCGCGCAGCAGGTGTGTTGCTCCAGCGTGGAGCACCGTTGTTTTGCATCAACGTTCAGCCCCCCGCCAGTAGCATAGTCAAGGTATCCGTATTGGGAGATATCATGCCGCACTGCACAATAGCCTTCGATTCGATCAAGGACACGCCACGGCCGCCGTCACGGCAGCGCCCCGGCGCGGGGATTGAAGGCCAGGTCGCGCGCCATGGCCTGGTACAGATCGCGCGCCTTGTCGGAGTCGGCCGGGGGCAGCACCACGTCGAGCACCAGGTACAGGTCGCCGGCCGGATGGCCCGGGATGCCGCGCCCCTTCAGGCGCAGGCGGCGCCCCGTCTGCGAGCCGGGCGGCACCACCACCTGCACCTGCCCGGAGGGCGTGGGCACTTCGATATGGGCGCCCAGCGCCGCTTCCCACGGCGTGACGGGCACATTGGCCACCACGTCGCGCCCCTCGATGCGGTAGCGCGGGTCGGGCTTGAACTGCACTTCCAAAAACAGGTCGCCGGGCGCGCCGCCGCCAAGGCCGGCCTGCCCCTGCCCCGCCAGGCGCAACTGCTGGCCCGGCACCACGCCCCTGGGCACCCTGACCGTCAGCGAGCGCTCGCGCGTGATCACGCGCCCCAGCTGGTCGCGCTCGGGAACGCGCAGCACGACCACCCGGTCGGCGCCATGGTAAGCATCGTGCAGATCGACCATGAACGAGGCATGGATATCTTCGCCGCGCTGAGTGTAGCCGCGCTGCGAGCCAGCCGTCCCGCCAGTTGCATGACCAGTTCCGGCGCCGGCGCTGCGCTGGCGGCCCACGTGGGCGAACAGGTCGGCAAAAAAATCGTTGGGGTCGGCGTGGCCGCCGAAACCGGGGTCGAAGCTGGCTTCCCAGCCGGGCGGCGGATGGAAGCGTTCGCCCGGCCGGGCCTGGCCGAGCGCATCGTAGGCGGCGCGTTTTTCCGGGTCGCCGAGCACCTCGTAGGCCTCGTTGATGTCCTTGGTCTTGCGGTCGGCGTCGGCGGCCTTGCTCATGTCCGGATGGTGCTTGCGCACCAGTTTGCGATACGCCTTCTTGATGGCGTCGGCGCTGGCGGATCGATCCACGCCAAGGGTCTGGTAGTAGTCCTTGTATTCCACGGGGGGCACTCCGGAATAGTTATGGTTCGGCAGAACGCGCTCAAGCCTGCACCGGCGGCAGGCAGCCAGGCCCACCACGCATTGGTTCATGCTACTGCGCGCGAACGCTGCGGCGCGCACGCTTGCCCGGCGCCATGCATGCCCGCGCGCAGGCCGCGCTATCACAGGAGGAACGTGCCATGAGTACCTTGATGAAACGCACCTGCGTGGCATTGCTGATACTGGCGTTGGGTAGCGTCCTCGCCGTGCTGGTGGGTAAATATCTGGGCGAGCGCAAGATGCAGCGGCGTATCGCGCTCGACGTGGCGCCGGTGCCGATGCCGCAGGGGCCGCACGGCGCGCATGTGCAGCAGGGGCGCTATCTGTTCCACACGCGCGGCTGCGCCGACTGCCACGGCGACAACGGCGGCGGCAAGGAGATCATCCGCAGCGGGGCGATGCTGGTGGCCGCCCCCAACATCACCGGCGGCGCCAACAGCGCCACGGCCGGCTACGGCAACGTCGACTGGGTGCGCACCGTGCGCCATGGCGTCAAGCCCGATGGCCGCCCCGTGATGATCATGCCCAGCGAGGACTTCGCCCGCCTCTCCGACGACGACATGGCCGCGCTGATCGGCTACATCGGGCTGCTGCCGCCCGTCGCCGGCCGGCGCGCCGTGGT
>CALRYE020000243.1:0-6891 GCA_943372275.1 Janthinobacterium lividum
CAATCCCTGGCCGGCGCCGGCGAGCTGTCGTCCGATAATCTGTCCCTGTTCACGCGCCGCGCGGCGCGCGCCATCGCCGCCGCCGGGCTGGGCGAGCAAGTCATCGTCTTCAAGATCGACCATGACCGGCTGGTCGGCATCGCCAGCAGCGACGATATCTTCGTGCCCAGCCGCAGCAATACCGAAGCGGCGTGGAGCGTCTTCCGCAAAGGCACTGCGGTCATTTCCGACGTGGTGACCGACCCGGTGTCCGGCCGCTCGGTGATCAGCACCCATGTGCCGGTGATCATCGACGGCAAGGTCGAGTACACGGTCGCGGTGGCGATCCCGTCCGAGCAGCTGACCGCGATTTTGCAGGAGTACAACCTGCCCGACGGCTGGCTGGCCAGCCTGACCGACCGCCGCGGCGTGATCGCCGCACGCAGCCGCAGCAGTGCCAAGCTGGTCGGCCAATTGTCGAACGTGCAGCTGCGCAACGCCGTGATGAAATCGTCCAGCGGCTCGCTGGAAACCGTGTCGCTGGACGGCGTGGCCAACTTCACCGCTTTCTCGCGCTCGCCGCGCACCGGCTACACCACCGTGGTCGGGGTGCCCCAGGCCCAGCTGATCGGTCCGCTGTGGGACAAGCTGGCCTATCTGAGCTTGACCGTGGCGGCGCTGTTCGCGCTCGGCCTGCTGCTGGCGCGTTACGCGGGCAGACTGATCTCCAACTCGATCCATGCGCTGATCAAGCCGGCCATCGCGCTGGGGCAAGGCACGCCGCTGGCCATCGCCCCGGTGCACCTGTCGGAAGCGGCCGAGCTGAGCGCGGCCATCGAGCGCGCCGCCGGCCTGCTGGAGCAGCGCGACGCGGCGCTGCTGGCGCAGAAGGAAGATCTGCAGCAGTTCAAGTTCTTCAGCGAGCATTCCAACGAAATGCAGCTGCTGCTCGACGAACAGGGCAACATCCGCTACGCCAACCAGATGGCCGCCACGCGCCTGGGCTACAGCACGGCCGAGCTGATGGCGATGATGATCTACCGGATCGACCTGGCCGCCACGCCGGAACGCTTGCGCACCGTTTTCGACACCTGCCGCCATTCTCCGCTGCCCATCCTGGAGCGGGTCTACCACTGCAGCGATGGCGCCCAGTTTCCGGTCGAGATCACCGCCACCGTGCTGGAACACCGGGGCGAGTGGTTCATGCACGTGGCGCCGCGCGACATCGGCGAACGCAGGCAGGCCGAGCAGGCTGTGCGCTGGGCCGCCACCCACGATGCCCTGACCGGGCTTGCCAACCGCGCCCTGGCGCTGGAATTCCTGGGTCAGACGCTGGACGCCGCCGATGCCGCCGATCCGGGCGGCGCCCTGCTGTACATCGATGTCGACCGCTTCAAGCCGGTCAACGATCTGTACGGGCATGAGGTGGGCGACCGGGTATTGCAGGCCGTGGCGCGGCGCGTGCAGGATTGCATGGGGCCGCAGGACTTGCTGGCGCGCGTAGGCGGCGACGAATTCATGGCCGTGCTGCCCAATCACGGCGGGACCGGCCGCCACGTGGAGGACGCCGTCGCGGCGATCATCGCCGCCGTGTCCCAGCCCATCACGCTGGGCAACATCGAAGTGATGCTGTCGGCCTGTATCGGCATCAGCCGCTTTCCCGAGCATGGCGACGCCGCCGGCGCGCTGGTGCATGCGGCCGACATCGCCATGCTGCATGTCAAGCACAACGGCCGCGGCGCGGCCGCATTCTACAGCCCCGAGATGGACACGCGGGCGCAATCGATCCTGACCGTGGAACGGCGCCTGCAGCATGCGCTCGACAACGGCGGCCTGGCCCTGCACTACCAGCCGATCATGGACATGGCCAGCGGCGCGGTGCTGGGCGTGGAGGCATTGGTGCGGCTGGAGGACGGCGTCGAACCGGCGCTGGGACCGGCCGTGTTCATTCCCGTGGCCGAGGCGTGCGGGCTGATCGCGCCGCTGGGCGAGTGGGTGGTGCGCGAAGCGTGCCGCCAGCAGGTCAGCTGGGAAGCGGCGGGCATCCATCTGAGCATGTCGGTCAATGTGTCGGCGCTGCAATTCCAGCGCACCCATTTTTCCGACCACATCCGCGAGCTGATCGCTTCGTCCGGCATCGATCCCCGCTGCCTGGTCATCGAGCTGACCGAAACGGCGGTCATGGAAAGCCTGGCCGAAGCGGTGGACATCCTCAACGACCTCAAGGCGCTGGGCGTGCGCGTCGCGCTGGACGACTTCGGCACGGGCTATTCCAGTCTTAGCGTGCTGTCGGCCCTGCCGCTGGATAAGCTGAAAATCGACCAGTCGTTCGTGCGCGGCATCGGCGTCGATCATGCCAGCCGCGCCGTCATCGACGCGGTCATCGCTCTCGCCACCAGCCTGAATCTGGAACTGGTGGCCGAAGGCATCGAGACCGAGGCTGCGCTGACCTATCTGCAGCAACGCGGCTGTCACCAGGCCCAAGGGTATTATTTCAGCCGGCCGCTGCCGGCAGCCCAGCTGCTGGCGTGGGTTGCCCGTCACCGACGGCAGGCCCACGTGCCTTGCAGCCGATCCGTGCCCGCCAAACAGCACGACCGGCTACTGCCGCTGACCTAGCAGCCTGCCGGCACGGCTCACGCGAACAGGCTGTCGCGCGCGCGCCGGCTGATCGCCACCGTGGCCGGATGGCGCAGACGCCGTTCCGTGGTGATCGCATACACCTGCTCGACCAACGACTCGACCCGCCCCAAGGGCACTACGCGGTACTGGTCGCACACCTGCCGCTCGATCACCGTGGGCGCGAAGAACACCCCGGCGCCGGTCTGGCCGAACGCTTTCATCATCGCGCTGTCGTCGAACTCCCCCACCATGCGCGGATGCACGTCATGGTCTTCCAGCCATTGCAGCAAGCGCTGGTGGATCGCGAAATCTTCCCCCGGCAGCAGCATGCCCACGCCATCGAGGCACTGCGGAAAATTCGCGTCCAGGCTGGCCGCCAGTTCGGCCGTAGCGAACACGGTCATGCCGCTCTCGCCCAGCAAGTGGCTGTGGCCGCGCACGCTCAGGTGACTGGGCATGGGGCGGTCGGCGATGATCAGGTCGAGGCGGTGCACCGCCAGCTCGGCCATCAGGCTGTTGAGCCTGCCTTCGCGGCAGATCAGCCGCACCGGATCGGCCAGGTGCAGCGCCGGCTCCACCAGCTGGCAAGCGATCAGCTTGGAGACCGAGTCGGCGCAGCCGACCCGGAAGGCAACGGTGGCGCTGTGCGCCTTGTCGCGCACCACGTCGAGCAACTCGTCGCCCGTACTGAAAATATCGTCGGCGTAACTGAGGATGCGCCGTCCCATGTCCGTCAGTTCCAGACTGCGTCCCGCCTTGCGGAACAGCTCCACGCCCAGCGTGTCGGCAAACTCACTTAGCTGCCCGGAAATCGACTGCGGCGCCAGATGCAATTGCCCCGCCGCCTTGGCGATGCTGCCGGTCTTGGCCACCATCCAGAAGTAGCGCAGATGCTTGTAGTTCAGGGAAGACATGCACACTCCTCATCTAACACATCGTATAAACCGATGTATTTGCTCTTGATATTCGAATTGTACGATGCTTTACGGGTCGATATGATGAATTCACTAACCAAGGAGAACTGTCATGCGTATCGTGATTCAAGCAAATGGCTTCATGTTGACCGAGGCGTTAAAGAACTACACCGAGCAGCGGATCGCTGCGGCACTGGGCTGGGCCGGGCACCGGATGCGCAAACTTGCGGTATCGCTGTCGGACATCAACGGACCGCGCGGCGGCATCGACAAGCGCTGCAAAATCCAGGTCCAACTCGGTGCCGGCCACGAAGTGGTCATCGAGGATACCGAGGCGGACCTGTACGTGGCCATCGACCGGGCCGCCAGCCGCGCGGACCGGGCGGTGGCGCTGCGGGTGGAACGGATGCGCGACTTCCGCACCGGCAGCGTCAAAGCCAATGCCACGGCGGCTATCGAAGCGCAGCATGGCGAACCGCGGGACAGCGCAGCGCAGGATGGCGAAACGCAATACGACAATGGGCCCCGAGGCAGCTGATCGGCAACATTGATTGGCAACATCAAGGAGAGAGGGAGTAAGGTATGAACGGTTTAGAAAGTATTGCAACGGGCCCCATGTGGGCTGGCTTCGTCGCTTTTGTGTTACTGATGCTGGCGTTGGACTTGTTCGTCTTCGGCGGCAACAAGGCGCACAAAGTCAGCGTCAAGGAGGCCGGCATCTGGTCGCTGGTGTGGGTCAGCATGGCGCTGATCTTTAACGGTGGACTGTGGTGGTATCTGAACGGGACGGTCGGTTCGGCGATTGCGGACCAGAAGGCGCTGGAATTCTTTTCCGGCTACCTGATCGAAAAAGCGCTGTCGGTCGACAACGTGTTCGTGTTCCTGCTGATCTTTAGCGCGTTCCAGGTGCCGCCGCAATACCAGCGCAGGGTCCTGATCTACGGCGTGCTGGGCGCGATCGTGATGCGCGCGGTGATGATCATGGCCGGCGCCTGGGTCGTCAGCGAATTTAGCTGGGTACTGTACCTGTTCGGCGCGTTCCTGCTGGTGACGGGCTTGCGCATGCTGGTGGCGGTCGATGCCGAGCCGGATGTGGCCAACAACCCGGTACTGCGGTTTGCCCGGCGCCACCTGCGGGTGTCAGAGGGCGACCACGGCGAGCAGTTTTTCGTCAAGAAGAACGGGGTGCGGTATGTGACGACGCTGTTCCTGGTGCTGATCCTGATCGAGGTAACGGACCTGGTGTTTGCGGTCGACTCGATCCCGGCGATTTTCGCGATCACCACCGATCCGTTCATCGTGTTCACCTCGAACCTGTTCGCTATTTTGGGTCTGAGGGCGCTGTACTTCCTGCTGGTGGACGTGGCCGACCGGTTTCACCTGCTCAAGTATGGTCTCGCCATGGTGCTCACCTTCATCGGCGCCAAGATGCTGATCATGCCGTGGTATCACGTGCCGGTGCAGGCTTCGCTGACGGTGGTGGCGGTGCTGATTGCGGCAAGTTGCGTGGCCAGCCTGTTCATCACCCGCAAGGATGGCACGGAGAAGTAAGTGGTAAGGCAAGTGGCGCAGCGGCGCCCTTGCGCAAGGCAAGCAGGCGGGAGGCTCGCAGTTGCGAGTCTCCCGCGGAGCAACACCGAATCAAGCTATCTCAATAAAGGAAATATTCATGCGATCGTATGCCATTAACAGTACCAACGCGGCCGGACGGATTCTGGCGCTGACCATGGTCGTCGACGGCAACCTGGCCCCCAGCGAGCTCGCTGCCATGGACCGCACCCGCATTCTCGAGCACGTCGACCTCGACGCGCCGGCGTTCCAGCAGCTGCTGCAGGAACTGTGCGACGACCTGCTCACCGGCGCCGTGCACGGCGTGGTCCAGATCGATGCCCGACTGATCGACCACTTGCTGGCAGAAATCGAGGAGCCCGACCTGCGCCGCCGCCTGCTGCAAACCATGTGGAACATCGCCGACGCCGACGGCTGGCTGGCCGATGGCGAGGCCGTACTGCTGGCGCGGGCCAGCGCGATGTGGGGTGCGGAGACGGGCTTTTCCACGCGTGGCCTGCTGCCTGCGTAACTGAGCCTCCTCGACACAGAATTTGCGGCGCCGGTAACGGATCGATGCCACTAAACTGCCAGGCCGCCGCAAGGCGGCGCTTAGCTCGACCCTGCGTCGAAGGTTTTCCGGCACTCCTCGATGCGGGTCCAGTTCTCGCGTATCCATGAGGTGAAGCCTTCAAGCGCCGGCAACATGCTGGCGCCCATGTCGGTCAGTTCATATTCGACCCGGGGCGGCACTTCGGGATAGTAATGCCGCTTCACCAGCCCGTCGCGCTCCAGATTGCGCAGTGTCAGCGTGAGCATGCGCTGGGTGATTCCTTCAATGCCGTTCTTCACCCCGGAAAAGCGCAGACGATAGCCGTCGGCGACAGCCAGATGCGACATCACGATGATCGTCCACTTGTCGCCCAGACGGGCCAGAATCGAATGCGGCGCGCAGGGCCGAAAGCGCGGACCATCCGTCGTCTGCTCATAGGGGCGTCCGTGAATATTCTGTTCCACGAGTATCATCCTTGTGCCTGAGGTTGAAAAATGTGCCGTCTTCCGGTTCGTCTTGCAGCAGTATATATTGGTAATTCATATCAATACATAAGGACTTGTATGTCGAACAGCCAGCAGCCTATCGTCGTGTTTGGTGCGACGGGTCAGCAGGGAGGATCCGTTGCCAAAGCCCTCTTGAACGCGGGGTGGCCGGTGCGCGCCATGGTGCGCGATGTCACTTCGGCCAAGGCCATCGCGCTGCGTGGCGCAGGGGCGGATCTCGTGCAGGGCGACTACGCCGACAGCGATGCGATCCGGGCAGCCATGCGCGGTGCGCACGGCGTGTTCAGCGTCCAGCAAAGCTCACCGAGCGGCCAGGTGACGGATGAGGAGGAAGTGCGCTTTGGCAAGGCGATTGCGGATCTTGCCGTCGAGTGCGGTGTGACGCATCTGGTCTACAGTTCGGGGGCGGCCGTGAGCGACAAGCCGACAGGCATGGGTCACTTCGACAGCAAAATGCGCATCGAAGCGCATGTCCGCTCGCTACCGATCACGGCCACCATCGTTCGCCCGGTGGCCTTCATCGACATGCTCGTCATGCCAGGCTTTGGACTGGACCAAGGACGGTTTGACTTTTTCATGCAGCCCGACCAGTCGATACAGCTGCTGGCTGTCGAGGACATCGGCAAGTTTGTCGCACCGGTTTTCGCCGACCCCGGGCGCTTCGGCGGACAGACCTTCGACATTGCCAGCGATGCGGTCACCGGTCGGCAACTCGAAGCGCTGTTCAGCGAAGCGGCAGCACGTCCCATCCCCTACGCCCGGTTCCCGG
>CALRYE020000244.1:0-6821 GCA_943372275.1 Janthinobacterium lividum
ATCAACGGCGAGGCGACCCTGAACCAGGCGCTGATCAAGGACAAGCACTGCGAGAACCTGTTCATCCTGCCGGCCTCGCAAACGCGCGACAAGGATGCCCTGTCCGAAGAAGGCGTCGAGCGCGTGCTCAACGACCTGATCAACATGGGCTTCGAATACATCATCTGCGATTCGCCCGCCGGTATCGAGCACGGCGCGCTGATGGCGCTCACGTTCGCCGACGAAGCGATCATCGTGACCAACCCGGAAGTGTCGTCGGTGCGCGATTCGGACCGCATCCTGGGCATCATCCAGGCCAAGTCGCGCCGCGCCCAGACCGGCGCCGAGCCGGTCAAGGAACACCTGCTGATCACGCGCTACTCGCCGAAACGGGTCGAGAACGACGAGATGCTGTCCTACCAGGACGTGCAGGAAATCCTGCGCATTCCCCTGATCGGCATCATTCCGGAATCCGAATCGGTGCTGCACGCGTCGAACCAGGGCAATCCGGCCATCCATTTCAAGGGCACCGACGTGGCCGAAGCGTATGAGGATGTGGTCTCGCGCTTCCTGGGCGAGCAACTGCCGCTGCGTTTCACCAGCTACGAGAAACCCGGTCTGCTGCAGCGCATCTTTGGGGTAAAGTGACATGGCCTTGCTTGACTTCCTGTTTCCCTCCAAGCCGAAAAGCGCCACCGCGGCCAAGGAGCGTTTGCAGATCATCATCGCGCGCGAGCGCACCAACCGTTCCGGCCCGGACTTTCTGCCGGCGCTGCACCGTGAACTGATCGAGGTGATCTCCAAGTACACCAAGGTCAACGCCGACGACATCAAGATCTCGCTGGACCGCCAGGGCAACCTGGAAGTGCTCGACGTGAACGTGGTGCTGCCGGACACCTGACCTGCGCAGGGTTCGCACCCTGACGGCGCACGGCATCGATCACAGCCCGCGAAGGCGACTTCGCGGGCTGTTTGCGTTTTGAAATTCAACGTCGGGTGCGCGTTTCCGTTTGCCCTTGAGTCACAGTCGAGGCAGACTGTTGGTTAGCGCAGGGCCGGCCCCATGACAGGAAGGCCCCTGTTTCCGATTGTAATTGCCCCTTGTCCGGCTTCCACTGTTGCGCATTCTCACGAAGTTGTGTCTTTCCAAAGGATAATTTCCTGAAAGATTTAAAAGTCCATTGATCGCCGCCTTTTTAGCGTGTACCGTAGCTTCACTGCGTCAACTATTAGAGCAGTTGTTTTATCGCCTTCTACATTGCCCAAATTAAATATTTGTAGAATATAAGTAGCTTTTTGTAAAAGCCTGTTATATTCTATGTAACTATTTTAATCTAACTGTAGGAGCAATCCTACCGTTCAACTTTCGGCAAGCGCTCCACCATGAGAATCGCTGTACTCGACAATGACCCCCAACAAGCCGTCCTGATTTGCCAGGTGCTGACCGCCGCTGGCCACGTTTGCCAGTCGTTCGGCAGCGCCCGGGAAATCCTCGGCCAGTTGCGCAAAGACAACGTGGACCTGTTGCTGCTGGATTGGCAAGGGAGTGAAATGTCCGGCGTGGAAGTGATGCGCCGCGCCAAGGAAAAACTGCCCGGCGCCACGCCGATCATGTTCCTCACCACCAGCTCGGCCGAGGACGACATCGTCGCCGGCATCGGCGCCGGCGCCGACGATTACTTGGTCAAACCGCTGCGCCGCGGCGAGCTGGTGGCGCGCGTGCAAACGCTGCTGCGGCGCGCCTATCCGTCGCAGAACGGCGCCGAGCAGCTGCAGTTCGGCCCGTATGTGTTCGAGACGCGCCCGGGCCGCCTGCTGATGGACGGTAACGTCATCGAAGTGACCAACAAGGAGTTTTACCTGGCCTTGCTGTTTTTCCGCAACATCGGCCGGCCCCTGTCGCGCGCCTACATCCATGAATCGGTATGGATCCGCGAGACGGCGCTGCCGTCGCGCACCATGGACACCCACGTCTCGCGCGTGCGCAACAAGCTGCAGCTGAAACCCGAAAACGGCTTCCGCCTGGTGCCGGTGTACAGCTACGGCTACCGGCTGGAACGGCTGGGCGCGTAAGCACGCAGCCGGCGCCGTGCATGGGGGCCAGCGCGGCGGCGCGGCTGGACAGCCGGCGCCCCTGGAGGCCTGGGGCAATATGCCCCGATACCGGGCCTGACCCATCGGGGTATAATCACCGGTACACCTTGTTATACTGTCAGTTATGCAACTGCTCGCCGTCGGCCTGAACCACACCACCGCACCGGTCTCGCTACGCGAGCAGCTGGCGCTGGCGCCTGACCAGCTGGGCGAGGCGGTGCGCGCGGCGCGCTCGTGGTTTGCCCGCATCGACAACCACGGCGCCGACGAGGCGGCCATCCTGTCGACCTGCAACCGCACCGAAATGTACGCGGCCAGCCACGTGGCCAATCCCCTGGACGCCTCGGCCCATTTTCTGGCCGACTACCACAAGCTCAATTTCGCCGAACTGCGCCAGCACTTATATATGCTGCCGCAGGACGAAGCGGTGCGCCACGCCTTCCGCGTCGCCTCGGGCCTGGACTCGATGGTGCTGGGCGAGCCGCAGATACTCGGCCAGCTGAAGGACGCCGTGCGCCACGCCGACGAAGCCGGCGGCCTGGGCACCTATCTGCACCAGCTGTTCCAGCGCAGTTTTTCGGTCGCCAAGGAAGTGCGCAGCACCACCGAGATCGGCGCCCACAGCGTTTCCATGGCCGCCGCCGCGGTGCGCCTGTCGCAGCGCATTTTCGACAAGGTCGCCGACCAGCGCGTGCTGTTCATCGGCGCCGGCGAAATGATCGAATTGTGCGCGACCCACTTTGCGGCCCAGCAGCCCAAGTCGATCACCATCGCCAACCGCACCATGGAGCGCGGCGAGGCGCTGGCGGCGCGCTTCGGCGGCACCGCCATGCGCCTGGCCGCCCTGCCCGACCAGCTGTCGCAGTTCGACATCATCGTCTCGTGCACCGCCTCGTCGCTGCCGATCATTGGTCTGGGGATGGTCGAACGGGCCGTCAAGGCGCGCCGCCACAAACCCATCTTCATGGTCGACCTGGCCGTGCCGCGCGATATCGAAACCGAAATCGGCCGCCTCGACGACGTGTTCCTGTACACCGTCGACGATCTGGGCCAGGTGGTCCAGACCGGCATCGAAAGCCGCCAGGCCGCCGTGGCGCAGGCCGAAGCCATCATCGACCTGCGCGTGCGCTCGTTCATGCACTGGGTCGACGACCGTGCCATGGTGCCGGTGATTCAGGATCTGCAGGAAAACAGCGAGACCATGCGGCTGGCCGAACTGGATCGCGCGCGCCGCATGCTGGCGCGCGGCGACGATGTCGAAGCGGTGCTCGAAGCACTCTCGCGCGGCCTGACGGCCAAGTTTTTGCACGGTCCGCAGCAGGCGCTGCACCGTGCCCAGGGCGACGAGCGCGCCCGTCTGGCCAGCCTGCTGCCGCAGCTGTTCCGCGGCCGCCGTTAGCGCCGCTTCCCGCCGCCGCTTTAGCCGCCAGCCCGCCGTCCCGCGCCATGACGGCGCCGCCACGCGTGTCCTCGTTCCGTCATCCCACAACTCAAAGTAAGCCCTATGAAACCATCAATGCTGGCCAAGCTGGACCAACTTGCCAATCGCCTTGTGGAGCTGGACGAACTGCTCATGTCCGAAGGCGCGACCGCCAACATGGACAGCTATCGCAAGATGACGCGCGAGCACGCCGAGATCGGCCCGCTGGTGGCGCTGTACAACGAATTCGGGCGCGCCCAGAACGATATCGCCGAAGCGCAGGAGATGCTGGCCGATCCGGACATGAAGGAGTTCGCGCAGGAAGAGATCGAGTCGGCCAAAAGCCGCGTGGCGCAGCTGGAGATCGATCTGCAGAAAATGCTGCTGCCCAAAGACGTCAACGACGAGCGCAATATCTTTTTGGAGATCCGCGCCGGCACCGGCGGCGACGAGTCGGCCCTGTTCGCCGGCGACCTGCTGCGCATGTACACCCGCTACGCCGAGCGCAACCGCTGGCAGGTCGAGATGGTGTCGGAATCGACCTCGGACCTGGGCGGCTACCGCGAGGTGATCGTGCGCCTGATCGGCAACGGCGTGTACTCCAAGCTCAAGTTCGAGTCGGGCGGCCACCGCGTGCAGCGCGTGCCGGCCACCGAAACGCAAGGGCGCATCCACACCTCGGCCTGCACGGTGGCGGTGATGCCCGAAGCGGACGAGGTCGAAGACGTCAACATCAACCCGGCCGACCTGCGCATCGACACCTTCCGCGCCTCGGGCGCCGGCGGACAGCACATCAACAAGACCGATTCGGCGGTGCGCCTGACCCACCTGCCCACGGGGATCGTGGTGGAGTGCCAGGATGACCGCAGCCAGCACAAGAACAAGGCGCAGGCGCTGAAGGTGCTGGCGGCGCGCATCAAGGATGTGCAGACGCGCGAGCAGCAAAGTAAAGAAGCCGCCACCCGCAAGAGCCTGATCGGCTCGGGCGACCGCAGCGAGCGGATTCGCACCTACAACTTCCCGCAGGGCCGCATGACCGACCACCGCATCAACCTGACTTTGTACAAGCTCGATTTCATCATGGATGGCGACCTGACCGAGCTGACCAACGCGCTGGCGGCCGAGCACCAGGCCGAGCTGCTGGCGGCGCTGGGCGATTGAAGCGAAGGCGGGTTAAGCCATCACTAAGACAGCCAGCATGCGGTCGAGTTACACTTGCGCACTTATAAAAACAAGGATAAGTCCATGCCCCAGAACCGCACCCTGCTCACCACGCTCGGCCTGATCTGCTTCGCCCTGATCGGCGCAGCGCTCTATCTGCAGCACGTCAAAGACATGCTGCCCTGCCCCCTGTGCGTGATCCAGCGCTACGCCTTCCTGTTCGCCGGCACGTTCTGCCTGATCGCCGCCTCGGTCGCCAAGCCACGCGTGTGGACCGGGCTGGCGCTGCTGTCGTCGCTGGTGGGCCTGGGCTTCGTGGGCAAGCACCTGTACGTGCTGGCCAATCCCGGCTTCTCGTGCGGGATCGACCCGATGGAAACCTTCCTCAACAAGATCCCCACCGCCGTGCACCTGCCATGGCTGTTCCAGGCCGACGGCCTGTGCGAGAGCGCCGTCGACAAGCTGTTCGGCCTGTCGATCCCGCAGTGGTCGGCCGTGTGGTTCGTGATTCTGACCGTGGCGCTGGTGTACGCCCTGCTGCGCCGCCGCCAATGACCACGGTCGGCACGCTCCAGGCCACGCTGCCGCTGGACCCGCTGGAAAACCGCATCTTGCTGTGCCACGCGCTGGGGCTGACGCGCGTGGGCCTGATCACCCAGTCGCACCGCGCCGTCACCGACACCGAAGCGCACGCCGTCGCCGCGCTGTTGGCGCGCCGCCTTGCGGGCGAACCGATCGCCTACATCGTGGGCAAGCGTGAATTCTTTGGCCTCGATTTCCAGGTCTCGGATGCCGTGCTGATCCCCCGCCCCGACACCGAACTGCTGGTGGAACTGGCGCTGGAGCGCATGCCGGCGCAGTCGCGCGTGCTCGACATGGGCACCGGTAGCGGCGCCATCGCCGTGGCGCTGGCGCACACCCGGCCCGATTGCGCCGTCACCGCGCTGGACGTCAGCGCCGCCGCACTGGCAGTGGCGCGCGCCAACGCGCTGGCCAACGGCGCCAGGGTCGACTTCGTGCAGAGCGACTGGTTCGGCGCCATCGCCGGGCAGCGCTTCGACCTGATCGTCTCCAATCCGCCCTACATCCGCGCCGGCGACGCCCACCTTTGCGACGGCGACCTGCGCTTCGAGCCGGTCGACGCCCTCACCGATCATGGCGATGGCCTGGGCGCGCTGCGCACCATCATTACCGGAGCGGGCGCACATCTGGCGCCCGCATGCTGGCTGCTGCTCGAACACGGCTACGACCAGGCCGCCGACGTGCGCGCGCTGCTGGACGCCGCCGGCTACACAGAGGTGCAAAGCTGGCGCGATTTATCCGGCATCGAGCGCGTCAGCGGCGCGCGCTGGCCAGACGCCGCTCATTAACCCGATCTCCCCACAACCACGCCCCACGAAAGAACAATCATGAAACAACTGCTCTCCTGCTGCGTCCTCGGCCTGACCCTGACCCTGGCCGCCACCGGCTGCAAGCGCGCAGAAACGCCCGCCCCTGCCGCTACCGCCACCGCCGCCAGCACCGCCCCGGTGGAGATGCAAAAAATCGACACCGCGACCGGCACCGGCAAGGAAGCCGTTGCCGGCTCGACCGCCGTGGTGCACTACACCGGCTGGCTGTACGATCCGGCCGCGCCCCAGCAGCACGGCGCCCAGTTCGACTCGTCGCGGGGCGGCGAGCCGTTCAGCTTCCAGGTCGGCGGCGGCCAGGTCATCAAGGGCTGGGACCAGGGCGTGGCCGGCATGAAGGTCGGCACCAAGCGCACCCTCATCGTGCCTGCCAGCATGGGTTACGGCGATTCCGGCGCCGGCCCGATTCCGCCCAACGCCAACCTGATCTTCGACGTCGAGCTGCTCGAAGTGCGCTGAAGCTTGCCCGCCCCGTCCGGATCTTGACGGACGGATAACGGGCGAATGCCGCTGCCCGGGTTTGCTAGAATGGTCATCCACCTATGGAGCGGCCATGCGCAATCTGTTGCTGATCTGCTTATTCCTGCTAGCGCCGCTGTCGGCCAGCGGCACCAATGGCGCCGGCGGCGCCACGCCTGCCGACGGCGCCAAGGCTGCCGACGGGCAGGCACGCGCCCTGTTCGATGCCGACTGGCAGTGGCGCCTGGAACACCATAACGAATTTGCCACCAGCAGCGGCGAGCACCGCTACAACGCCG
>CALRYE020000245.1:0-6718 GCA_943372275.1 Janthinobacterium lividum
CGGCCGGCCTTGGCTACGACGTGGGCGTGATCACCTATGTCTACCCGTCCAACAAGCTGGGCGGCGTGCCCGGTTTCGTCAGCGCCAACACCACCGAACTGTCGGCCCAGCTGTCGTACGGTCCCGCGCTGATCAAGTATTCGCACGCAGTGACGAACCTGTTCGGCTTTGTCGACAGCAGGAACAGCGGCTACCTCGACCTCGCCGCCAATCTGGATGCCGGCCGCGGCCTGATCGTCAACCTGCACGCCGGTCATCAGCGCGTGGACAATTCGCCGGCAGCGAGCTACACCGACTGGAAAGTGGGCGTGACGCGCGACTTCGGCGTCGTCACGGCGGCGCTGGCCTACATCGGCACCGACGCGGGCAAGGTGGCGTATGCGTCGCCTGCCAATGGCAAGTTCCTCGGCAAGTCGGCGCTGGTGCTCACCGTAAGCAAAACGTTCTGATTTCCATAGTGTGATTTTTACAGTTTGTTTACGCCCAGCGGCGGAGTCTTTACAACATTTTTAGACGGCAAGCGATACGCTTGCCGTATCAAAAACCGGAACTGCCACAGGAAAGATAGGAATGATTATGGATGCTTTGTACATCGGCGCACTGGTGCTGTTTTTCGCACTGACGTGGGCATTTGCGGCCGGTTGCGCCAGGTTGGGAGGCAAATAATGGAACTCTGGCAAATTGGCGGCGTCGTCGCCATCGGCCTCTTGGCCTACCTGGTCCACGCATTGCTGAATGCGGAGGAACTGTGATGACCATGCAATCGATTGCGTTGCTAATGGCGTTCCTGGCCGTGCTGCTGGCACTGGCGTGGCCGTTGGGCATCCTGCTGGCCCGGGTCGGCAACGGCGGGGCCGTGCCCGGCCTGCACTGGCTGGCCAGCGTCGAACGACTGCTGTACCGGGTCGGCGGGATCACGCCGCAAGCGGACATGGGCTGGAAATCGTACGCGCTGGCACTGCTGGTGTTCAACACCGTGGGCGCGCTGGTCGTGTTCGCCCTGCAGCGCCTGCAATCGTGGCTGCCGCTCAATCCTCAGGCGCTGGGCAATATCAGCGCCGACTCGTCGTTCAACACCGCCGTCAGCTTCGTTGCCAATACCAACTGGCAGGGCTACAGCGGCGAGCAGACCATGAGCTACCTGACCCAGATGCTGGCGCTGACGGGGCAGAACTTCTTTTCGGCCGCCACCGGCATGGCCGTGGCCTTCGCCCTGATCCGCGCATTTGCTGCCCGTTCGGTCAGCACCATCGGCAATTTCTGGGTCGACCTGACCCGTTCAACCTTGTATGTGCTGGTGCCGCTGTCGCTGCTGTTGTCCATATTCCTGATGGGGCAGGGCGTGATCCAGAATTTCTCGGCCTATCAGGACGTCCAGCTGATCGATCCGGTCACCTATTCCGTGCCAGCCACGAGTGCCGATGGCCAGCCGCTCAAGGACGCTCAGGGCCAGGCGGTCATGCAAAGGGTCACGGCCACCACCCAGACCATCGCCATGGGCCCGGTCGCCTCGCAAGAGTCGATCAAGATGATCGGCACCAACGGCGGCGGCTTCTTCAATGCCAATTCCGCCCATCCGTTTGAAAATCCGACGCCCTTGTCCAATTTTGCCCAGATGCTGGCCATCTTCCTGATTCCGGCCGGGCTGTGCTTCGCGTTTGGCCGCATGGTCGGCGATACGCGCCAGGGCATGGCCGTGCTGGCTGCCATGACGCTGATCTTTATCGCCGCCACGCTGGTCGTGATGGGGGCCGAGCAGGTGGCTCACCCGCGAATGGCCGCGCTGGGCGTGGATCAGGCCGCCAGTGCGCTGCAGGCCGGCGGCAATATGGAAGGCAAGGAAACCCGGTTCGGCATTTCTGCCTCGGCCCTGTTCGCGGCCGTCACTACCGCAGCCTCGTGCGGCGCGGTCAACTCCATGCACGATTCGTTTTCGCCCCTCGGCGGCGCGGTGCCGATGTTGCTGATGCAACTGGGCGAAGTGGTGTTCGGCGGCGTCGGTTCGGGTTTGTACGGCATGCTGGTGTTTGCCATCCTGGCCGTGTTCATCGCCGGTCTGATGATAGGCCGCACGCCCGAATATCTGGGCAAGAAAATCCAGAGCTACGAAATGAAGATGGCATCGATTGCGATCCTGATCACGCCAGTGCTGGTGCTCAGCGGAACCGCCATTGCCGTCATGCTCGACGTAGGCAAGGCAGGCATTGCCAATCCGGGCGCACACGGCTTCTCGGAGATTTTGTATGCCTTCAGTTCGGCCGCCAACAATAACGGCAGTGCTTTCGCCGGTCTGTCCGCCAATACGCCGTTCTACAACACCATGCTGGCCATTGCCATGTGGTTCGGGCGCTTTGCCGTGATCGTGCCGATCCTGGCCATTGCCGGTGCGCTGGCCGCCAAGCCCCGCTTGCAAGCCAATCCCGGCACCATGCCCACCCACGGACCGATCTTTGTCGGCTTGCTGGTCGGCGTCGTGCTGCTGGTCGGCGTATTGAATTATGTTCCTGCCCTGGCCTTGGGCCCGGTAGTTGAACACCTGCAGCTCTATACCAAGTAATCGCTAAGTAAAGTCCAACGGCCACGGAGTCCACGATGTCCCAAGTAACCGCACTACCCCCGGTAGCCACTTCACGCAGAACGCTGACCCTGTTCGATGCCAGCCTGGTCTGGCCCGCCATGGGCGACGCGCTCATGAAGCTGGGCCCGCGCACGCAGGCCCGCAGCCCGGTCATGTTTGTCGTCTATGTGGGCAGTATCCTGACCACGCTGATGTATTTCCGCGCATTGAGCAACCCCGCCGAAAGCGCCACCAGCGGCTTCATCTTGTCGGTCGCCATCTGGCTGTGGTTCACGGTGTTGTTTGCCAATTTTGCTGAAGCGCTCGCCGAAGGGCGCAGTAAAGCCCAGGCCGCATCGTTGCGCGGCCTGAAGCAGACCGTGATGGCCAAGAAGATGGCCACGCCGAAGCACGGCACCACCTGGCTACCGGTGCCGGGTGCCGATTTGCGCCGTGGCCACACCATTCTGGTCGAAGCGGGCGACGTGATTCCCATCGATGGCGAAGTCATCGAAGGCGTCGCGTCGGTCGACGAAAGCGCCATCACGGGCGAATCGGCGCCGGTGATCCGCGAATCGGGCGGCGACTTTTGCGCCGTCACCGGCGGCACCCGGGTGCTGTCGGACTGGCTGGTGGTGCGCGTGTCGGCCAATCCGGGCGAGACCTTTTTGGACCGCATGATCTCCATGGTCGAAGGCGCCAAGCGCCAGAAAACTCCCAATGAAATCGCCCTGACCATCCTGCTGGTGGCCCTGACGATCGTATTTCTGGTCGTGACGGTCACGCTGCTGCCGTTTTCGCTGTTCGGCGTGGCCGCGGCCGGCGCCGGCGCGCCGGTCAGCATCACGGTGCTGATCGCCCTGCTGGTCTGCCTGATCCCCACCACCATCGGCGCGCTGCTCTCGTCCATCGGCGTGGCCGGCATGAGCCGCATGATGGGCGCCAACGTGATTGCCACCTCCGGGCGCGCGGTGGAAGCGGCCGGCGACGTGGACGTGCTGCTGCTCGACAAAACCGGCACCATCACGCTGGGCAACCGCCAGGCCGCCGGCTTCTTTCCGGCGCCCGGCGTGACCGAAATGGAACTGGCCAATGTGGCGCAACTGGCCTCGCTGGCCGACGAAACCCCGGAAGGGCGCTCGATCGTGGTGCTGGCCAAGCAGAAATTCAATATCCGCGAACGCGACATGGGCGCCCTGCAGGCGGTGTTCGTGCCGTTCACGGCCAACACCCGCATGAGCGGCATCGACCTGGGCGAGCGCCAGGTGCGCAAAGGCGCCGCCGAATCGGTGCGCCAGCACGTCGAAGCGCTGGGCATGCCCTATCCGGCCGAGCTGGGCCGGCTGGTCGACGATGTGTCGCGCCGCGGCAGCACGCCTCTGGTGGTGGTGGACGCCGGCCGCGTGATGGGGGTGGTGGAACTGAAAGACATCGTCAAGGGCGGCATCAAGGAGCGCTTCGCCGAACTGCGCCGCATGGGCATCAAGACGGTGATGATCACGGGCGACAACAAGCTGACGGCCGCGGCGATCGCCGCCGAAGCGGGCGTGGACGACTTTCTGGCCGAAGCCACGCCCGAAGACAAGCTCAAGCTGATCCGCGACTACCAGGCCGAAGGCCGCCTGGTGGCCATGACGGGCGACGGCACCAACGACGCCCCGGCGCTGGCGCAGGCCGATGTGGCCGTGGCGATGAATTCCGGCACCCAGGCCGCCAAGGAGGCCGGCAACATGGTCGACCTGGATTCGAATCCGACCAAGCTGCTGGAAATCGTGGAAATTGGCAAGCAGATGCTGATGACGCGCGGCTCGCTGACCACGTTTTCCATCGCCAACGACATTGCCAAGTATTTCGCCATCATTCCGGCCGCGTTTGTGGGCACCTATCCGCAGCTTAAGGCGCTCGACATCATGCAGCTGAGCAGCCCCGATTCGGCCATCATGTCGGCCGTGATTTTTAATGCGCTGATCATCATCGTGCTCATTCCGCTGGCGCTCAAAGGCGTGAAGTACCGCGCCATCGGGGCCGCTGCCCTGTTGCGCAGGAACATACTGGTGTATGGCGTCGGCGGGCTGATCTTGCCGTTCGTCGGCATCAAGCTGATCGACTTGCTGCTGGCGCTGTTGCGTCTGGTGTAAGCGCTTTCATGTCTGTTGTCTTGTTGTGTCTTGTTTTGAGCTCAGCGTGTGGCTGAGCTCTTCGTCCCTCAAAGGAATCCGTCATGAAATCCACTTTGCGTCCCGCTCTTGTTCTGTTTGGCGCGCTGACCCTGATCGTTGGCGTACTGTTTCCCCTTGCCGTGACCGGCATCGGCCAGGTTGCGTTTGCCAACAAGGTTGCTGGCAGCCTCGTCATGCGCGACGGCCAGGCTGTCGGTTCGACCCTGATCGGCCAGTCGTTCTCCTCCCCGCAGTACTTCTGGGGCAGGCCATCGGCCACCGGCCCCATGCCAAACAACGCCGCCGGTAGCTCCGGCTCCAACCAGGGCCCACTCAATCCCGCGCTGACCGAGGCCGTCAAAGGCCGCATGGCAGCCTTGCGTGTGGCTGACCCGGCGAACACCGCTGCGGTGCCGGTGGATCTGGTCACCGCCTCGGCCAGCGGGCTCGACCCCGAAATTACCCTGGCGGGAGCGCACTATCAGGCCGGCAGGGTGGCCGCGGCGCGCAGGCTACCGCGCACCCGCGTCGACGCACTGATTAAAGAGCATACTGTCGGGCAATTCCTGAGTCTGTTCGGGGAAGCCAGGGTCAATGTGCTGAGCCTGAATCTGGCGCTCGACCGCGATCTGGCGGCTCGACCTTAACAGCGCAAGAGAACAGCAGGTACAGGAGAACCTATCGATGTCACCGAACGCTAGCCAACGCCCCGATCCCGACGCCTTGCTGGTCCAGGTGCAGAACCAGGAGCGCAAGGCGGCGCGGGGGCGCTTGCGCATCTACTTCGGCGCCGCGGCCGGCGTGGGCAAGACCTACGCCATGCTGGCGGCAGCGCGCAAGCTGCAGGCCGAAGGCCAGGCGCCGCTGGTCGGCGTGCTCGAAACGCATGGTCGGGCGGAAACTGCCGCCATGCTCGATGGCCTGACGGTGCTGGCGCCGAAAATGCTCAGCTACCGGGGCAAGTCGCTGGCCGAATTCGATCTCGATGGCGCCCTGGCGCGCCGTCCCGCACTGATACTGGTCGACGAGCTGGCGCATTCGAACGCGCCCGGATCGCGTCACCCCAAGCGCTGGCAGGACGTGGAAGAACTGCTCGAGGCCGGCATCGATGTCTACAGCACCGTCAATGTGCAGCATCTGGACAGCCTGAATGACGTGGTCGGCGCGATCACCGGGGTGCGCGTGGCCGAAACCGTGCCCGATACCGTGTTCGACGCCGCCGATGAAGTCGTGCTGGTCGATTTGCCCGCCGACGACCTGCTGGCGCGCCTCAAAAGTGGCAAGGTGTACCAGGCGCCCCAGGCCGAGCGGGCGTCGCGCAATTTTTTTCGCAAGGGCAATCTGATCGCCCTGCGCGAACTGGCCTTGCGCCGCACCGCCGACCGCATCGAAGACGATGTGCGCGCCTACCGCGTGGAAAAGTCGATCGATACGGTCTGGAAAACCGGCGGAGCATTGCTTGCCTGCGTGGGCGCTCGTCCCGGCAATGAGCACGTGGTGCGCAGCGCCGCCAGGCTGGCCGGGCAGCTGGGGGTGGACTGGCATGCCGTGTATGTGGAGACGCCGGATCTTCAGCGGCTATCTGCCGTCCGGCGCGAAGGCACGCTACGCACGCTCAAGCTGGCCAGCGACCTGGGCGCCGCCACCGCCGTGCTGGCAGGCGGCGACATCGGCGTTGCCATTGTCGATTACGCGCGCGAACACAATCTGTCCAAGATTGTGCTGGCGCGCGGCCACGCCACCTGGCCCTGGCGCACTTCGCACATCCGGCGCATCGCGGCGCTCGCGCCGGACATCGACCTGGTCGAAGTAGGCGACGCCACCCATCCCGCGCCGGGTGGCGCCGCGCCTGGGACGGTGCCGCCGACGGCCGGCGCCGGCAAGCGCAAATGGCTGGGCTATGCGGTCGGGGCGGTGAGCAGCATCGCCATGGCGCTGCTGGCATCGCCACTGCTGCCCTATCTCGACCTGGCTAACATTGCCATGCTGTTTTTGCTGGTGG
>CALRYE020000246.1:0-6687 GCA_943372275.1 Janthinobacterium lividum
AGCGGCCGCTGATCGCCGCAACGCCTCCTGTGCGTTGCCGCCACAAACAGCGGGGCGGACAACGGCCTATGGCGCGGCCTGAGACGATTGGTGACCTTTGACCAGTATCGCAACCTACAGCTATTCCATAGCTGCCCTGGCGTTTTTCCTGCTCAGCGTGCTGCTTGCCAGCCGCTGGCGCGACCGCCCGCACGCCGGCATGATGGCGCTGGCCTGCATCGCCAGCGCGGCATGGAGTGCCGCCATGGCCATCCAGCCCAGCCCGCCCATCGCCCACGCCGCCTGGGCCGAGTCGTTCGAAGTGCTGCGCAACGCCGGCTGGACCGCTTTCCTCATCTATTTACTGGGGAACTACCGCGACCCGGCCAGCCCGTGGCCGCGCCAGGTCAAGCGGTCGGTGCTGCTCACGGCCCTGTTCTACGTGGTGTTCTTCCTGGCCACCGTAATGGAATTGCCGGAACTGGTCGTGCTCACCAAGCTGGGCCTGCTGCCCAGCGTCACCGCCAAGGTGGGCCTGGCCGTGCTGGGCATGTTGCTGGTCGAGCAGCTCTACCGCAACAAGCCGATCCAGGAGCGCTGGGCCATCAAGTTCGCTTGCCTGGGCATCGGCGCCATGTTCGCCTACGACTTCTACATGTACAGCGACACCATGCTGTTCCATCAGGTCAATCCCGACATCTGGGCCGCGCGCGGCGTCGTCAATGCCCTGACCGTGCCGCTGATCGCCATTTCCATGAGCCGCAGCGCGGCCTGGTCGGCCGACCTGGCCCTGTCGCGCCGCGTGATGTTCCACTCGGCCGCCTTGTTCGGCTCGGCCATCTACCTGATGGCCATGGGCACGGCCGGCTACTACCTGCGCTACGTGGGCGGCAACTGGGGCACCGTGATGCAGGTGGCGTTCCTGTTCGGCGCCGTCATCCTGCTGGTCGTGATCCTGTTCTCGGGCACCTTCCGCGCATGGCTGAAGGTGTTCATCAGCAAGCATTTTTATACTTACAACTACGATTACCGCGAAGAGTGGCTGCGCTTTACCCGCACCCTGTCCGAACACGGGCCAGGGCTGGGCGAGCGCACCATCCAGGCCGTCGCCGCGCTGGTGGAAAGCCCGGGCGGCGTGCTGTGGCTGCGCCGCGACAGCGGCCTGTGCGATCCGGAAGCGCACTGGAACATTCCGGCTACGGGCGACACCGAGCCGATGGCCTCGGAATTCTGCCAGTATCTGGAGCGCAAGCAGTGGGTCATCGACCTGGACGAAGTGGTCGACGACCCGGAAAAGTACGATAACGTGGTCATGCCGGCCTGGCTGGCGCATTTTCCCCGCGTGCGCCTGATCGTGCCGCTGATGATGCAGGGGCGGCTGTTCGGCTTCGTGCTGCTGAGCGAGCCGCGCAGCAAGATCAAGCTGAACTGGGAAATCATCGACCTGCTGAAAATTGCCGGCAGCCAGGCCGCCAGCTACCTGGCCCAGCACGACGCGGCCACGGCGCTGATGGTGGCGCGCCAGTTCGAGTCGTTCAACCGCATGTCGACCTTCGTCGTGCATGACCTGAAAAACCTGGTGTCGCAGTTGTCGCTGATGATCACCAACGCGGAGAAGCACCGCGACAACCCGGAATTTCAGGCCGACATGCTCGACACGGTCAATTTTTCCGTGCAAAAGATGCGCCTGCTGCTGCAAAAACTCAGCCGCAGCGAGTCGCCCGAGCATCCGCTGCCGCTGGTGATCGACCAGGTGCTGCGCCAGGCGGTGGCCCTGAAGGCGGCGTTCGAGCCCCATCCGGTGCTGCAGGTGATCGACAGCGGCCTGCGCGTGCTGGCCGACCGCGAGCGCCTCGAGCGCGTGCTGGGCCACCTGATCCAGAACGCCATCGAAGCGACGCCCAAGGAGGGGCTGGTGGCGATCCGGCTGTCGCGCGCGGGCAACACAGTGCAGGTGGAGATCACCGACACGGGCGAAGGCATGAGCGAAGACTTCATCCGCGAGCGCCTGTTCAAGCCGTTCGAATCGACCAAGTCGGCCGGCATGGGCATCGGGGTGTTCGAGAGCCGCGAATACATTGCCGAGCTGGGCGGAGCGATGGAAGTGGTCAGCATCCCGTCGCAAGGCACCACCTTTACCGTCACGCTGCCGCTGCACACAGAATCGTTGCAACTGGACATCGCCGCATAACCATCGCCGCATCACCATCGCCGCATAAACACCGCCGCATAAACACCGCCGCCCCAAGGGCCAGAGGAACCGTGAGCACGAACAAACCAAAGCTGTTGATTATCGAAGACGACCCGGGCCTGCAAAAGCAGCTGCGCTGGAGCCTGGATGCCTACGACGTGGTGGTGGCGGGCGACCGCGAAGCAGCGCTGGCCCAGATCCGCCGCCATGAACCGGCCGTGGTGACCATGGACCTGGGCTTGCCGCCCGACCCGGACGGCGCCACCGAAGGGCTGGCCACCTTGCAGCAGATCCTGGCGCTGGCTCCGGCCACCCGGGTCATCGTGTTGACCGGCAACCAGGACCGCAGCAACGCCGTCAAGGCCATCGCGCTGGGCGCCTACGACTTCCACCAGAAGCCGTGCGACGCCGAAGTGCTGGGCCTGGTGGTGCAGCGCGCGTTCTTTTTGCACGCGCTGCAGCAGGAAAACCGCCGCATGCAGCAGCTGCAGGCCGACTCGCCCATGGGCGGGCTGATCACGCGCGACGCCGGCATGCTCAAGGTGTGCCGCAATATGGAAAAAGTCGCGCCGACCACGGCCTCGGTGATGCTGCTGGGCGAGAGCGGCACCGGCAAGGAAGTGCTGGCGCGCGCGCTGCACCAGATGAGCCAGCGCGCCAACAACCGCTTCATGGCGATCAACTGCGCGGCCATTCCGGAAAACCTGCTCGAGAGCGAACTGTTCGGTTACGAAAAAGGCGCCTTCACGGGCGCGGCCAAGCAGACCAAGGGCAAGGTCGAACTGGCCAGCGGCGGCACCTTCTTCCTCGACGAGGTGGGCGACCTGCCCATGTCGCTGCAGGCCAAGTTGCTGCGCTTTCTGCAGGAGCGCGTCATCGAGCGCATCGGCGGGCACGAGGAAATCCCGGTCGACGTGCGCATCGTCTGCGCGACGCACCAGAACCTCAAGGAGCTGGCCACCACCGGGCGCTTCCGTGAAGACTTGTATTACCGCCTGTCGGAAATCGTCGTCACCATCCCGCCGCTGCGCGGACGCATCGGCGACGCCACCCTGCTGGCGCACCATTTCAAGAACAAGTTCAGCGCCGCCGAGTCGCGCGGCGGCCTGCATTTCAGCGCCGAAGCGCTGGTGGCCATCGAAAGCCATCCGTGGCCGGGCAATGTGCGCGAGATGGAAAACTGCATCAAGCGCGCCGTCATCATGACCGACGGCCCGCACATCACCGCCGAAGACCTGGGCCTGGAACTGTCCGAAGGCCAGGACGAGCCGATCAACCTGCGCCAGGTGCGCGACGAAGCCGAATACAAGGCCATCGTCAAGGCCATGTCGCGGGTGGACGGCAATATTGTCAAGGCGTCCGAACTGCTGGGCATCAGCCGGCCCACCATGTATGACCTGATGAGCCGGCATGGTATCAAGAGCGCCGGCTAACGAACGCGACTCCGGCCGCGCGCCCGGCCGGCAGGGCCGGCGATCGGGCGGCCAGCGCAAGCTGCTTCTGCGTCTGGCGCTGGCTGGCGCGCTGGCCGGCGTGGCGGGTGCTGGCGTCGTGCTGTTCGTGCTGCAGGACCGCGGCATCGCCCCGCGCGTGCTGGGACCGTATCTGGGGCTGCGCAGCACCGGCCACAATCCGATTATCGAAGCGGTGGGCGCCACCACGAAATCGACGCTGATCCGGCTGGACCGGGGCGACGCCCAGCTTGCGCCGGTGCCGCCGCTGGCGCTGGGCGCGCAGCCGCGCGCCGCCGCGACCAACTCGGCGGGCCGCGAAGTCATGGTCGATTCCGCCGATGGCGTGCGCTCGGCCGTGCGCATGGCCCAGCCCGGCGACGTGATCACGCTGATGCCGGGCGACTACCGCTTCACCGGCAGCATCAAGGCCGGCCTGCATGCGGGGTTGGCGACCGCGCCCATCACCGTGCGCGCGCGCGCGCCGGGCGAAGTGCAGATCTACTTCAACGCCCAGGAAGGCTTTATCGTCGATAAGCCATGGTGGCGCTTTGAAAACCTGACCATCCAGGGCGTCTGCACGGAGCACCGCTACTGCGAACACGCGTTTCACGTGGTCGGCGCGGCCCATCACTTCGCCGCCGTGAATAACCGCATTGCCGACTTCAATGCCCACTTCAAGATCAACGGCGACCAGACCGCCAGTTTTCCCGACCACGGCTTGATCGAATCGAACACCTTGTTCAATACCGCCGTGCGCCGCACCCGCAACCCGGTCACGCCGGTCGACCTGGTGGCGGCGAGCGACTGGGTCGTGCGCCGCAACATCATCAGCGATTTCGTCAAGGGCGAGGGCGACGGGGTCAGCTACGGCGCCTTTTTCAAGGGCGGCGGCATGCGCAACCAGTTCGACCAGAACCTGATCGTGTGCGAACGGCTGCTGCGCGACGCGCCCGGCCAACGGGTCGGCCTGTCGTTGGGCGGGGGTGGCACGGGCAAGCCGTTCTGCCGCGATCGGAAATGCATTACCGAGCAGGAGGACGGCCTGATCACCAACAATCTGATCGCCTCGTGCTCCGACGATGGCATGTACATCAACAGCGCGGCGCGCAGCAAGATCGTCCATAACACGCTGGTCGATACCGGCGGCATCTCGGTGCGTTTTGCCGCCAGCAGCGCCGACGTGGTAGGCAATCTGGTGGACGGCGCGGTGCGCGGGCGCGACGGCGGCGTGGTGCGCTCCAGCGACAACCAGACGACGGCCACAGCCCTGCTATACGCTGGCTGGCATCCGGTGCGCGCGCTGTTTCGCGACACCAACCAGTTCGACTTCGCCTGGGCCGGCGAGGCGCCCGTGCGCGGCGAAGGCAGCAGCGCGCCGGCGCGCGACTTGTGCAATGCGGTGCGCCCGGCCGTGGCGCGCTATGGCGCCTTCGAGCACTTCGCGGCCTGCCTGCCGCGCTAGCCGGCGGGCGGCGCCGCCGCCGTTCCGGTCAGCTCGTCGAACAGCGCCGCCAGACGGGCGCTGCGCGCCGCGCGCGACGCAGCCGCCACGGCCGCGGGCCCGGCCAGCGGCGCCCGGCCTTGCTCGACCAGCACGATAAACCTCAGCAGTGCCTCGGCAATCGCGGCCGCGTCGTCCAGCGCCGCCATGGTGTCCAGGCCGGCCGCGTGCATGGCCGCCGCCGTGTCGCCCCGCGCATCGGTCAGTGCTAGCACCGGTCGGCCGGCGCGCATGTATTCGTACAGCTTGGCGGGAATCTGGGCATTGCAGTTCGACGCCTGCATCAGCAGCAGCGCATCGGCGCCCAGCATCTCGGCCAGCGCCTCGCGATACGGCAGGTGCGGCGCGATCTGGACCAGATCGCTCACGCCGTATTGAACAATCAGCGGGGCCAGATAGTCTTCGTGCCCGGGCGCGCGCAGTGTCAGCTGAAAGCGCGCCGCCGTGAGCGTGCCGGCGCCCTTGAGCGCGGACAGTGCGGTCAGCAGCGGCACCGGATCGCGTTCCGACGGATACACAACGCCGCTGTGGACCATGCGCACGGGACCCGGTCCGCGCGCCTGTGGCCGCGCCGTCTGCGCGGCCGCATCGGCGAAGTGCGCTTCGTCGTAGCCATTTTCGATCAGCACGTAGCGCTCGGCCGCCACCTCGGGAAAGCGCTGGCGGTAGGCCGCGATGGCGCCGGGCGTGGTGCACACCAGGCGCGTGCAGCGGCGCACCGTGGCCGCCTCCACCCACTGGTAGGCGCGCCGGATGGGACCTGGCGCCGGGTAGTCGGCGTCGGTCATCGGATCGCGCATCTCGGCCACCCAGGGCAGACCCGTCAAGCGCTGCAGCGCCATGCCGATCAGGTGGGCCGTGGCGATCGGGTAGGTTGACCAGATCAGTGCAGGGCGCATGCGGCGCGCCAGCGCCAGGCCCGCCGGCAGCGCGCCGAGCAGCCAGCTGCTCCAGCGGTCCGGCAGCGCCATCGGCGCCAGATAGCGTCCGCGCCAGGACAGGTGGCGCGCCGTATCGACGGCGAACGCGCGCCGCACCACGGTGCCGGGCGGAATATCGCCCAGTTGGTCCGCCGAGATGTGCGGGTGCGCGCGGGGGTGCGCCGTCAGGATCAGCGGCTGCCAGCCCAGCGCCGGCAGGTGGCGGGCGAACGCCAGGGTGCGCTGCACGCCGCTGCTGCCGCGCTGAGGGGGAAAGTGAAACGCCACCATCAGCGCCCGCTTGCCCGCGCGCGCGCGCGCGCCGCCGGCTTCCCGGCCGGCCTCGCCTGGCTCGCCTGGTTCAGCGCGGGTCAGCACGGGGTCACCAAGACTTCACCACGACTTCACCCACGAGGCGGTCCATTGCGCCACCTGGTCGCGCCATTCGCGCCGCGCGAATGTATGGTCGGCATCGGGCAGGCGCCGGTGCTGCACGCGCGGACCGCGCAGCAGCTTGCGCCACTTCGGACTGGCTGCCATGTCCATGAATTCCTGCGCCGTCAGGTCGGTGTCGCAGGTGAGCAGCAGCACGCGGCCCGGGTATGCCGCCATGGCCCCATGCAGCCGCTGCGGCAGCGTTTC
>CALRYE020000247.1:0-6625 GCA_943372275.1 Janthinobacterium lividum
CATGCTCAGCATGGGTCCCCGCTTTCGCGGGGATGACGGAGCAAATGGCAGTGGTTTTGAAATAAATGCGTGTTCTGCGACACCCTCCTGTGCGAGGATGACGGTCTGTGGCTAGAGCTTTACAGCTTCCCCCTTAAATCTCCTCGTACAACGGCAGCGTCAGAAATTCCGCGAACTGCTCCGAGGTCGACATCTCTTCGAAAATCTGCGCCGCGCGCTCGTACGTTGGATTGTCGCCGTTCGGCGCCACCTGCTTGACCTTAACCAGCTCCTCCGGGATCATCGCCCGCACCATCTCTTCGGTCACCTTGCGGCCGTCGTCCAGCACGCCCTTGGTCGAGCGGATCCACTGCCACACCTGCGAACGGCTGATCTCCGCCGTGGCCGCGTCTTCCATCAGGTTATGAATCGGCACGCAGCCATTACCGGCCAGCCAGCTGCCCAGGTAGTGGATGCCCACGTTGATGTTGTAGCGCAGGCCCGCTTCGGTGATCGGCGCTTCCGGCTTGAAGTCCAGTAGTTCGGCGGCCGTCACGTTGACGTCGGGACGCTGCTTGTCGATCTGGTTCGGCTTGTCGCCCAACACCTTGGTGAACTCGCCCATGGCCAGCTCCACCAGCCCCGGGTGCGCCACCCAGCCGCCGTCGTAGCCGTCGGTCGCATCGCGCGCCTTGTCGTTGCGTACGCCGCCCATGGCGATGTCGTTCTTCTCCGGATCGTTCTTGATCGGGATCAGCGCGGCCATGCCGCCGATGGCCGGCGCGCCGCGCTTGTGGCAGGTTTTCAGCAGCAGCAGCGCGTACGCGCGCATGAACGGCGACGTCATCGTCACCTTCGGCCGGTCGGCCAGGCAGAAGTCTTTATCGAGTTTGAACTTCTTAATGCACGAGAAGATGTAGTCCCAGCGGCCCGCGTTCAGACCCGAGCTGTGCTCGCGCAGTTCATACAGAATCTCGTCCATCTCGAACGCGGCCAGGATGGTCTCGATCAGCACGGTCGCCTTGATGGTGCCTTGCGGCAGACCGAGCTCCTGCTGCGTCATCACGAAGATGTCGTTCCACAGGCGCGCTTCCAGGTGCGACTCCATCTTCGGCAGATAGAAGTACGGACCGGCGCCGCGCGCCAGCTGCTCTTTGGCGTTGTGCACCATGAACAGCGCGAAGTCGAAGATGCCGCCCGAGATGCGCTGGCCGTCGACCAGCACGTGCTTTTCATCGAGGTGCCAGCCGCGCGGGCGCACCACCAGCGTGGCGATCTTGTCGTTGAGCTTGTAGGTCTTGCCGTTCTGCTCCAGCGAGATGGTGCGGCGCACGGCGTCGCGCATGTTGATCTGGCCGGTGATCTGGTTGTCCCAGTTTGGCGTATTGGAGTCCTCGAAGTCGGTCATGTAGCTGTCGGCGCCCGAGTTGAAGGCGTTGATGACCATCTTGCGCTCGACCGGGCCGGTGATTTCAACGCGGCGGCACTCCAGCGCCTTGGGGATCGGCGCGATCTTCCAGTCGCCGGCGCGGATCTGGGCGGTCTCGGGCAGGAAGTCGGGACGCTCGCCGGCGTCCAGACGCGCGGCGCGGGCCACGCGGGCGGCCAGCAGCTCCTGGCGGCGCGGCTCGAAGGCGCGTGTCAGCTTGGCGACCAGGTCGAGTGCCTCGGGCGTCAGAATCTGCTCGTAGCCTGGTTTGATGTCGGCCTTGATGTCCATACCGGCGGGAATAGCGATGGTCATGTGTGCTCCTTAATGATTAGAAATAGATGCTTGGAAATCGATATGCCAAAAATGTAAAGCTAGCTGTCCTGCGAAAAGCGGCATGGCGTCGACTGTTAAGTATACGACGCCATTGTGCGATTCATATGACATCCAGTATATTGACTATTTCGTAGCCTAAACGAGACATTAAGTACATTCATCTGTGCGTTTTTGTCATAAGTGGGAGCAGCAAACCGATGTCCCAGTTTCGCCAGATTTCCACCTTCGTCGACGTGGTTGCGCGCGGCAGCCTGTCGGCCGCCGCACGGGCCGAAGGCATCGCCCCGGCGATGATCGGGCGGCGGCTCGATGCGCTGGAGGCGCGCCTCGGCGTCAAGCTGCTCACGCGCACCACGCGCAAGCTGGTGCTGACCGACGAAGGCGCCGCCTTCCTGGAAGACTGCCAGCGCATCCTCAGCGAGCTGGAAGAAGCCGAATCGGCGGTCGCGGCGCGCAGTGCCCGCGCCAGCGGCCACCTGCTGGTGTCGGCGCCGGCAGGCTTCGGCCGCCAGCACGTGGCGCCCCTGCTGCCCTCGTTCCTGGCAGAGCATCGCGATGTGACGGTCAACCTGAACCTGAGCGACCGGGTGGTGGACGTGGTGGGTGAAGGCGTGGACGTGGCGATCCGCATCGCCAGCCTGTCGGATTCGAATCTGGTGGCCGTCAAGCTGGCCGATAACCAGCGCGTGCTGGTGGCTTCACCGGCTTACCTGAAGCGCCATGGCGAGCCGTGTACGCTGGCCGACCTGGCGCGCCACAACTGCCTGGCCATCAGCAGCGAAGGCAGCCAGCGCGGCTGGACCTTCCGCGACAGCGGCAAGCTGGTCACCTTGAAGGTGGCGGGCAATATGGTGTGCAACGACGGCGCCGTGCTGCACGACTGGGCACTGGGCGGCAAAGGGCTGGCGTGGCGTTCGATGTGGGAAGTGGGCGCCGATATCGCCGCGGGACGGCTGCGCACGGTGCTGGACCAGTGCGCCGCGCCCGGCAACGACATCCATGCCGTGTTCGGGCAGCGCCGCCATCTGCCGCTGCGTATCCGCGCCTTTGTCGACTTTCTGCGCCACGCCTACGGGCAGCCGGACTATTGGCGCAACGCGCTGCCGCAGGGGTGAATGGCAGCGCCACGCGGCGCGCGAAACGCCCTGTACCGCCGGCCCCGCTCGCGATCGATGCCAAATCTGCAGACGAAAAAAAACCCCGGAATCCGAGGTTTTTGTTCGTAGACTCAGCGATCTTTACAGTGGCTGAATGTTCGAAGCTTGCTTACCCTTTGGGCCAGCGGTTACTTCGAAAGAGACGCGCTGGTTCTCTTGCAAAGACTTGAAGCCGTTCGACTGGATAGCCGAGAAGTGAGCGAACAGATCTTCGCCGCCTTCGTCAGGGGTGATAAAGCCGAAACCCTTCGAATCATTGAACCATTTTACGATGCCAGTTGCCATTACAATTTCCTATTTCAGTTAAGTTGGGCTTGCGCCCGTTTCAGATCGTTTAAAGAAGCAAGAAAGAAATGACAGACAGACTGCACTTACTACCTCGAATCCAACGATCCCGCATTATACCGAATAAAACACAAAAAGCACGCGGAACACAAAATAAACGTGCGCCGCTTCGCAATAGTTCAGTTACTTCAACTCTTACGCCATCGTGTTTGAAGCGGCAGTACGATGAATATAGGGCATGAGTGGTCTGGAAGTTTGCGCTAGATCAAACGATGCGGCCTTGATCATTTTGCAATGGCCCTCAAACGCGCGCGTTCTCATGGTGTGCGACGGCGTAAAGAATATGCGGCGGCCATAAGCCGCCTGCAAACCGGCCGCCGGCAAATCGCTGTTACATCTCTTCTTCCGCGCGCCCCGGGTAATCGGCCGCCTTCGGGTTGCGCAGCCCCCAGGCGATGTAATCGTCCAGCGCCGCCATCCAGTTGTTCCAGTCCGACGGGGCGATGTGCTCGAACGCCATCAGCACGCGCAGGCGCTGCTCCAGCTGGCGCGCCTCCTGGCCCAGTACGCGGAAGCCGAAGGTGGCGGCCGAACCGGCCACCGTGTGCAGTACCTGGTGCATCTCCTTGATCAGCTGCGCGTCGGGCGCATCGGCAGCGAAGCCTTCGCGCGCCGTGCGCAGCCGCCCCAGGGTATCGGGAATGCCGGCTGCGAACTTGTCGTTGAGCGCGTTCAGGCGGGCGAAAAACTCTTGATCGATCAGGGTCGCCATTGCGGTTTCGGCCTCTTCGCGGTATCGGTTTATTTGGTGCCGAAAATGCGGTCGCCCGCGTCGCCCAGGCCCGGCACGATGTAGGCATGCTCGTTCAGATGCGAGTCCAGCGAGGCCACGTACAGCTTCACGCCCGGATGCGCATTCTGGAACACGGTCACGCCTTCGGGCGCAGCCACCAGCGCCAGGAAGATGATCTGTTCATCGGTCACGCCGCGCTTCTTGAGCACGTCGACCGCGTGCACCGCCGAGTTACCGGTGGCGACCATCGGGTCGCACAAGATGAAGATGCGATCGGTGGTGTCGGGCAGGCGCACCAGGTACTCCACCGGCAGGTGGGTGGCCGGATCGCGGAACACGCCCACATGGCCCACGCGGGCCGACGGCACCAGTTCCAGCAGGCCGTCGCTCATGCCGATACCGGCGCGCAGGATCGGCACGATCGCCAGCTTCTTGCCGGCGATGACGGGCGCGTCGATGGTCACCAGCGGGGTTTCGATCTGGCGCGTGGTCAGCGGCAGATCGCGGGTGATCTCGTAACCCATCAGCAGGGTGATTTCCTTGAGCAGCTCGCGGAAGGTGCGCGTGGAGGTATCGCGCTCGCGCATGTGCGACAGCTTATGCTGGATCAGCGGGTGGTCGAGGATGAAGAGATTTTTAAAGCGCGGGTCTTGTTTCATGTTTTTGATGGCAGTCGGTTTGGGTTGTAGCGTCGGGTTGCAGCGTCTGGTTGTAGTGCCTGGTTGTATCGTCTGGTTATATCGATATTATCCCAGCTGCGGGCTCCGGCGAGCAAAATATCTCGGCGCCGCCGTTACGTGCACAGCGCGCGCGCCAGGATGGCGGCGCAATCGGTCCCGGGCGGCAGGCGCCCAAAGGCGCCGCCCACGTCGCGCTCCAGGCGCGAGGCGCAGAAGGCGGCCGCCACGAACGGCGGCGCATGGCGCAGCAGCAGCGCCGCCTGCACCGCCAGCACGATGCGCTCGGCCAGTACGCGCGCGCCGAATTCGTCGGCCTGCATGTGCGCCAGATCGTCCAGCAGGCGCGCACGGTAGTCGGCAAAGGCGGCATGGCCGCTCGCCTGGCCGTCTTGGGCGCCCTGCTCCGCCAGCGCCAGTTCGCCCGCCAGTGCATCACGCGCCGCGCTGCTCCGGGCGAAAGCGCGCAGCACGTCCAGGCACATCACGTTGCCCGAGCCTTCCCAGATCGAATTGACCGGCGCCTCGCGGTACAGGCGCGCCAGCGGGCCATCCTCGACATAGCCATTGCCGCCCATGACTTCCATCGCTTCGGCGGCGAACCCCGGGCCCCGCTTGCACAGCCAGTATTTGCCCGCCGGCGTGAGCACGCGCGCCAGCGCCGCCTGGGCCGGATCGGCGCTCTGGTCGAAGCAGCGTGCCAGGCGCAGTGCAAACGCGGTGGCCGCCTCCGATTCGAGCGCCAGGTCGGCCAGCACGTTCTGCATCAGGGGCTGCGCGGCCAGCGGGCGGCCGAAGGCATGCCGTTGGCGCGCGTGGTGCAGCGCATGAGTGAATGCAGCGCGCATGATGCCGGCGCTGCCCAGCACACAGTCGAGCCGCGTATGGCTGCCCATTTCCAGAATGGTCGGAATGCCCCGCCCCACCGGGCCGACCAGATAGCCGGTGGCGCCGCAGAATTCCACTTCGGACGACGCGTTCGAGCGGTTGCCGGCCTTGTTCTTGAGGCGCTGCACGCGGATCGCGTTGCGGCTGCCGTCGGGCAGAAAGCGCGGCACGAAAAAACACGACAGCTGGGGTGCACCGTCGACCATGGCCTGCGCCAGGATCAGGTGCGCATCGGACTGCGGCGCGGAAAAAAACCACTTGTGGCCGACGATGCGCCAGGCTGGCTGGCCGCCACCGTCGTCTGGTATCGGATCGGCACGGGTGGTATTGGCGCGTACATCGGTGCCGCCCTGCTTTTCGGTCATGCCCATGCCGATCAGGGCGCCGGTTTTCTGCTCGATGGGCAGCGAGCGCGGATCGTACTGGCGCGACAGGATCTTGGGCAGCCACGTGGCCGCCAGCGCACCGGCCTGACGCAATGCCGGGACCGACGCGAACGTCATCGTGACGGGGCACTGGGCGCCGTTTTCCACCTGCCCGAACAGCAGGTACTGGGCCGCGCGCGCGACGTGGGCTCCAGCGTGGGCGCCAGCCTGCGCCTCCCACGGTCCGCTGTGGGCGCCGGCGCCGATCATCAGCGCCATCAGCCGATGCCATGCGGGGTGAAACTCGACTTCATCGATGCGCCGCCCGGCGCGATCGACCGTGCGCAGTTCGGGCGCATGCTCGTTGGCCAGCCGGCCCAGGGCCAGCGTCTCGGCGCTGCCCAGCTGGGCGCCCAGCGCCGCCAGCTCGGCCGCGGCCCAGGGCGCGCCCTCGCGCGCCAGTGCCTCCTGCAAGGCCAGGTCGCACGTGAACAGGTTGACGTTCTCGAACGGACTGGCCTGGTTGAACACGTCGTGGGTATCGAACTCGTTCATGTCAGGCTCCTCAAGAAAGCGCCATGGCGCGTGAAGCGGCGTTCACGCCGACGCGCTGGCGCGGCGAAGCAGGCTAGCGCAAAGCGCCACCGGTTGCAAGGCGTTGTCTTGTGCACAACCATTGCCAATCCAATTTCATGACATAACGCAAAAACACGCCC
>CALRYE020000248.1:0-6500 GCA_943372275.1 Janthinobacterium lividum
CTGACCTGGCTGTGGCGGCGCCGCCGCAGCCGCCGCTCCGCCACCGAACTGGGCGAGATGCTCGAGCAGCAGGTCAGCAAGGCGCCCATCAAGGCCGACCCGGCCCAGCGCCAGGAACAGGACGTCATCAAGAAGCGCATGCTCGAAGCGATCGGCACCATCAAGGGATCCAAGCTGGGGCAGCTGTCGGGCGACGCGGCCCTGTACGAGCTGCCCTGGTATATGGTGATCGGCAATCCGGCGGCCGGCAAGAGCACGGCGATCGCCAGCTCCGGGCTGCAGTTCCCGTTCGCCGACAGTAAGATCGTCCAGGGCGTGGGCGGCACCCGCAATTGCGACTGGTTCTTCACCACCGACGGCATCCTGCTCGACACCGCCGGGCGCTATTCGGTGGTCGACGAGGACCGCGCCGAGTGGTTCGGCTTTCTGTCGCTGCTGAAGAAATACCGTAAAAAGGCGCCGATCAATGGCGTGATCATCGCCGTCAGCGTGGCCGAGCTGACCGGCAACCGTCCCGAATTCGCCATCAACCTGGCCAAGAACCTGCGCCAGCGCGTGCAGGAGCTGACCGAAAAGCTGGAAGTGCACGCCCCGGTCTACGTGGTGTTCACCAAGGCCGACCTGATCACGGGCTTTAACGAATTCTTCCAGGACGCCGAGCGCGGCGAGCGCGATAAAGTATGGGGCGCCACCCTGCCCTACAGCCAGAACACCACCAGCGAACAGGTGCTGGACCAGTTCGACGCCCGCTTCGACGAACTGTACGACGGCCTGAAGGACCTGTCCGCGGCCAACATGGCGCTGCAGTGGCGCGAGCGCATGCCACCGGGCGTGTTCACCTTCCCGCTGGAGTTCTCAACCATCAAGGCGCCGCTGCGCGGCTTCATCGCCACTCTGTTCGAAGAAAACCCGTTCCAGTTCAAGCCCGTGTTCCGCGGCTTTTACTTCACCAGCGCGCTGCAGGAAGGCGAGTCGGTGTCGGCGTCGTCGCAGCGCGTGGCGCAGAAATTCGACATCAAGCTGCAGCCGAAGGAACACGAAGAAGCGCACCAGCAGCAGGGCTACTTTTTGCTCAACCTGTTCCGCAAGGTGATCTTCGCCGACAAGGACCTGGTGGCCCAATATGCCAGCCCGGCCAAGACGCGCCTGCGCTACGCCGCCTTCTTCGCCGCCACGGCGCTGGTCGGCCTGGCGCTGGGCGGCTGGAGCTGGTCGTACATGGGCAACCGCCAGCTGGTCGAGAACGTGCAGGCCGATCTCGACCAGGTGGTCAAGGTGCAGGACAAGCGCCTCGACCTGCAGTCGCGCTTCGAAGCGCTGCAGATCCTGCAGGACCGCATCGAGCAGCTGGAAAAGTACCGCACCAGCCGTCCCCTGTCGCTCAGTCTCGGCCTGTATCAGGGCGAATACCTGGAGCGCAAGCTGCGCGAAGAATACTTCAGCGGCGTGCGCGAAGTCATGCTCAAGCCCGTCGGCCAGACGCTGGAAGGCTTTCTGACGGAAGTCAACGCCAACGCGGCGCAGCTGCAGCCCGACGTGCGCGTGGCTGGTGCCCCTGGTGCCGTTCCTGCGACCCCGGGCGCGCCCGGTGCGCAAGGGGGTGCGTCAGCTGCTACCCCCGACGCGCCCGGCGCGAACGTGGCGCAGCAGTTCAAGGATGCCTCGCCGTCCGACACCGAAGACGCGTACAACGCCCTCAAGACCTACCTGATGCTGGGCGATAAAAGCCGCGCCGAAGCGGGCCACCTGACCGACCAGCTGACCCGTTTCTGGCGCGGCTGGCTCGACGCCAACCGTGGCGCCATGCCGCGCGAGCAGATGATACGCGGCGCCGAACGCATCATCTCGTTCTACCTGGCCCAGGTGGGCGACACCTCGTGGCCGACGCTGGACAACAAGCTGGCCCTGGTCGACCAGACCCGCGACAACCTGCGCCGCGTCAAGCGCGGCATGCCGGCGCGCGAGCGCGTGTATGCCGACGTCAAGGCACGCGCGGCGACCCGCTTCCCGTCCATGACGGTGGCGCGCATCGTCGGCGACCAGGACAAGGAACTGGTTTTGGGCAGCTACGTCATCCCCGGCAGCTTTACCCGTGAAGCGTGGGAAGGCTTCGTGCGCGACGCCTTCCGCGATGCCTCCAACAAGGAACTGCAAAGCGCCGACTGGGTGCTGAAAACCGCCTCGAACAACGACCTGACCCTGGAAGGCAGCCCGGAGCAGATCCAGAAAGCGCTGGTCGAGCTGTACAAGAACGACTACGCCAAGGAGTGGCAAAAATTCGTGCAGGGCGTGACGATCCGCGAACTGTCGGGCTTCGACGCCGCCGCCAATGCGATGAACCGCCTGGGCGACCCGCAGATCTCGCCGATCAACAAGCTGATCACCACGGTGTACGAGCAGACCTCGTGGGACAACCCGTCGCTGATCGACGCCGGCATGCAGCGCGCGCAGCGCGGCGTGGCCGGCTGGTTCCGTGAAGCGGTGCTGCGCCAGAAGCCGTCGCAGATCAACGTCAACATCCCGTCCACCTCCAACGCCCAGACCGCGGCCTTGCCACTGGGGCCGGTCGGACGCGAGTTTTCCGGCGTGGCCCGGCTGGTCGTCACGCGCGACCAGGGCTCGTCGCTGATGCGCGGCTACATGGACCAGTTGTCCAAACTGCGCGGGCGCTTCAACACCATCAAGAACCAGGGCGATCCGGGGCCGGGCGCCAAGCAGCTGATGCAGCAAACCCTGGACGGCACCGGCTCGGAGCTGGCCGAAGCGCTCAAGTATGTCGACGAGCAGATGCTGACCGGGATGACCGACGCCCAGAAAACCGCCGTGCGCCCGATCCTGGTGCGCCCGCTGATGCAAACCTTCGCCGTCATCGTCAAGCCGACCGAAGCGGAGATCAACAAGGTGTGGGCGGCCCAGGTGCTACAGCCGTTCCGCCAGAACCTGGCCATGAAATACCCGTTCGCGGCCGACTCCAAGGCGGAAGCGACCAACGCTGAAATCGGCCAGGTGTTCGGCCCGGAAGGGGCGATCGCCAAGTTCTTCGACACCACCATCGGGCCGCTGGTGGTGCGCCGCGGCGACGCGCTCAGCGCCAAGACCTGGGCCAACATGGGCATCTCGCTGGCCCCACCGGTGGTGGCCAGCTTCCCCGGCTGGATCGCGCCGCTGTCGGCCAACGGCGTGGCCAACGCGGCCGCATCGAGCGGCGGCGAAGCCCAGACCATGTTCGACGTGCAGGCCCTGTCGGCCGTCGGCGCCACCGAGTTCACCATCGAGGTGGACGGCCAGTCGCTGCGCTGGCGCGGCCAGCCGCAGCCATGGGTACACATGGCGTGGCCGAACGCCCAGGGCACGCCGGGTTCGCGCATCACCGCCATCACACCGGAAGGCCGCAGCGTGGTGCTGCTTAACGAGCCGGGCCACTTCGGCCTGCGCAAGATGGTCGAAGCGGCCAAACGCAAGCGCAAGGACAACGGCGTGTTCGAACTGTCGTGGGACAACGCCGGCGTGGTCGTCACGGCCAACCTGAAGATCATCGGCAGCAACAAACCGGCCGCCGCCGCCGCGCCGCAGTCGGGCCAGGGCTTCAAGCGCCTGCGGCTACCCGACACCATCATCAGCGCCAGCGCCGCGGGAGCTGCGCAATGACCCGCACCGCCACGCCCACCGCGGTCGGCTACTTCGGCAAGATCCCGACCCGCGGCGACTTCGTCAAGGGCAGCGACAATCCGGCCCTGCTCAAGGTGCTGGACGACTGGCTGGCCCACGCAATGGACCTGATGAGCGGCGACGCCCGCTGGAAGCTCAGCTACGACGCCGTGGCCCCGCTGCACTTCGCCTTCATCGGGCCGCGCCGCCGGCATGCGATCGCCGGCCATATCGTGGCCAGCAGCGACCAGTCCAGCCGCCGTTTCCCGTTCCTGATGATGAGCACCATGGAAGTGCCCGAACCGGCCGCCTTCGTGCCCGATGCCCCGCTGGTGCTGAACCGCCTGTGGAACCGCCACGAGGCGCTCAGCAGCGCCGTGTTCGCGGCGGCCGACGCCACCGCCGCGCTGCAGGCCGCCGCCAGCCACGTGATCGACCTGGACTTGCGCACCACCGCCTACGACGCCGCCTTCGACGACTTCCTGGAAATGCAGACGGTCGGCGCGCTCGACGCGTTGCTGGCCCAATCGGGCTTCGAAGGCACCGTGCGCCAGGTGCTGCTGGCCCTGGGCATGCTGCTGCAGCCGGTACTGGCCAGCAGTTCGAGCCGGCTCGAAAAGAGCCTGGTGCTGCCGCTGCCGTCCGACCCGGTGTACCGCAACCTGGTGGCGGCATTCTGGATGCACCTGATCACGCCGTTCCTGGCGCGCGCCGACTTCGAGCTGGCCCTGTTCATCACCCGGATCGAGCAGCGCCCTGCGCTGGTGCTGGGCTTTAGCGGCGCATCGGCCCAGACGCTGCAGGCGATCATGGACCCGATCGCCGCGCAAGAACGCCACATCACCTTCGACCAGCTGGACTGGGTCGAGCAGCAGGTCGGCGACGATTACGCGATCAAGAAGCTGTCCACCTATCTGGCGCAAGCCAACCTGTCACTCAAATCCGCGCTCGATTCCCTGGGCACGGCGTTTATCGGAACCTGATCATGCGTCAATTGGCATCGGCTATATCCCTCGTACCATTCGTAGTATTGCTAGCCTGCGCCAGCGGCGCGCTAGCCCAAAGCCCCGCACCGCAGCCTGGCCAGGTGCTGGTGACCGGCACCGTGCCCGACGAAGCGAGCAAGGCCAGCGTGCTGGCGCGCCTGCGCGAAGTGTATGGCGCCGACGTGGTCGACCAGATCTCGGTCGGCCCGGTGGCCATGCCGGCCAACTGGAACAACTACGTGCAAAAGCTGATCACCCCGGACCTGAAGCTGATCAGCCGCGGCCAGCTCAAGATCGACGGCAGCACCGTCAGCCTGCGCGGCGAAGTGGCCAACGAAGCGCAGCGCCAGAAAATCGCCAGCACCGTGGCCACCAGCCTGAATCCCACCTACACCGTCAACAACGGCTTGCGCGTGTCGGCGGCCGACCAGAGCATTCTGGACAAGACCCTGGCCAACCGCACCATCGAATTCGAGAGCGGCAAGGCGACCCTGACGCCATCGGGCCGCGCCATTCTCGACGAAATGACGGCTGCGCTGCTTAAACTGAAGGAGCGCAAGGTCGAGCTGATCGGCCACACCGACAACCAGGGCCTGCGCGCCACCAATCAGGGCTTGAGCCAGGCCCGCGCCGAGGCGGTCAAGGCCTATCTGTCCAGCCACGGCATCAAGGAAGAACTGATCACGGCTTCCGGCCAGGGTCCGGACCGCCCGATCGCCAGCAACGACAATGCCGATGGCCGCGCGCGCAACCGCCGCATCGAATTCCGCCTGGCTCAATAAAACCAAAAGAAGAAACGTACAAGGACATCATGTTTTCAGCCGAGCTGTTACTCAACCCGATCCGCGCCGACCTGCCTGCGGGCGAGGACCTCACGTTCGCCCCGGAACTGGACGCCATCAATCAGGCGCGCAAGTTCGACGACCCTTCGCTCGACCAGGGCGAATGGGTCACCGACCTGAAAGAGGCGGACTGGGATTTCGTCACCAGGCGCTGCGCGGTGATCATCGAACAAAAGAGCAAGGACCTGCGCCTGGCGGTGTGGCTCACCGAGGCCGCCGCCCAGCAGCATGGCTTGCGCGGGCTGGCCGAGGGCTTTCGCGTCATCGCAGGCCTGATCGACCAGTACTGGGACCGCGGCCTGTATCCCGAATCGGACGGCGACGATCATGACCAGCGCGTGGGCAACCTGAGCTGGATCCTGGCGCGCACGCCTGCCCTGCTGCGTGCCATGCCCGTCACCGACGGCAACGGCAGCGCGTATTCGATGATCGATTTCGAGACCGCGCGCAAGAGTCCCAACGGCCCTGGCCCCAAGTTGGCCGATCTGGAATCTGCGCGCTCGCAAAACTCGGCGCGCTTTCGGGCCAGTTTCGCCACCGATGCGCAGTACTGCCTGGACGCGTTGCTGGCGTTTGAAAAGGCCGCCGACGAACGCCTGGGTGGCGACAGCCCGGGCTTCGCATCCGCGCGCGACGCGGTCGGCACCATGCTCAGCCTGATGCCGCCGGTGGCCGCGGCGCAGCAGGAGCCGGCCGGCGAGGCCGCCAGTGGCGGCACTGCGCCGGCCGATGGCACGCCGCTGCACGCTGCGGCGGTGCCGAGCGGCCCGCCAGGCGCCATTGTCACGCGCACGCAAGCCATTGCGCAATTGCGCGCCGTGGCGGAATTCTTCCGCCGCACCGAGCCGCACAGCCCTGTATCGTACTTTGCCGAGAAAGCCGCCGCCGCGGGCGAACAGGATCTGCACACGTGGCTGCGCTCAGTGGTCAAGGATCAGACCTCGCTGGCGCATATTGAAGAACTGCTGGGAGTCAAGCCGCAGGATTGAGCTGCGGTTCGCGCAAAATGAAAAACCGTCGTGCC
>CALRYE020000249.1:0-6444 GCA_943372275.1 Janthinobacterium lividum
GGCGGCGATCGAGGCCAGGTGGGCATTCGACAGCGGTTCGGCGAAGAAGCGGTCATAGCCCGCGTAGCCGCCCCAGCTGACCTTGAGCTGCTGGTAGTCGTCCTGCAGCTGCTGGAACAGACGCGCCTTGCGCGCGCGCTTTTCCGCGATCGGCCGCCTGGAGGCGTAGTTCTCTTCGAGCGCCTTGCGGCAGCCAAGCAGCAGCGCCAGGAACTGCTGTTTGCGGCCCTGGAATTTGGCGTAGTTGGCGCGCATGGTGTCGTTGCCGAAAGTGGCCAGCCAACGCTCCACCCCGGCCTCCTCCACCGCGCTGGCGAACGACTCGTTGAACTGGGTGTCGTCGGCCACATAGACCACCTGGTGCGACAGCTCGTGGAAAATCAGGCGCGCCAGTTCGGCATCGGGGTAGTGGATGAAGGTGGAGATGAGCGGGTCGTTGAACCAGCCCAGCGTGGAATAGGCCGGCACGCCGCCGATCTGCACGTCGTTGCCCTCGGCGCGCAGCGCCTTGGCGTAGGCGGTGGCGTCATCCTTGCTGTAATAGCCGCGGTAGCTGACGCAGCCCGCAATCGGAAAGCACCACTGGATCGGCTTCATCGACAGTTCGGGCGCGGCCACCACGTTCCACAGCACGAAGGGGCGCTTGAGGGCGGCGTAGTTGCGGTAGCTTTTATTGTCCGGCAGCGCCAGTTCGCGCACGGCGAAGGTGCGGATCTGGCGCGCCGTTTCCAGGCGCAGTTTCAGCTTGGCGTCGGTGGCGCTGTCGCTGATCCATTCGTCGATGGGGCGCGCGTCGGACAGCAGGTCGAGCTGACCCTGGGCCGCCTGGCGGTAGTAGTTCAGGCTCGAGCAACTGGCCAACAGGCCCGCTGCGACGCCGCACAGCAGCACGGCGCGCCAGCGTTTCAAGAGCGGCTTGCGGGGCGGCGGTGACTCCACGGTCGGGCGCACGGGGCGCATCAGGCACAGCATGGACCTGACCGTTATGCGGCAAGCCGCTCGACTTCCACGAGCGTGTCGTAGAAGGTGGGCGCGCGGCCCATGTCGGTGAGGCGCTGGCTGGTCACCTCGTTGGCGTTCTTGCCGTCGCCGGCCAGCTTCTTCCACCATACCGACAGGCCCACCACCAGGCCGGCCCGGGCTTTGTCGGTCACGCGCGCCTTGGCCACGAAGGAGCCGCGGTCGTTGAAGATGCGGACCATTTCGCCGTTGACGATGCCGCGCGCGGCGCTGTCGGCCGGATGAATGTCCAGGTGCGGTTCGCCCTCGGTGCCGCGCAGGCTGGTCACGTTGACGAAGGTGGAGTTGAGGAAGTTACGCGCCGGCGGCGAGATCATCGCCAGCGGAAAGCGCCGCGCCAGTTCCGGGTTGCTGGCCACCGACTCGTACGGCGCCAGGTAGGCCGGCAAGGGATCGAGGCCGTCGGCCAGCATGCTGGCGGAGTAGAACTCGCACTTGCCCGATGGGGTGGGAAAGCCGCCGTTGGCGAACGGTGCGTCCGGCATGACCAGCTTCTGCCAGCCTTTGCGCTTGAGCGACTCCCAGTCCACGCCGATGGCGCGCGCGTTGGTGGCGTCGAACGCCTGCGCGGCGATCTGGTCGTCGCTCTCCGAAAAGCACGGGTCGGTCAGCCCCATGCGCGCGGCCAGCAGGCGGAAGATTTCGGTGTTCGGCTTGGCTTCGCCCATCGGTGCGATGGCCGCGTTATTGGCCATCATGTACAGGTGGCCGTAGGCGCTGTGGGCGTCGACGTGTTCGAGCTGGGTGGTGGCCGGCAGCAGGATGTCGGCGTAGTCGGCGCTGTCGGTCTGGAAGTGTTCGATCACCACCGTGAACAGGTCGTCGCGCTCGAAGCCGCGCATGACCTTGTCGGAGTCGGGCGCGATCGCCAGCGGGTTGGCGTTGTAGACTACCACCGCTTCCAGTTTCGGTCCGAACGCGGGCGAGCTGTCGCGCAGCAGGTCGTCGCCGATGGTGGTCATGTTGATGGTGCGGACCTGGCCGGGCAGCAGATCGGGCCGGCGCAAGGCGGCTTTGTTGACCGGGAACGAGCCCGACGAGGACAGCTGGATGCCGCCGGCCGGATGGCGCCAGGCGCCCACCAGCGCGGGCAGGCAGGCGATGGTGCGCACCGACATGCCGCCGCCGCGCACGCGCTGCACGCCGTAGTTGGTGCGGATGGCGACCGGCTCGCCCCGTTTCGCCATCTCACCATACTCGCGGGCCAGGCCGGTGACTTCATCGGCCGTGATGCCGCAGATGGCGGCGGTATGCTCGGGGGTCCATTCCGCGGCGCGCTCTTTCAGCGCCTCGTAGCCGAGCGTGTAGTTGGCCACGTAGTCCTGGTCGATCAGGTCGTCGCGGATCAGCACGTGCATCATACCCAGTGCCAGGGCGGCATCGGTGCCGGGCAGCAGGGCGATATGCTGGTGGCATTTTTCGGCCGTCAGCGAGCGGTAGGGGTCGATGGCGATGATGCGCGCGCCATTGCGCTTGGCTTCCTGCACGCGCATCCAGAAATGCAGGTTGGAGGCGATCGGATTGCCGCCCCAGATGATGATCAGCTTGGAATTCTGAAACTGCTCGACGTCGGTGCCGATGCCGGCGCCGATGGTGTATTTGTAGCCGGTGATGCCGGCTTCGGCGCAGATGGTGCGGTCCAGCAGCGAGGCGCCAAGCTTGTGGAAAAAGCGCGCCGACATCGACTCGCCCTGCACCTGGCCCATGGTGCCGCAATAGCTGTACGGCAGGATGGCTTGCGGAGCGCGCGCGGCGATGGCTTGCAGGCGCGTGGCGATGGTGTCGATCGCCTCGGTCCAGCTGATGCGCTCGAATTGTCCTTCGCCTTTTTTGCCCGTGCGGCGCATCGGATACAGCAGCCGGTCGGGATGGTAGGTGCGCTCCGCATAGCGGGCGACCTTGGTGCACAGCACGCCGGCTGTGGTGGGATGGTCCGGGTCGCCCTTCACTTCGGTCGCCACGCCGTTGTCCACTGTGATCAACAGTGCGCAGGTGTCGGGACAGTCGTGCGGGCAGGTCGCCCGTACTTGGGTGGTGCTCATTTGCTGGTCCAAAAATAGTAGCCGAAGCCAATACTTTATACGATTCTCGCGCCGCCGACGGGATGGATGTGTTGTGTTGGCGGTGTGTTGGTGAGAAGCGTGGAAGCCGGGCTACAATAGGTCCTTGTGGCTTTAACATCAGCGTTAGCATTCCAGCATCAGGAGAGTGACATGAACCTTGTCGAACCGATTATTTCGTTCCAGTCGGAGCTGCAGCAGATCCGCCGCGACCTGCATGCGCACCCGGAACTTTGCTATGAAGAAGAACGCACCGCCGATGTGGTCGCCGGCTTGCTGACCGAATGGGGCATTCCCATCGTGCGCGGCCTGGGGGTGACTGGCGTGGTGGGCATCATCCGCAACGGCACCTCGGAGCGGGCCATCGGACTGCGCGCCGATATGGACGCGTTGCCCATGCAAGAAATCAACAACTTCGAGCACGCGTCCGTGCATCCCGGGAAAATGCATGCCTGCGGTCATGACGGCCACACGGCCATGCTGCTGGGCGCGGCCCATCATTTGTCGCGGCAGCGCGATTTCGACGGCACCGTCTACCTGATCTTTCAGCCGGCGGAGGAAGGCGGGGGCGGCGCGCGCCGCATGATGGACGACGGGCTGTTCGAGCAATTCCCCATGGACGCCGTGTACGGACTGCACAACTGGCCGGGCATGCCGATGGGTACGTTCGGCGTGGTGGCGGGACCGATGATGGCGTCAAGTAATGAGTTCCGCGTGGTGGTCAAGGGCAAGGGTGGGCATGCCGCGCAGCCGCACCGGGGTGTCGATCCGGTCATGGTCGCGGTCAATATTGCCCAGAGCTGGCAGACGATCATTTCGCGCGAGAAAAATCCGCTGGATACGGCCGTGCTGTCGATCACCCAGATTCATGCGGGCAGCGCCACCAATGTGATTCCAGATGAAGCCGTGCTGATCGGCACCGTGCGCACGTTTACCACGGGCGTGCTGGATCTGATCGAGAAACGCATGGAAGAGATTGCCACGCATACGGCGGCGGGATTCAATGCGACGGTTGATTTCGGGTTCAAGCGCAACTATCCGCCGCTGATCAATCATCCCAAGGAAACCGCGTTCGCCATCGAGGCCATGCAGGCGGTTGTCGGCGCCGACAAGGTCGATACGGATACCGAGCCGACCATGGGTGCGGAAGACTTTGCCTACATGTTGCAGGCCAAGCCGGGTTGTTATGTGTTTTTGGGTAATGGAGAAGGCGACCACCGGGCCGGCGGCCATGGTTTGGGACCTTGCCAGCTGCATAACGCCAGTTATGACTTCAATGACCACTTGTTGCCGATCGGCGCCAGTTACTGGGTCAAGCTGGTGGAGATGAGTCTGCCGAAGGCGTAGGTGGGTGGTAGCTAAGACCGGCGCCGTGCCGTGGCCGGGGTATCATTCCGGCAGTTTATCGGGAGCGATACCCAGGCGCTGGCCCGGGTTGCGCTTTTCCAGCGCTAGCAAGGCTGCGGACTGGTCCGCGCCAGGATAATCGTGTTCGATGCTGGCATAGGTATCGGTCACCAATGACGTCACCGGCAAGACCACGCCGGCATCCGCGGCGGCAATCAGCACGTTGCGCAAGTCTTTCAGCTGGCTTTTGACCTGCCCGCCCGGCATGAAATTACGGTCCAGCATGCGCTGGCCGTGCATCTCCAGGATTTTACTTTCAGCGAATCCGCCACGGATGGCCGCGCGCACCGCTTGCGGATCGGCGCCGGCCGCCTGCGCCAGCAGCAATGCTTCGGCGACAATATTCAGGGTGCCGCCCACGATCAATTGATTGCACAACTTGGCGACCTGGCCGCTGCCGACCGGGCCGACCAGGGTCGGCCGGCCCAGGACGCGCAACGCGTCTTCGGCGCGGGCGAAATCGGCGATGGCGCCGCCGGCCATGATCGCCAATGTGCCTGCCTGCGCGCCCGCCACGCCGCCCGATACGGGCGCGTCAAGAAAGTCCACGCCTGCAGCTTGCAGGACAGCATGGATCGCCAAGGCTTCGGCCTGCTGAGTCGAGCTCATGTCGATCCACAGGGAGCCGGGCGCGAGCGACGGCAGGGCCGCTTGCACGACCTGGAGAACAACTGGTCCGGCTTCCAGCATTGAGATGACGATGTCCGCTTCGGACAGCGCCTCGTACAGCTGAGCACAAGGGAGCACGCCATGCGCGGCCAAGGCCTGCGCCTTGGCGAAAGTGCGGTTCCATGCGGACACCGGAAACCCGGCTTGTACCAGCCGCGCCGCCATGGGAGCGCCCATCAAACCGATGCCGAGAAAAGCGATATTGGGTCGTGTCACGGGGGTTCCTTGGGCTGCAGAGGACAAAAGTATCGCACAGGGACATGAATCGTACTTCGATGCATTAACCGAGAACTACCTCTAGGCGAAATCTGGCGTGCGCCAACGGCAAAAAGTCAACATCGGTACAATGTTTGTTACGTTATCAATGTAGCAGTTCACTCAATGGAAGATTTATGCCGTACAACAGAATTCACAAGATTTTGACAGCATTCGCCGCGGTGTCGATCACCGCCGCAGCGAGCAGTGCGATGGCCGCCGACAAACTGGTCGATGGCATGTCGTTCGAGGCAGCGGGCGGACCGGATGTGCGCATGGTGCGCTTGGGAGCGCAGGCCGATTGGAGCAAGCGCTGGTTCCAGGGCAACGGCCGGCATCTGACCGGTTACTGGGATCTGACGCTGGCGCAATGGCGCGGGACCGCCTACCGCGGCGTGCGCGGCGACCATCAGAACATCACCAGCATCGGCTTTACCCCCGTGTTTCGCTATCAGGCCGATGACCAGCTGGGTTGGTACGCGGAAGGCGGCGTGGGCGCCAATGTGCTGTCGCATGTGTATGACAATGGCGACAAACAGCTGTCGACCGCGTTTCAGTTCGGCGATCATCTCGGCGTGGGCTATGTGTTTGCGAACCAGTGGGATCTGGGCATGAAGTTCCAGCATTACTCGAACGGCAGCATCAAGAAGCCTAACGACGGCGTCAATTTCATCGTGGTCAAGCTGGGACGCGCTTTTTAAGAACGAAAGTATCGTGCAGGTCAGATACCGAGCTAGCGGTACTAGCCATTACAGTGTCCCCGGCCTCGGCGGCCCCCTTGGCGGGGACCCATAGCACATGAATCGAAACCAACACTGCATGGTATATAGCGGGCGGGATCGACGTCGGGGAAGGCTTCGGAGAGTAACCCGCGCTTCTCTCCAGACGAAAAAAAACCCCAGTTTGCACTTAACGCGATCTTGAGCGCGTTAAGGCTTACTGGGGTTTTCTTCTTATAACTAGCCTGACGATAACCTACTTTCACACTGGTTGCAGCACTATCATCGGCGTAATATCGTTTCACGGTCCTGTT
>CALRYE020000250.1:0-6359 GCA_943372275.1 Janthinobacterium lividum
CGTAACTCTAGGCCACCAACTTCAAAACCGTCATTCCCGCGCATGCGGGAACCCATGCTGAGCCGGCTTCCATAGTGCTGCATGCTCAGCATGGGTCCCCGCTTTCGCGGGGATGACGGAGCAAATGGCAGTGGTTTTGAAATAAATGCGTGTTCTGCGACATCCTCGAAAGCGAGGATGACGTTAACGGAGGACGGAGGGGGCGCTAACGCCGGTGGGTTCGGAGACTGCCCAGGTCGGGCGCCACGTCGGGCGCCCACGCCGGGCGCCGGGACGGGCTCGAACACGCCCCCTTTTCACACCCGCTTGCGCTGTCTCCATGCCCGGCACCCGAATCAACTACAATAGGACCCATAAGGGTTTATCATTGTTCTAACCGACAAACATCCATTCATTCACTTAAAAGATCCTTATCCCGCTATGCGTCGTCCATCCAAAGATTCATCCCACAAACTGTCGGCGGAAAGCCAGCGTCTGGTCAGCATCAGCCAGGCCATCGTACAGGCGGCCAGCCGCATCGAGGAACGATCCTGGGAACGCCACCTGGATACGCAGCTTCAAAAACTGCTCAAGACCAATCACCAGGACACCATCGACACCACGCTCAACGTGCTGTTCAAGGAAGACCTGAACGCCTACGACACGCTGATGGAAGGCGTGGAGGCGGTCAGCGAATCGTCCATCATGGTCGAGCAGGTCGACGGCGTCGAAGTCACCTACCAGGCCTTGCTGGTGGCCGCACCGATCCTGGCATGGACGCGTTTCTCGATCGCGTCGGGCACCATCCCGCCCGATGTGCTCTCGACCCTGTCGGCGCACTTTTCGGCGCACCTGCTGGCCGACGGCGTGCAGATGGCCATGGCGCCGACCCTGTTCGCCATCGACCAGCTGCCGCGCACGCATGCGGAAACCTATTCCACCACGCACAAGCTGGCCCAGGCCGCCCACAAGGGTACGGCGCTCAAACCCATGGCCAAGCCGCCCGAGACTGCGCCGTTCCTGGCCGACACCCGCTACCTGCTGGTGGCCGTGGTGGCGCCGCTGGGCGCGCCCCTGTTCCGCTGGCAAGAACCGGCGCACCTGTCCAGCTTCATGGTCGAGCGCGCCAACGCGCTGGTCCAGTGGCGCGCCCAGGCCGACCCGACCATCGCGCGCCTCTTGCCAGGCTGCGGCATCGAACTGCTGCTGCCGGAAGCCTACTACGTGGCCTGCCGCGAGGCGGACAAGCAGATCCGTCCCGTGTCGATCCGCGCGGCCGTGCATTACCTGACCAACACCTTGTCGGTGGAAGCGTCGGACTTGCGCGCCGTGATCGCCGGCTTCGGCGAGGAATCGGCCGATGGCCAGATCGACGAATACCGCGTGGCCTTCACCATGCGGCAGGCGTCGGACGTGATCTACGGCATCGTCTGGCCCCTGTACGGCCAGGAAGATGAAGACGGCACCCCGGTGGAAGGCTTGATCAGCGCCGGCATTCCCGGCATGAGCGAGCAGAAGGCACCCCTCGACGAGATCATCGGGCACCTGAACGAGGCCGGCATCACGCACATCAAGCGGCACAACGAGCGCTTCGTGGCGGAATATTGCGACGATTGCGGCGCGCCCCTGTTCGCCGATCCCACGGGCGAACTGGTGCATGCCGAAATGCCGGACGATGCGCCCGCCGGCAACGAGCACTTTCACTAAGCCTGCGCGTTTAGCCTGTGTGTGTAGCCTGCGTGTGTAGCCTGCGTGTTAAAAAAAAGCCGTCCTTCATGGACGGCTTTTTTGCGCTTGGCCTGATTGCGTAGCCAGCGGGCAGGATCACCCTACCACTGCGAATACGGCAACTTGATCAGGTTGGAATTGTAGTAGCGGCGGTCGTCGGTCACCTCGGCGCCGATCCAGTCGGGCCGGTCGAACTGCTGCTGTTCCGACGCCAGCTCGATTTCGGCGAACATCAGGCCCGCGTTTGCGCCCAGGAATTCATCGACTTCCCACACGTTGCCGGCGAAGTCGATACGGCGCCGGTACTTTTCGATGATCGGCTGCTCGCACACGTTGTCGAGCAACTCGTTGGCGTCAGTCAGCGGCAAGGGATACTCCCACTCGCCCCGCGTGGCGCCCACGCTGCGGCTCTTGATGGTCAGCGTCGCGCCGTCGCCTTCGATGCGCACGCGCACCGTGCGGTCCGGCTGCGACGACAGATAGCCCTGGCGCAGCAGCACCGGCTCTCCCAGGGTGCGCCAGCCGTCGCCCGTCAGCAAAAACTTGCGTTCGATTTCGGTTCCCATGATTCAGCCCTTCTCGCCCAAGGCGTGCAGGATCGGTTGCAGGATGGCCGCGCCCAACGCCGCGCTGCGCGCCCCGTTCCAGCCCGTGTACGGGTCGGGCAGATCGGCATTGTCCTTGAATGGCATTTCCAGGGTCAGTGCCAGACACTTGAAGGTGTGGCCGATGTACTTCGACGCCAGGGTTAGCATGTCGGCGTTGTAGCGGCTGGCGGCGTAGCCGAACTTGTTCTGGAAGTCGGGGCTGGCAGCCATGTACTGGGCCACGAAGGCTTGCTGCCCGGCAGCGCGTTCCGGGGTGAAGTCGGCCAGCATCTCGTTGCCGGCCACGAAGTTATACGGCAGCGCCTCGTCGCCATGGATGTCGAAAAACATGTCGCAGCCGACTTCGTGGATCTTGTTCTTGACGCACAGAACCTCGGGACTGCGCTCGGCCGTCGGGGTCATCCACTCGCGGTTGAGGTTGGCGCCCGCCGCGTTGGTGCGCAAGTTGCCACGCACGGCGCCGTCCGGATTCATGTTCGGCACGATGTAGAACACGGCATCCTTCAACAGCTTGCGCGCGATCGGACTGGCACTGTCGAGCAGCGCGTCCATCATGCCTTCGACAAACCATGCCGCCATGGTTTCGCCCGGATGCTGGCGGGCGATGACCCAGATCTTTTTGGCGGCGCTCGGATTGCCGATCACCACCAAATTCATGTCGCGCCCGTCGACGGTGGTGCCGATATCGTGCACGCGCGCCAGCGGATTGTCGGCCACCTCCCCCAGCAGGCGCAGATGGCGCTCGAACGAATACGGCTCGAAGTAAGCGTAATACACGCTGTCGAGCTCGGGCGTGTGGGTGACCGTCATGACTTGCCCGTCGAAACTGGTGGGTACGCGGAACCAGTTCTCCGTGTCGTAGCTGGCGGCGACCTGGTAGCCCTTGAAGCCGTCAGGGTACGTGGCCTGGCCGGCGTTCAGAAAGCGCATGGTGCAGGCTTGTCCGCGTGCGCCCTGCAGGCGGAAATGGAACCACTGGTGGATGTCGGCATGCGAATCCTGGCGCAACTTCAGGTCGATCTGCTGGGCGCTGGCGGCGGCAACCACCTCGATGGCGCCGGAATCGAAGTGCTGGCTGATTTTGATGGACATGTCGTTCCTTGTAAGTTGGGTGCGGTAGCGATGGGGATGGCGAGCGGCGCCTGCGGCAGGCGCTGGACGGCGTGGCCGGATGTCGAGGTGGTGCTAAAAGCCCACGTCGAGCAGATCGCCGCGGTAGGCCAGCAGCAGCTGGCGCAGAAGTTCGATACCCGGCGGATCGAGCAGCAAGGTCAGATCGCTTTTGCCCTCGAGCTTCATGGCCATGCGCATGCCTTCATTGGACAACAGGCAATTGACGCTCAGGACGCGCGGCACGGACAAATCCCAATCGTGCGAATGAATGACGGGCATGCCCGCTGGCTGGGGCAGACCGGGTGTGGCCGGGAGATTGTCGACGAGCCAGAACACCACCGAGGCCGGAATGAACACCGCACAGTCCTGCGCATCCTTGCAGGTGAATTTCGCGAGCAGCACATTGCCTACCTTGTCACAGTGAATGTGCAAGGCTTTGACCTGGCGGACGATGGTGTGTTTCACGGCGGTTCCTCATGTGGATGACGGCGCGATGATTCTACCGCATCCCCCCATGCGCCCGCATCAAAACGACAAGGGGAGCCTGCCGCTCCCCTTGCTTGCCGCTACCAGCGTCCTGCCAGCGATTCCTAGCGCGATTTATCCATCTTGTCGGTATCGTCGGACTCGTCCTCGCCACCGGAGCGGCTGCCGCCCTTGCCGCTTTGCTGATTGCCGCTTTGCTGGCTGCCGCCAGCCTGACTGCCGCTTGACTTGCTGGCGCTTGAGCGCGTGCTGGCCTGCTCGGATTGACGGTTGCCATGGCTCATGCTGCCGGCCCGGCGCGCCTCTTCCGACGTGAACTCGTGCGCGGTGCCTTTTTCATGGGCTGCCTTGCCGCCTTCGCTGGCGATCGCGCGTTGACGTTCAGGGTCCATCGATGCGAAACCACGGTTGCTGGTGCCGGAACCCTGGCCGCCGCTCTGCTTGTTGCCACTCTGCTTGCCCTGGCCCTGCTTATTCGTAGCCATCGTTATCTCCTTTAATATCTGGTTCTCTAAAAACCACCGGCAACGCGCCGATGAGCGATCAAGAAAATCCATCTTAGGCACCGTTGATCGATCAATCTATAGGACAGCGGAATAGGAGTGTGTAGGACAAACACTGACAAAGTTGCTTGTTTGAATGAATTGAGCGTCACCCGCTGCCGTTAGGGAAGACGCCTGCGGGTGGCTGTCCTACACCGGCACGCTACGTGTTCCGATGCGGCGAGAACGGGATCGGCCCATGATGAGTGTTCTGGCAGCGCGGCCCGTGGCCTGGACAGCCGATGTCCCACCCGGGCATGGCGTTGCCGGTTCTTACAGGAACCATCAGAAAGGACACACCATGAACTCGAATCAGCGTAGTCAAGGCAATAATCAATCGAGCAATGGAGGCAACGAGAAGTCGGTGTCGTCGTCGCGCGCAGGCGTTGTCGAAAAAGACAACATCAATCCGGACGTCCAGCGCTCGGGAACACTGAATAGCTCCACCCCCGTGAGCACGCAAAGCAGCGCTCCGGGCAATCGCACCGCACAAGACAGCACCGAGCGCACCGGATCGCAGACGGGCAGCGAGCAGCAAGGCGACCCTGCCCAGCGCGAGTCGAATGACGCCGCTGGCGGCTATCCACGCAGCCCGGGCGGCGCCAACCAGCTCGCCGGCGACGACAAAATGGATGACGACACCGGGTTTTCATCGCGTCCCAACCGGCAAGCGCCGCTGGACGAAGGCAGCAAGCAGGAAGCCCAGAGCAACGTCGGACGCCGCAGCGATATGACGCCTGACTAGCAGTTTGTCATTTCAGCGGTTCGAACTTCTGCAAGCAATCTGTTCGCCTGCAAGAGATCGGGCCATCCTGGAAGCAATCTGTTCCGCCTGCTTCACCTGATCAAATACCCACGGTGATGCAGGCGAACAGCGCATTCTTGTCCCTGCTTTCCGCCATCTTCCAACATCCGTTCCACGGCCTCCACAACCTGCGAAGCAGGTAAATCGAGTGCGCAACCGTGTCCAATCGGACAGTCCGCGTAGGCACACGGCCTGCACGCCACATCGACATGCAGCAGACGGTGCAGCTCGCGATTCAATGGCGCCCAGCGCAGCGGATCGGACCCACAGCAAATGACCACGCTCGGCGTCGCCGTCGCTGCCGCCAGATGCGACACCCCCGTGTCATTGCAGACGGTAATTCTTGCCTGCGCCAGCAGCAGCGCCAGCGCGCCAAGGCTGGTGCGCCCGCTTGCGTCCAATGCCGCAGTGCGCATGCGCCCGCGAACCGCGTCAACCAGCGACCGCTCGCTGTGGCTACCGGTCAAGACGACCGTCAGCCCGCGCCGCGCCAGCGCGTCGGCAACCTGCGCGAAGCGCTCAGGCGGCCAGCGTCTGGATGCCAGCCGCGCTCCGGGATGCACGCAGGCATACGTCTGCGGCGCCAGGTCGCACCCAGCCGCGCGCAGGGCAAAACGATCGTCATCGAACAAGGGAAACGACAGCGTACTGTCGTAAGTGGCGATGCCCAGGTGGCGTAGCAGGCGCAGGTAACGTAGCACCTCGTGTTCCTGATCGCGCCAGGGCAGCAGCCGTTGCGGCAACGCCCACTGATCCGGCGCCACCGTGGACGCTGGGCCAAACCCCGCCAGCAGGGCCGCGCCTAGCAAGGCAGCAACAGGATTGGTGAGCACCCCGCTGCCATGCATCTGCAACAGCAGGTCAAACTGCTGCTCTCTGGCGCGGCGCAAAAAGACCGGAACGGCAGCCCGGTCCGGATCGCGTTCCGGCAAGCCGGGAAAGCCCGGAAACTCCAGATAATCGTCGACGTAGCAGACAAATCGCCTGGCGAATGCGCGCGCCCACGGCAAGCCGATGAGCATGATGCGCGCCCGCGGCGCTGCGCGGCGCAGCGCCCGCAACGCCGGTACTACGCACAGCATGTCACCCAGCTGCAGC
>CALRYE020000251.1:0-6345 GCA_943372275.1 Janthinobacterium lividum
CGTCATCCCCGCGAAAGCGGGGACCCATGCTGAGCATGCAGCACTATGGAAGCCGGCTCAGCATGGGTTCCCGCATGCGCGGGAATGACGGTTTTGAAGTTGGTGGCCTAGAGTTACGGTACCTTTCGCGACACCCTCCTTCGCGAGGAAAACGAGCTAGCGACTTCGGTTAAAACCCGAACCGCTCGCCAGCACCCATCAGCGTGGCCACGCCGATCGCCGCGAACATGGCCGCGGCGATCCCGTGCACCAGCTTCAACGGCACTTTGCCCGCGATCCGTTCGCCGAAGTACACGGCCGGCACATTGGCCAGCATCATGCCGAACGTGGTCCCCGCCACCACCGCCCACATCTGCGCATAACGCGCCGCCAGCGCGACGGTGGCCACCTGGGTCTTGTCGCCCATCTCGGCGATGAAGAACGCCAGCACGGTGGTCAGGAACACGCCGTGACCGGCCAGCTTGGTATCTTCGTCATCGAGCTTGTCGGGAATGAGCGTCCACGCGGCCATGGCCAGGAACGACACGCCCAGCACCCAGCGCATCGCCTCGGCGCCCATCACCGTGCTGACCCACGCGCCCACGGCGGCGGCGAACGCGTGATTGGCCACGGTGGCCACGAAAATACCCAGTACGATCGGCACCGGACGGCGAAAGCGCGCCGCCAGCAGAAACGCCAGCAGCTGGGTCTTGTCGCCGATTTCGGCCAGCGCCACGATGCCGGTTGATACGAGAAATGCATCCATCTGTTCTGCCAGTACTAAAAAGGTGCAAGATCATAGCAGAGCGACCGCGCGTGTGGCATTTGATGGGTGGCGGGCGAAATGCTATTCTGCTTCGCGCCAGCTGGCCAACGACCGCCCGCACTCCAGCTCAACCTCAGCTTCACCGGAAAGCCCACCATGCACAGCCCGACCCTGATCCGCGCCGCCGTATTGACGCTGCTTTGGCAGGCCAGCGCCGCAGCGTTCGCCCTCGATCCGCTCAGCTACGCGCGCTACGACCAGGTCAAGACGCGCGCCCTGCATCTGGACCTGAAAGCCGACTTCGCGCAAAAGACCTTGTCCGGTTACGCCGAACTGACCCTGGACTGGGTCGACAAATCGGCCCGTACGCTCGATCTGGACACGCGCGCGCTGACCATCTCCAAGGTCGAGGCGCAAACTGCCGGTGGCGCGTGGCGGCCGGTCCAGTACACGCAGGGCAAGCTGGACGAGAAAAAGGGCCAGGCCCTGCACATCACCGGCGCCACCCAGCCGGCCAAGGTGCGCATCTGGTACCGCACGGCGCCGACCGCACCGGCGCTGCAATGGCTCACGCCCGCGCAAACCATGTCGGGCAAGCAGCCGTTCATGTTCAGCCAGTCGCAGTCGATCGATGCGCGCTCGTGGGTGCCGATCCAGGACACGCCGGCGGTGCGCTTTACCTACAGCGCCCGCATCGATGCGCCGGCCGGGCTGCGCGTGGTCATGAGCGCCGACAACGACCGCGGCGCCACCGGGATGGGCGGCTGGCGCTTCAAGATGCCGCAGCCGATTCCCAGCTACCTGCTGGCGATCGGCATCGGCGAACTGCAGGCGCGCCGCGTGGGACCACGCAGCGCCGTGTACGCCGAGCCGCAGCGCATCAAGGCGGCGGAATACGAACTGGCCGACACCGAAAAAATGATACGCGCGGCCGAGTCGCTGTACGGCCCGTACCGGTGGGGCCGTTACGACATGCTGGTGCTGCCGCCGTCGTTCCCCATCGGCGGCATGGAAAACCCGCGCCTGACCTTCTTGACCCCGACCATGATCGCGGGCGACCGCAGCCTGGTCGACCTGGTGGCCCACGAACTGGCGCACAGCTGGTCCGGCAACCTGGTGACCAACGCCTCGTGGAAGCACTGGTGGCTCAACGAAGGCTTCACCACCTACGTCACCACCCGCATCCTGGAAAAAATCTATGGCGCCGACTACGCCACCATGAATCTGCAGCTGGAGCAGGAAGAAGCGCTGACCATGCTGGACACCATCGAGCCGGCCAGGCAGGCGCTGCTCACGCGCGACGCCGACACGTCCGACGACAAGTACACCAGCGAGGAGCTGGCGTACCCGAAGGGCGCATGGCTGCTGCGCACCCTGGAGCAGCGGGTCGGGCGCGCCGCGTTCGATCCGTTCCTGCGCAGCTGGTTCGACCGCCATGCGTTCCAGAGCGTGACGACGGCGCAGTTCATCGATTACCTGCGCAAGAATCTGCTGGCCCACAATCCGCAAGCCATGAGCGCGGCGGAGCTGGACGAATGGCTGTATGGCCCGGGCATTCCAGCCAATGCGGTGCGTGCCGTGTCGCCCCGCCTGACGGCGCTGAACGCCGCACGCGACGCCTGGCTGACCGGCACCCTGCCCACGGCGCGCCTGTCGAACCCCAAGTGGAGCGCCGCCGAGTGGATGAAGTTCCTCAACGATATCGACAAGAAGGCCAGCGCCGAGCAGCTGCGCGAACTGGACGTGGCGTTCGGCCTGGCCAGGAGCACCAATAACGAAGTGGCGTTCCGCTTCTATCGCGCCGCCGTGAATGCCGGCTACCGCGACGTGCGCGCCCCGCTGGAAGCGTTTTTGATGAGCGTGGGCCGCCAGAAGTTCGTCGTGCCGCTGTATGCGGCGCTGCGCCAGCAGGACGACGACAAGGCCTGGTCGCAGGCGCTCTACAGCCGCGCGCGGCCACGCTACCATCCGGCCACGCAGGCTTCGGTGGACAAGGAAATGGCCAAATAATGCTGGCCTTGCGGCGATGGGGCCGGGTCTCCGTGCTGGCGTTGCTATGCTGCGCCAGCGCCGGTAGTGGCGCGCAGGTCGCCGCGGAAGTTGCGGCGCGAGTCGCCGCGCCGCCCCCGGCATCGGCGCCCTTGGCGGGCATGCAGGCGCCCGCCTTCGATCTGGAAACCGACGTCACGCGCGCCATGCGCACTTTCGACATTCCCGGCGTGGCCATCGCTATCGTCAAGGATGGCAAGGTCGTGGTCACGCGCGGCTTCGGGGTGCTGCGCGCCGGCGAAGACCGCGCTGTCGACGTCAAGACGCTGTTTCCGATCGCCTCCAACAGCAAGGGCTTTACCGCTGCCGCGCTGGCCATGCTGGTCGACGAAGGCAAGATCGGCTGGGACGATCCGGTCACGCGCCACCTGCCGGATTTTCAGATGTACGACCCCTACGTCACGCGCGAGATGACGGTGCGCGACCTGCTGGTGCATCGCAGCGGGCTGGGGCTGGGCGCTGGGGATATGATGTGGTGGCCGACCAGCAGCTTCACGGCCGACGAGATCATCCACCGCCTGCGCTACATCCGGCCGGCCACCAGCTTTCGCAGTACCTACGCCTACGACAACCTGCTGTACATCGTCGCGGCCAAGATCATCGCCGTCAAAAGCGGCAAGCCATGGGGTCAGTTCATCCGCCAGCGCATCTTCACGCCACTGGCGATGAGCGCCTCGACCACCAGCGTGGACGAAGGCCGCGGCAACGACAACCAGGCCAGCGCGCACAGCGACGCCATGGGCAAGGCCAGCATCGTGCGCCCGATCCCGACCGAGAACGCCGCCGGCGCGGTCGGCATCAATACCAATGCCGAGGATATCGCCCGCTGGATGACGGCGCTGCTCGGTGGTGGCGCGATCCCCGGGGGACAAGGGCGTTTGTTCAGCGCCGCGCAGGCGCGCGAGCTGTGGACGGCGCAGACACCGATGGCCATACGCGAGCCGGCCGTGGCGATGGCCGGAACCCGCCCCAATTTTCTGGCCTACGGGCTGGGGTTCCAGCTGCGCGACTACCGCGGTCTCAAGCTGGTGCAGCATGGTGGGGCACTCAAGGGATTCTATTCGCGCGTGGTCATGGTGCCCGAGGCGCGCCTGGGCATCGCCATTCTGACCAATGCGGAAAACAGCGGCGTGCTCGAATCGCTGGGTTTGCGGCTGCTGGACCAGTACCTGGGACTGGCGCCGACGGACTGGATCACGCTGGTGGGGAACGCCGAGCGGCAGCGCCTGGCGCGCAGTGCGGCGGCGCAGAAGAGCGCCATGACGGCGCGCGCCGCCCGCTCGCGTCCATCACTGCCGCTGACGTCGTATGACGGGGAGTACACGGATGCCTGGTACGGCAGCGTGACCATCACCCCGGCTGGCGGCAAGCGCATCATGCGCTTTGCCCGCACGCCGGACCTGACGGGGGAATTGGAGCACTTCCAGCACGACACCTTCATCGTGCGCTGGAATGAGCGCCATCTGAATGCGGACGCCTACGTGACGTTCTCGCTCAATCCGGATGGCAGCATCGAGCGCATGAAGATGGCGCCGATATCGAGCGAGACCGATTTCAGCTACGACTTTGCCGACCTGCTGTTCACGCCGGCCGCCAAAGCGCGCTGAAGCCGTCGATCGAGCTTGCCGGCCGTAGACTTACTTGCGATCCCAGATCGCCATCACGTCCGGCGTGCCCTGGGTGCGGATGCCGTTGTCGGTCAGGACCGCTTCGGTCGCCTCCAGCATCTCCTTGCGGCGCAGGACGATGGTCTGGCTGTTGCGCTGATCGAAGCTGATCACCACCAGATCGTCCTTCAGGTCGCGCAGCAGCGCGACCATGTGGGCGAGACTCTTTACCGGGACCTTGTTGATCGACTCGACCACCGAAGCGAAGCCGTTGCCGTAACCGTTCATGACGGACTTGTGCTGGAAGTAGGGCGAGCTGACCACCACCAGTTCCTCGCGCGCCGGGGTGGCGACCTGACCGCGCTGGGTCACCAGCGGGCTGCCCGCATAGCCGAACGCATTCAGCGCTGCGGCGTTACCCGACATGAACGAGATGAACTCGGTGGTGGCGCGGCTGAACACAACGGGGCCATAAATGAAGTACGACGGATAGGCGCCGTCGAGGTCCGGAATGAGCATCTTGCGGCGCGGGCTGACGGGCGCCTGCACCGTCATGGGTTTGCCGGCGCGGACGATGGTCAGGGGGACCTTGCCGTCCTTGGCCAGCTGCTGCACGTGGTACTGGAAGCGCACCCGCAGGTTCTGTCCCAGCTTGACCATGCCCTGGTTGTCCACGGGGGTGTCGCCGATCTTGGTGATGACGTCCCACTCCTTGAGCGGCGAAGCCGGATCGCTGTGGTCCGATTGCTGTACCACCGCGCCGGTGACGGTGGGGCCGAGTTTGAGGAACTCGCGCAGCACGGGGTTTTCCAGCGTCTGCACCTCTTCGAGCAAGGCCGGCTTGCCGTCGTAGCGGCCATCGGCGACGTCGCGCAGGAACAGCTCGACTTCTTCGTTGGCGATGATGTAGCCGATGTTCTGGGCCGCGGTGATGCCGCTGAACGCCAGCCCGACCATTTTGTCGCCGGCGAACACCGGGCCGCCGCTGTTGCCGGGATTGAGCGCCGCATCGATCTGGATGCGCAGCCCGGATGTGCTGGGACTGTAGTTGATGAATTCCTGGCGCGAGACGATGCCCTTGGTGACCGACAGCGAGGTGCCGCCGGACGGGAAGCCGTAGGCGAACACCTGTTCGCCCATCTCGGGCAAGCCCTTGGTCCGCACGGCCGGTGCGTGCGAGTCGAAGAATTTTTCGTCGTCCAGCTTGAGGATGGCCAGGTCGATGCCGCGCGCGACGGCGACCACGGTGGCCGATACCTTGTCGCCCGACTGGCTGGCCTGCACCTGCACCTGGCTGGCATAGCCGACCACGTGGGCGTTGGTCAGAATGCGTTTGCCTTCGATGACCACGCCGGACCCGGTCACCGGTTGCGGCGAGCCTTTGCCCCAGGGTTTGAACGGTTCGGGACGACGCAGCGAGGAAAAGATTTTGACGACCGAGTTTTCCAGCTTGGGGTTGATGGGTGCGGAGGGGGCGGCGGGGGCTGCCGGCGCCGGAACTGTGGCGGGAGCGGGTACGGCTGGGATGGCGGGAGCGGCATCCTGGGCCTGGGCCAGCAAGGACGCAGAAGCCATCAGCAGCGTGAACGCGAAACGCGAAATAGTCATGGAGTGTTTTCGAAAAAGTGGCGCGGCATGCGCCGACAAAGCACTATACACGCCTGCCACGTCTTCAAAATGCGCTAAATCTAACGCGATGGATTTCGGCTGCGTCAGCGGCTTCGCCACCCTGATTAGTTAACGCTCAAACCGTGTCCTCGCGAAGAGGCGAGGACCCATAGCACCTCTGCTCATAGGTGGTATGGATCCTCGCCGTCGAGGGTGTCGCGAAAGGTACCGTAACTCTAGGCCACCAACTTCAAAACCGTCATTCCCGCGCATGCGGGAACCCATGCTGAGCCGGCTTCCATAGTGCTGCATGCTCAGCATGGGTCCCCGCTTTCG
>CALRYE020000252.1:0-6315 GCA_943372275.1 Janthinobacterium lividum
ATCAAACTCTTCAGTTTAATCTCTGTTTAATAGACACTTTCGTGTCTCAGTCATTGCTGACTGGTCGCTCACTCAAAATACTGACAGGCCACTACTTTCGTAGCGCCTATATTTCTTCTTTGTGAACATTTGATAATTTAAGTATTCAAGAACCGAAGCTCTTGGCACCTTCATCAAACGCCCACACTTATCGACTGTTAATTTTTAAAGAACTTGTTCGGTGGTGCATCTTGCTGTAAGTAACGAAGCGTTGTGTTCGTTGCAGCAGAGAGGTGAGATTATGCAGCGTTTCGCAATTTTCGTCAAACTCTTTTTTACTACGTTGCCGCTTTCACGACACCCTGATTGCCCGCCAACTACTTGATTTCGTTAACGTTTTCTTCGGGGAGGCGAACTATAGCAAGAGCGCCCGACCTGCGCAAGTAAACGATGATGGAATCGATAGAAATTTCACGTCAGATACATGTCAGGACTATGCCCTCCAGTCCCACGCACGCATGGAGAAGCGGTTCAGCCCTCTTCCAATCGGCCCCCAGCCGTTGGCGCACATGACAGACGCCGGTGTTCGGACACCAGCGCGGGGGTGCTCCTACGATGACGATCTGTGCACTATCGCGGGACAAAAAAAAACCCCAGTTCGCACTTGGCGCGATCTCGCGCGTTAAGGCTTACTGGGGTCTTCTTCTTATAACTAGCCTGACGATGACCTACTTTCACACTGGTTGCAGCACTATCATCGGCGTAATATCGTTTCACGGTCCTGTTCGGGATGGGAAGGGGTGGTACCGATTTACTATGGTCATCAGGCATAACTTGTACAAGTGATCGTTCCCGATTGGGCAACGGCACCTTGAATCTGGCAGTACCTGTCCGCTTTCGCGGCACCCTGATTAGCCCGCCGACCACTTGATGTCGTCGACGTTTTCTTCGGGGAGGCGAACTATAGCAACGCCGCCCCGAACTGGGCAAGGACTATTTCACAGGCCGTCGAAATTCGGTTTTCGCTTCTCCAGGAACGCAGTCATGCCCTCCTTCTGCGCGGGCGTGCCAAAACCGGCCTGGAAGTAGCGGCGCTCGTAGCGCACGCCCTCGGTCAGCGTGGTTTCATACGCGCGGTTGACGCAATCCTTGATCTGCATGGCCACCGACAAGGGCTTGGCGGCGATCACGGTGGCGATGCCGATGGCTTCTTCCATCAGCTTATCGGCGGGGAACACCCGCGATACCAGGCCGGTGCGCTCGGCTTCGGCCGCGTCGATCATGCGCGCGGTGAGCAGCATGTCCATCGCCTTCGATTTGGAGATGGCGCGCGGCAGGCGCTGGGTGCCGCCGGCGCCCGGTGTCACGCCGACGGTGATTTCGGGCTGGCCGAACTTGGCGCTGTCGGCGGCCACCAGAAAGTCGCACATCATGGCCAGTTCGCAGCCGCCGCCCAGCGCATAGCCGGCCACCACACCGATGACCGGTTTGCGGATGTTGAGAATATGCTCCCAGTTGCGGCCGATGTAATTGCCGCCATAGGTGTCGGCGTAATCGTAGTTGGCCATGGCCGCGATATCGGCGCCGGCGGCGAATACCTTGTCGCTGCCGGTCAGGATGATGCAGCCGACGTTATTGTCCGCGTCGAACTTGTACAGGGCTTCGCCCAGCTCGTTCATCATGTTGTCGTTCAGCGCGTTCATCGCTTTCGGGCGATTCAGGCGAATCACGGCAACCCTACCGTGTGTTTCGATCAGCAGATCTGAGTACTCCATGCGGCTCTCCTTTAGTATATGTTCTGAATGATGGGTCAGCGCGCCTTGGGCATCAGCACCCAGATCGCGCCGCGCTGTTTCATGCGGCCGGCATTGTCCGCCGCCTGCTCGCCAAAGCCAAAAAAGAAATCCGCCCGCACCTCGCCCTTGATGGCGCCGCCCGTATCCTGCGCCAGCATCAGGCGCTGCAGCGGAACGGTGCTGCTCGGCTCCGTGGTGGCCAGATAGATCGGCGCGCCCAGCGGGATGAACGCCCGGTCTACCGCCATCGAGCGCGATGGCGTCAGCGGCACGCCCATCGCACCATTGGGGCCGACGCGCGGATCTGGCAATGCTTCTTCCTTGAAGAAGACGCGGCTAGGATTGACATTAAAGAGTTCCTGGCGTCGCTCCGGATGGGCGGCAAGCCACTTTTTGATGGCTTGCGCACTGATCTCGGCCGACGGAATCTCCCCGTTATCGACCAGCCAGCGCCCGATCGCCTTATACGGGTGGCCATTCTGGCCGGCATACGCCATCCGGACCGTGTCGCCCGAATCCAGCACCACCCGTCCCGAGCCCTGCACTTCCAGGAAAAACGCTTCGACCGGATCGTCGACCCACAATAGCTCATCACCCACGGGCGGGGCGCGCTCGAACACGGCGCGCGCCGGATACGGCTGCACTTTCTTGCCATACAGTTTGCCGCGCAAGGTGCGCCCCTTCAGCTCGGGAACCAGTTCTCCTAATTCGACCGACAGCATGTCACTCGGGATGCGGTACAGCGGCGTCTGGTAAGCGCCGCCCTTTTTGCGTGAGCCACGCAGCGCGGCTTCGTAGTAGCCGGTAATCAGGCCGGTGTCGGCACCATCCGCGGAACGCATCTGGTTGGGCACGAACCAGGTTTCGAAAAACCCGCGCACAGCGGCAAGGTCGTTCGCATCCACGTCCCTGGCGGCGCTGCACGCCGCTTTCCACAAGTCCTTGCCGATCAGTTGACCGCACGAAATCTTTAGCGCAGGCCACGCCTGACGCTGGTCATCCTGGCCCCAGCCCGGCAGCGCGCCGAACGTGGTCGGCGTCATCCAGGGCGCGGGCGGCGGCTTGACCGCTTCCGGCGGCAAAGGAGGCGGCGCGACTGGCGGCACCGGCAACACCGGCGGCGGCATGACGATCGGCGGCGCCGGCGGCGGCGGCGTGGTACACGCGGCCAGTGCCAGCGCGACGGCGCCCAGTGAAACGAGTAGACTGCTGCGTGTTGATGACATGGGGATGAATTATGTGGATTTTGATGTTGGAAGGCGCCATCGCGCTGTTCCTGCTGGTGTTTATCGTGTGGTGGACTATGTATCAGGGCAAGAAGCCGGCTGACCAGCCTCCCCGCATCCAGCCACCGAAGCGCGACGACGAACTCGCCGCGCCCAGTGATAAAGACTAGTGCAGTTGCCTGCTTAGTGCAATCGCCTTACTTAGTGCAATCGCCTTAATCAGTGCAAAGTCCGGGGCAGCGACAGCACGAATTCGGGAATCTTGGTCTCGAACTGATGGCCGTCTTCGGCCACGCAGAAATACTCGCCGACCATCGAGCCCTGCGGGGTCGACAGCTGGGTGCCGCTGGTGTATTCGAACTGCTCGCCCGGCTGCAGCAACGGCTGATGCCCCACCACGCCCAGGCCGCGCACTTCGTCCACATGGTTGTTGGCGTCGGTGATGACCCAGTGGCGCGAGATCAGCTGCGCGCCGACCGTACCCGTATTCCTGATCGTGATTGAATACGTGAACACGAAATTGGTGCGGGCTGGATCGGACTGCTCCGGCAGGTATTGGGTCCTGACGGTGACAGTAAATTCGTAAGCGGCCATCGGCATTCCTTCTTTAAACCAGTGAAAAGTGAATATTGCATTGGGAACAGGTGGGACACGCGCAAGCTGGCGTGCACGCGTTGCAAGCATCATACAACGCAGCGGGAATAATGGCTCGCGTCGATGGCAGCTTCGCGACAGCGTAAAATAGCGCATCTTTATTCTTTGCAAGACCTCTTCCATGACCACATTTCGCATCGCTCCCAGCATTCTGTCCGCCGATTTCGCCCGCCTGGGCGAGGAAGTGCGCAACGTCGTCGCTTCCGGCGCCGACATTATCCACTTCGACGTCATGGATAACCATTACGTGCCCAACCTGACCATCGGCCCGCTGGTGTGCCAGGCGATCCGCCCCCACGTGCAAGTGCCGATCGACGTGCACCTGATGGTCAAGCCGGTGGACCGCCTGATACCCGACTTCGCCAAGGCCGGCGCCAACATCATCACGTTTCACCCGGAAGCGTCGGAACACATCGACCGCTCGCTGCAGCTGATCCGCGATAACGGCTGCAAGGCCGGCCTGGTATTCAATCCGGGCACCCCGCTGCATTACCTCGATCACGTGATGGACAAGATCGACATGATCCTGATTATGTCGGTCAATCCGGGTTTCGGCGGCCAGTCCTTCATCCCCGAAGCGCTGAAAAAAATCGCCATGGCGCGCCGCATGATCGATGAATCGGGCCGCGACATCCTGCTGGAAGTGGACGGCGGCATCAAGATCGACAATATCGCCGAAGCGGCCGCCGCCGGCGCCGATACTTTCGTGGCCGGCTCCGCCATTTTCGGCAAACCTGACTACAAGGCAGTGATCGACGCGATGCGCGCTGAATTGGCCAAGGTCGGCAAATAAATCCGCGCGGCGGCTGGTCACTACCCGCCCCGGCAGGGATGGCCTGGCAGCCTAGGCAGACGTGAGCAAACGGTATCCCACCCCGGTTTCGGTGAGCAGATAGCGCGGCTGGGCAGGATTGTCTTCCAGTTTGTGGCGCAGGTGGCCCATATAAATACGCAGATAATGGCCGTCGTCGGTATGCGACGGCCCCCACACTGAGCGCAGCAATTGGGGATTGGTCAGTACCTTGCCTGCGCCGGCGACCATGACGGCCAGCAGCCGGTATTCCGTCGGCGTCAGGTGCACCCCCGTGCCGGCTTTGGTCACGCGCCGGTCCTTGAGGTCCACCGCCACATCGCCAAAATGCACCAGCCCCGCATTGTCCACATCGGGCTGGCGCTGGCGCCGCAGCGTGGCACGCACGCGGGCCTGCAATTCGCCGACACTAAATGGCTTGCTCAGATAGTCATCGGCACCGGCATCGAGCGCGGCGATTTTGTCGCTTTCACCGGTCCGCGCCGAGAGCACAATGACCGGCACGTTCGACCATTTGCGCACATCGTTGATAAAGTCGATCCCGTCGCCATCCGGCAGCCCCAGATCGAGGATGATCAGATCGGGGCTGCGCGTGCCCGCGTCACTGAGCCCGCGCTGCACCGTGGCAGCTTCGTGCACATGCCAGCCTTCATCCTCCAGCGCGGCGCGCACGAAGCGGCGAATTTGTGGCTCATCTTCGACCAGCAAGGCCAGCGGCGCAGTGTCATTCATTATCAAGATTCTCAGTAGAGGGAGGTTGCCCCAGCGGCAGCGTGATGATAAACGCTGCGCCGCCCATTGACGACCTGGCGCAACTGATTTTTCCGCCGTGCGCCTCAACGATGGCACGGCAAATCGCCAGTCCGAGCCCCACGCCGCTGCGCGCCGACTCCCGTTCGCCGCGGGTGAATTTTTCAAACATCTCTTCTTCGCGCCCGGGCGCCACGCCCGGCCCGTCGTCGGCCACCGTCAGCGCGGCCCAGTTGCCGTGGATGGCAGCGGAAAACTCGATCGTGGAACCCAACGGCGTATATTTTGCAGCGTTTTCCAGCAGATTGCACAGCACACGCTCGACCAGCACGGCGTCAAAGCGTAGCAGCGGAAAATCGGCGCCGATATGGGAGGTCACGACATGGCCGGCCAGCTGCGGCGCAGTCAGGCGCAACGCCGTACCGACGGCCTCCTCCAGCACCTGCCATTCGAGCTGCAGCTTGATTTCACCGCTTTGCAAGCGTGCCATGTCGAGCAGGTTGGCCACCAAGGCGCTCATGCGCAGCGCTTCGCCGTGCAGGCTCAGCGCCATGTCGAGCTGCGCGTCAGCCAGGGGCGGCCTGGAACGGCTCAGTGATTCGGACAAGCCAACCAGCGACGTCAGGGGCGTGCGCAAGTCGTGCGACAGCGCGGCCAGCAGCGAATTGCGCAGGCGCTCGGTCTCCATGCTCACCAGCGCCCCCTGCGCAACCTCAATGTAGTGCACGCGTTCCAGCGCAATGGCGGCCAGGGCGGCGAAGGTATCGAGCTGCTTGCGCTGCTCGGGAATCAGAATCCAGCGCTGCTGCTCCGGCTTGATGGCCAGCACCCCGCGCGTGCGCATGGGCGCCACCAGCGGCAGGTAGAAAAATGGACTGGCCGGCAGGGTGTCGGTGCCCAGCCCGGCGCTTTCGGCATGGTCGAACGCCCACTGGGCAATCCCCAGCTCCGGAAGCGCGCCACCGTCCGCCACGGCCTGCGGATACAGCCGGTCATCGAGATCGGGCACCAGCATGATCGCCTTGGCGCGAAAGGTGCGCTGGATAAAATCGCGGGTGGCGTCAAAAATCTGTTCGGTCTGCAATGCGCCGGACAATTC
>CALRYE020000253.1:0-6310 GCA_943372275.1 Janthinobacterium lividum
GCAAGCCCTGCCCCCACCAACCCCAGCGCGCCGCCCCTTATGCTTTGCGCGCGCCCCAAAAACGCAATTGACGCCGTGACGCGTGCCTCGCTAGGCTGCATCCCATTCACCTGACCGATTGGATACGCATGTCTCAGCTTCGCCCGCCACCGCCTGTCAACCGGCAGCGCCGCCGCCTGTTCGCCTTGGCGCCTGCCTGCGCCGGGCTGGCCCTGTGCCCGCCACTGCACGCGCAAAACGCAGGCGCTTTCGCCAGCTGGACCGGCGACGAACTGGTACTCGACAACGGCGCCGTGCGCCGCCGCATCGCCCTGCCCAAGGCGCAGGGCGCACAGTCCGGCGCCATGGCCACGCTGGACTACCGCAGCGCGCAGGCGCCGTCGCGCTTCTTTGCCGGCCACGATGGCAAGGCGGTGCACCGCTCCGACGAATTCCGCCTGCTGGTCGACGGCAGGCTGGTGACCAGCGCCTCCGGGTGGCGCATCAGGCAGGTCGCATCGGCGCGCGACGCCAACGGCGGCAGCGGCGCCACCGTGCGCCTGCTGTCGCACGACGGGCGGCTGGAACTGGCGGTCGAATACCTGATGTATCCCGGCCTGCCGCTGGTGCGCAAGCGCCTGTCGGTCGCCAACCGCACCCGCAAGCGCCTGACCATCGAATCGGTGGAAGTCGAACGCTTCGAGATGGAAGAATACTGGCCCAGCACCATGGGCTGGATCTACAGCGACTACGGGCGGCGCAAGTCGCTGGCGCCCTTTACCTGCACGCGCCAGGACTCGCTGGTGGCGCTGCACAATCCGGACTGGAAGGAAGGCATCGTGCTGGGCAACGAGGCCGCCGGGGTGCTGAAGCACATCAGCGCTTTCGCCGGAAACCGCGCGCTGGTGGCGGGGCTCACTCCGCGCGGCCAGCCCTACGCCTTCCGCCACCACCTGGCGCCGGGACGCCAGTGGGACTCGCCGCAGGTGTTTTCCATCGTGTACACCGGCACGGCATCGTTCGATACCATCCTCAACAGCGTAGTGCCGGACTTCGTGCGGCGCCACCTGGGCAGCCGCCTGGCCGCCAATCCACACCGGCCGGCGTTTGTGTACAACACCTGGGAGCCGTTCCAGACCAATATCAACGAAGCGCTGCTGCTCGAGCTGGTCGACGCCGCGGCCGACGCCGGCGCCCGCGAGTTCGTCATCGACGACGGCTGGCAGGACGTCAACGGCGACTGGGGCGTGGACCGCGCCAAGTTCCCGCGCGGCCTGGGACCGGTCGTCGAGCGCATTCGCCAGCGCGGCATGAAGCCGGGCCTGTGGGTCAGCGTCGGCTCGGCCGAACGCCACAGCCAGGTATTCCGCGCCCACCCGGACTGGTTCGTCATCGACCGCGCCGGTAAGCTCGGCAACCTGCACCTGGAAAGCTGGGCCGCGGACAAGCTCACCGCGTGCTTCACCACCGGCTGGCGCGGCTACATCGGCGGCGTGCTGGCCGCGCTGGTGCGCGAGCACGGCCTCGATTACATCAAGCTCGATTTCGCCGTCGTCACCAGCCCGTATGTGTTCGATACCGCCAAGAGCGGCTGCTATTCGGGCAAGCATGCCGGCCATCGCGATCAGGCCGAATCGCTGGCCATGAACTACCAGGGCATGTGGGATCTGTTCGACGCGCTGCATGCGGAGTTCCCCTCGCTGTTCATCGACTGCACATTCGAAGCCATGGGTGGCCTGCAGCTGATCGACTACGCCATGCTGCGCCATGCCGAGGGGGCGTGGATGTCGAACTTTAACGAGAGCGATGAAGTCAACGACCTGCGCATCCGCCAGATGGCCTGGTGGCGTGCTCCGGCCATGCCGGCCGCCGCGCTGGTGATCGGCAATGCGCGGCTGGAGGACAGCGGCTTCGAAGCGCACCTGCAGTCGCTGGCCGGCACCCTGCCCATGCTGCTGGGCGACCCGCGCAAGCTCACGGCCCGGCAAAAAGCCGTTTCGCGCGCCTACAGCGCCTGGTTCAGCGCGCTGCAGCAGCGCTGCGGCTACATGGATTATCGCCAGGATTTGCCGGGCATGGGCGAGCCGCAGGAAGGCCGCTGGGACGGCTTCCAGCGCATCAATACCGACAGCGGTGCGGGCGGCATGGTGGGCGTGTTTCGCCATGGGGCGCCGGACGACAGCGTCACGGTGCGGGTGGCGCAGCTCCAGGCGCACACCACCTACCTGCTGCTCGACCATGAAGGGCGCGAGCTGCTGCGCGCCAGCGGTAACGCCCTGGCCAGCCAGGGCTTCACCGTCAAGATCGCCGCCAGCTATGGCGGCAAACTGTTCGAACTACGCCGGGTGTGATGCAGCCTGTCAGCGTTGGACAGACTCAGGGCAGCAAGCGCGTCCTGGCGTCCGCCACCAGCAGCGTCAGGACAGGAGCGCTGGGCAAGCCCGCTGCGGTGATCACTGTGCTGCCGCCGTTCGGCGCCGTCATGGCCTTGGTGCGCAGCTGTTCGAGCACCTGACTTTGCACGTTGCCCGGATTGGCGGCGGTTTTGGTCACCAGCTGGGCATTCAAGAAGTCGCCCGGCACCGCAATCGCAGGCGCCGCCTGATTGGACTGCACCAGCGCCAGCACGCGGCCGGTGGACGCGGCCAGCTGGGTGCTCGACTGCATCAGATCCTTAAAGCGCGGCAGTTCGGACAGCGCGGACGCGGGCTGGGTCGCATAATTGCTCTGGCCGGCCGGGAACACGAAGCCGGTCTGCGCCCAGATGTACTGGGTCAGCATCTCGGTCAGCGGCGTGATGTTGGCGCGGCTGCCGTCGCCCGGCGCCACCGAGCGCAGCACCGTGGCTGCCGTGCCGCTGACGATCGTGGCCGTGACCACGCAGGGGCCGCTGGACAGGCCCGTGGTGGTGACGGTGTAGTTGCCGTTGGCGTCGCTCATGGCGGTGCCTTCGCCATTGCGGCAGGTAAGCAGCACCGGCACGTTCAGCGCCGTGGTGGCAGGCGTGGCGGCCATGCTGGCGGCGACCGTGCCGGTCACGGTGATAGCCTTGGACTCGAATGGAATATCCGGATCGCTGGCGCCGCCGCAAGCGGCCAGGGCCACGAGTACGGCCAGGCTTGAAATGCGCAGTGCGCCACGCACGAGAGTCGATTTACTGGTCATGTCAGGTCCTTGATGTTCTTGACGGGTCGGGAGCGGATGGAAGATCGGCTTCATCAGAACGCTCCGCGCAGGGTCAGCGAATAGTTGCGGCCGGCCTGGTTGGCGCCTTCCAGACGCGATTCCTCGTTGCCGTTGCGGCCTTCGAAGTGGCGCAGCACTTCAAAGGTGCGGGTGTTGGTCAGGTTGGTGGCATCCAGCCGCACTTCCACGAACTTGTTGAACTTATAGCTGACTGACGCATCCAAAAAGGCCCGCGCATTGAACCAGCGCTGGTAGCCCAGCGGGTTGAGTGCCGTGTTGGTGAAGTTGGCGTACTCGCTCTTCTTGTTGTACGAAGTGCGGAAGGCGAACGGGCCTTCCTCGTAATACAGCGTGGCGGCGACAGTGGTGTCCGGAACGATCGGCAGCTCATACACGATGTTGTTGTAGACCCGCGCCACGCCCGCCGTCTTGATGCTGGTGAGACTCAAGATCGAGCCCAGGTTCTTGAACGGATACGGCAGGAAGCGGTAGTTCTGCTGGTGCGTCAATTCCAGGCCCTGGATCTTGAAGGCCTCGGCATTCTGGAAAAAGCGCACTTCGACCGGGCTGGTCGGATCGGCCGTCAGCGCCGTGACGTTATTGGCCGAAAACAGCGTGGCAGGAATGCCCAGCGTGTTAAACGGCGAGAACACCGAGGTGCTCACGGGCCGGTCCTTGATGTTCTTGCGGTAAGCCGACAGGGCCAGCACGCCGCCCTTGTCGAAGTACCATTCCAGGCTGGCGTCCAGGTTGGTCGAACTCTCCGGGCGCAGGTCGGGATTACCGATCTGCACCACCAAATCGCCGCCGTTGGGCACGTTGATCGAGCGGGCAATGGCCGAGATCGAGCTGCGCTTGATGGTCTTGCCCACCGAGCCGCGCAGCACCAGGTCGCTCGTCAAATCATACGACAGGCTGGCCGACGGCAGCACGTTGCTGTAGCCGCCGGATAACTGATTGGGCGCGTGGCCGCCCTGGATCAGGCGGTAGTTGTCGACATCCGAATCGGTTTTCACGTAGCGCACGCCGGCGTTGGCGCGCAACGGGCGGCCGAACACTTCTTTCTCGAAGTCCGACTGCACGTAGAACGCCCGCACCGTTTCCACGGCGGTGAAGGTGCCGCCCAGGTTGGCCGGCGCGGCGCGGTTGGCGTCCAGCGCATTGAGGGTGTCGTAGACGAAGTCGCGGTTGACGGTCAGCCAGTCCTGCGGCACGTTGTCGCTGATCTTAATCTTGGTCAGGTCGTTGGGCGTGATGAACTGGCGTGCATAGGCGATGCGCTCGGCGTTGCCTGCCGGCGTATTGGGCAGCGCGCCGTAGACCCGGCCATCGGGCAAAGTACGGGCGTTGAGCAGGTTGCCTGGCAAATACTGATTGGCGATCTTGGTGCTTTCCACATTGCTCAGGCCCATTTTAAGGCGCGCTTCCACGTTCCAGAAGCTGTAGTCGTACTGCATGCCGAGGCGCACGGTCTTTTGCTTGTCGGTCTCGGTCTGGTAATTGCCCGAGTACGTCATGGCGCTGTAGATCTGCGGGTCGAGCAGGTTGCGGTCGGTGGCAATCGACGGGAACATGGCGTCGTTGGTGGTGTTGAAGGTGATGGTGTGGCGGTACGCCGGATCGGTCGCGTCGAGCGAGACGGTGGCGCCGCTACGCCAGGCTTTGCTCTCGTTGACCGCCAGCGAGCCGGTAAAGCGCAGGTCGTTGGTGACGCGGTACTTGGCGTTGATGGCGTTGTACAGGAAGCGGGTTTCGGACAGCCCCAGCACGGCATTGGTGCCGATGGTGTAGTTGCCGATCGTGCCCTGCACGTTGTTGTTGGCGTCGACGCTGACATCGATCGGCACCAGCGCGCGCGCGCCCGTGCTGCCGTTGGTGATGAAGTTCAGGTAATTGTTCTTGGTGTCGTCCTGCAGCTTGGAAAACAGCGAATCCCAGCTCACTTCCAAATTGTCGCCCTTGTACTGCAGCGAGTTGGCCACGCCGATGCGGTCGCGCTCATTGTCGGTGCCGGTCAGGCGCAGGAAGCGCGGCATGTTGGCGTCGTACAGCTGGGCGGCGCTGATGTTGCCCAGCTTGGCGCGTGGATCGGTCAGGTTCCAGCCATACTGGAAATTGCCTTGCGTGAAGCGCTGGTTGTAGCTGGCGTACGTGCCGGTGGAGGAAAAGCCGGCGTTGGCGTTGTGGGTCTGGTTGCCGGCGATGCTGGTTAGAAAGCCCCACTTGCCCCAGGTGTTGCTGTACAAGACGTTGGCGCGCGGCGTGCTGTCCTTGCTGCGGGTGTTGTAGGTGCCCGTGACGCTGTAGCGGATTACGCGGCCGGCCTTGTCGAACGGCCGCGGCGTTTGCAGGTCGACCAGGCCGGCCACGCCGCCCTCTTCCAGCTCGGCCAGCGGCGTCTTGTAGACGTCGACCCGACCGAACAGCTCGGACGGGAACACATCGTAGTTAAAGTCGCGCGTGGAGCTGCCGATGGCGCCGGCCGAGGTGGCCCGCACCGGGGCGCCGTTGAAGGTGGTGACGGTGTATTCGGAACCCAGGCCGCGCAGCTGGATGCGCTGGCCCTCGTTACTGGCGCCATCCTTGACCACTTCCACGCCCGGAAGGCGCACCAGGGCGTCGGCCACGTTTTGCTCGGGGAATTTGCCCATGTCCTCGGCCACGATCGAGTCGCGCTGGCCGATGGCGGCGCGTTTCAGGTCGAGCGCTTTCTCCAGGCTGGAACGAAAGCCGCTGACCACCACGGTCTGCACTTCCGCCACGGCAGGCTGGTCGGCGGCGCTGGTGGCCTGAGCCCAGCCCGGCATGGACATGGCCGCGCAGGCGCCCGCAACGGCAGCGCTGAGCAAATTTCTTTTCGATGTAAACATCATTGTCTCCTGATTGATTTTATTGCCACCACGAATCGTTTTCGTCCGTGAATCAATAATATCAGATATCAGTTCTCTTAATAGTTCACGTCAATATAAAATCTTTTCCGTTCCAGAAAACCACAGGCTTGCCACGGGAGAAACATTCGCGTCGTGGCTGAGCCGGCTAGGGGCGCCCACAGAATTCAGAAAAAATAGTAAGCTAAGGATTTCCGCCAGTCCGAAGCGGCCGAAATCTTCCCTCTTCAACGTTCCTGCTCTGCCGCCAAACATAG
>CALRYE020000254.1:0-6268 GCA_943372275.1 Janthinobacterium lividum
GCTTCGTCCCCGCGGCCGGCGCGCTGTCGCCAAAAACTTCAGCGGCGGCGCGCGTGAGGATGGTACGCGTGACTTCGCGCTTGCCCTCCACGTAAGCGCCCAGCAGCGCGCGGTCGCACAGCAGGTTGACCCTGCGCGGCACGCCGCGCGCCAGCCGGTGTATCAACCCGGCCAGACGCGGAGGAAACGGCGTAGCCGCCGTGGTTCCGGCTACCGTCATGCGATGGGCCACATAGCTGCCGGTCTCCTGCTCCGACAAGGGACCGAGGTGGTAGCGCGCGATCACGCGCTGCGCCAGCTGCTCCAGTTCCGGGTGGGCCAGCATGGTGCGCAGCTCGGGCTGGCCGATCAGGATAATCTGCAGCAGCTTGCGCTCGCTGGTTTCCAGGTTGGTCAGCAGGCGCAGTTGTTCCAGCACCGCCGCCGACAGGTTCTGCGCCTCGTCGATCACCAGCACATTGTTCTGGCCGCGCGCGTGGCTTTCGAGCAGATAGACGTTGATGGCGTCGACGTAGCGCTTGACGCTGTGGGTGCCGGCCTGGCCCTCCCCGCCGGCGGTTGCGGCTGTGGCGCCATCCTGACCGGTGACCGAAGCCAGGCCGAATTCCTCGCACACCGACAGCAGCAGTTCCTCCACCGTCAGCTTGGGATTGAATATGTAGGCCAGCTTGCAGTTCTGCGGAATCTGCTCGATGAAGCAGCGGCACACGGTGGTTTTGCCGGCGCCGATTTCACCGGTCAGCAGCACGAAGCCGCCGCCGCTTTCGACCCCGTACAGCAGATGCGCCAGCGCCTCGCGATGGCGCTCGCTCATGTACAGGTAACGGGGATCGGGGGCGATCGAAAACGGCGACTGGCGCAGGCTGAAGTATTGCGTGTACATGTATTCCCTGGACTGGCGGTCCTATTTCAGCACCGGCAGCGGCTTGTATTTGGCGCAGTAGATCTTGGATTTGGTGTTGAAGTAGACAATTTTACTGCCCGGGTTGGACTCGCGCACCGGCGTGGCCGAGCCGTCCAGCGGCTTGTGACGCACACCCACGGCGGCGCGGATGGCTTCGTCGAGCTTGTCCGGCGTGCTGTCGGTGACGGCGCCGACGAACACCAGGTCGGTGCTGTCGTCGCTGATGATCACATCGGTCACCTGGCTGCCCCACAGCGTGCCATCGGCCTTGAACCAGTAAGCGCCGCCTTCGTGCTTGTACGACGGCCCGAACGCGGTGGTCAAATACGACTGGAAGTAGGCGTTATCGAGGTGGCTGCGGCACAGCAGCGCGCTGCCGATCACCGGGCCGAAGGTCGATGGCGCGGCGGCGGCCATGGGCGATGCCAGCGGCAGGCATATCATTGACAGGCACATCGTCGACAGGCACCTCGTCGACAGGCACGGCCGCGCCTTGGCACCCGCGCTGGCGCAGCGAGCTTGCAACGTGCCGCCGGGCGCGGAGCGCATGCCGAATGTGGCCGTGGTGGCGCAGGTTCAGGTCCGAAGTAACAAGATTACTGGCGCGCGCGCTCTTCTTTTTTGACTTTCTTGGCTTCCTTCTTTTCCTTGGTGGACTTGGCCGGCTCTTTCTTGGTTTCTTTCTTACTGTCTTGTGCTTTGCTCATGACTGACTCCTGGTGCGATGTTGGTGACTGTTTCGGATGTGGGCGCTGCGATCGGGTGCCGCCGCGCGCCTGCTACGATTCACTACAGCTTGGCGATCCAGCTGCGGTTCGCAGCGATCTTCGCTTTCGCCGAGGCCGGCAGCGCCTCGAAGCATCCGGGGTGCTGTTTCAGCGCGCTTTCGCGCACCTCTTTGTGCAGGCCGTTGACGATAAAGACGTAGACGATGGCACCTTGCTCATTCTTACGCGTGCCCATGTAGCGAATCATATTTCCCCCTGGCGAACTGTGTGCACAGCCCGTTGTGGCCTGGTTGCCGCTGTTTCGGCACATTATGACACTGTAGCGGGCAATTCCGCTACGAAGCCCTCAAATTGCCTCGTGCGTGCTGCAACCGTATCGACGAAAAAAAGCCCGTACGAGACGGGCTTTCGAGTTGAACAGTTACCTGATCGTGCAACTTGTTGTTGTTGTTACCGTATTGTGGCAGCTGGCGATGCCACAAGATAATCACTAAGTTCTGGATAGAAATATAGCACAGGCTGGGGGTTCGCAGAAAAAATTGTCATTACTTAACGATAAGTTGTCGTTGGAAAGAAACGCCGCTGGTACCGCCCCCGCCGCGAAATTGGCCAAGCACGTACCAGATTGGCATGCAACAGCGTCACGCTTCGCCGTACCAGCGCGATCCGGCTTTACCTTTATGGATCAGCCACATAGCGCGTAAAGGTCGCAAACCGTAGCAATGCCAATTCCGCGAATAGTAATACCAGTTAAATACCTGTTGACAAGGCAATGGGCCAACCATATAGTGCCCTCACCCCAGTCCAATCCACAGCAAAAAAACAACATGATGGAATATCTTATCGGCGTAGACGGCGGCGGCACCGGCACCCGGGTCAGGGTCGCCCGCGCCACCGGCAGTGAAGTGGTCGAGGTGGCCCAGGGCGCCGGCGGCCCGTCCGGGCTGGGGCTGGGTATCGCACCGGCGTGGCAGGCGATCCAGGCCGCCATCGACCAGGCGTTCACCAGCGCCGGGCTGCACCGCCCTGCGGCGGCGGCATGCGCCATCGGGCTGGGACTGGCCGGCGTGCACAACCCCCAGTGGGCGGCGCAGTGCATCGCCGCCGATCCCGGTTTCGGCGCGCTGGTGCTGGGGACCGACGGCTACACCACCCTGCTGGGCGCTCATCAAGGCGCGCCCGGCATCATCGTGGCCATCGGCACCGGCAGCGTGGGGCAGGCGCTGCGCGCCGACGGCAGCAGCCATGAAGTGGGCGGCTGGGGTTTCCCTTCCGGCGACGAAGCCAGCGGCGGCTGGATCGGTCTGCGCGCCATTAATTACATTCAGCAGGTGCTCGACGGGCGCCGTCAGGGCGGCGCCTTTGCCCAGGCCGTGATCGACGCCTGCGGCAGCGCGCGCGACGCCATCCAGGTGTGGCTGGGCCAGGCCACCCAGACCAGTTACGCCAGCCTGGCGCCCATCGTGGTGGCGCACGCGGCCAGCGACCCGGTGGCGCAGCGGCTGCTGCAGGACGCGGCCGCTGAAGTGGCCGCCATCGCCCGCGCGCTGGACCCGGGCGGCACACTGCCGCTGGCACTGTGCGGCGGCTTGGGCGCCCCGTTGCGCCCTTACCTGCCGGCCGATCTGCTGGCGCGCAGCATCACGCCGCAGGGCGACGCCGCCAGCGGCGCGCTGCGCATGATCGAACAGCACTTGAGGTCACACTGACATGAAGGGACACTGACATGCTGCCCCAGCTGAACGGCTTCAAGCCCGACGCCCACAGCGTCACGCCGCTGTACATGCAAGTGGCGAACAAGCTCTCGTCCGGCATCGCCTGCGGCGACTGGCGTCCCAATGAAGCGCTGCCGTCCGAGCGCACCCTGTCCGAGATGCTGGACATCTCGCGCGTGACGGCGCGCAAGGCCATCGACATGCTGTGCGAGCGCGGCATGCTCACACGCCGGCGCGGCTCGGGCACCTACATCACGCCCAAGCTGGAGCAGCCGCTGTCGCGCCTGACCAGCTTTTCCGAAGAACTGAGCCAGCGCGGCTTTGCCGCCGGCTCGCGCTGGATCGAACGCGACACCGGCGTGGCGGTGCCGCTCGAATTGCTGGCGCTGGGCCTGTCGCCCAACATGGCGGTGGCGCGCCTGAAGCGCCTGCGCACCGCCGACGATGTGGTCATGGCGATCGAAACGACCACCATCCCTGCCATTTACATGCCCGACCCGCACAGCGTCACCGATTCGCTGTACGGCTACCTGGAAGCGCGCGGGACGATCCCGATGCGCGCCTTACAGCACATCCGGGCCGTCAATGCCAGCGCCGAACAGGCGCGCCTTGCCGGTCTGGTCCCCGGTGCAGCAATGCTGCACATTACCCGGGTAAGTTATCTCGAGAGCGGCGTCGCGGTGGAACTGACCCACTCCTACTGCCGCAGTGACTATTATGAATTCGTAGCGGAGTCGCGCAGATGAGCGATGCAATCAAAGGCAATATCCTGACACCGGCCGGCTGGCGCGATGGCACCATCGGCTTCGGCGCGCGTATCGACAGCATCGGCGGCGACGCGGTGGACCCGGCGCACAACGGGGGCGACTACATCATCCCCGGCTTTATCGACCTGCACGTGCACGGCGGCGGCGGCAAGGACATCATGCAGTGCGGCGATGCGCCCCACACCATCGCGGCCATGCATGCGCGCCACGGCACCACCAGCCTGCTGGCCACCACCATGACCGCGCCCAGAGACGAGATCGAGGAAGCGCTGCGCGCCATCGGCGCGGCCTGCAAGGCGCGCCGGCCGGGCGCCGCTCGCATACTCGGCGTGCACCTGGAAGGCCCGTATATCAACTCCGGCAAGCTGGGCGCGCAGCCGAATTTCGCGCGCCACGCCACGCTGGCCGAAGTGCAGAAGCTGGGTGAGCTGGCGCCCATGCGCTTAATTACGGTGGCGCCGGAGATCGTCGGCCACCTGCAGCTGGTGCGCGAGCTGTCCGACGCCGGCATCCGCGTGCAGATCGGCCACACGCTCGGTTCCTACGAAGACGGCGTGGCCGCGCTGGAGCACGGCGCGGCCGGCTTTACCCACCTGTTCAACGCCATGAGCGGCCTGCATCACCGCGAGCCCGGCATGGTGGGCGCGGCGCTGGCGCACGCCCAGTACGCCGAGCTGATACCCGATTTACTGCACGTGCATCCCGGCGCCATCAAGGTGGCCCTGCGCGCCATCCCGCACCTGTACTGCGTGACCGATTCCACCGCCGCCACCGGCATGCCGGACGGCGAATACATGCTGGGCCGGCACAGCGTTCAAAAGTGCATGGGCGGCGTGCGCCTGCCCGACGGCACCCTGGCCGGCAGCACCCTGACCATGGACCAGGCGCTGCGAAACCTGGTCGGCCTGGGGCTGACGCTGGACGACGCCTCCAGGCGCGTATCCACCTTCGCCGCCGACTACCTGGGCGAGACCGAGCGCGGACGGCTGGCGCCCGGCTGCCACGCCGACCTGGTGGTGCTGGGCCGCGACCTGCAGATCAAAGCTGTTTATATAGAAGGAGAAAAGTGTGACCTCACTGATGCTTAAAGAAGCGCTGTCGGCCGGCGAATGCGTAGCGCTGCAACTGGAACGCGACGTGGAGCGCTATGCGGAGCTGGGCCGCAAACTGAGGACCACACCGTTCCAGACCGCCCTGACGGTGGCGCGCGGCAGCTCAGACCACGCGGCCGGCTACTGCGCCTACCTGATCATGGCGCGCATGGGCCGCATCGTCGCTTCCCTGCCGATGTCGCTGGTGACGCTGTACAAGTCGCCGCTGGTCACACGCGACACGCTGACCATCGCCATTTCGCAGTCGGGCCAGAGCCCGGACGTGGTCGAGCCGATCCGCTACTTCCGCGACGGCGGCGCCACCACCATCGCGCTGGTCAACGATATCGAGTCGCCGCTGGCCAAGGCCGCGGAGTGGGCCATGTCCTTGCACGCGGGCCAGGAGCAGAGCGTGGCCGCCACCAAGAGCTTTATCACCAGCCTGGTGGCCGGTGCGCGCCTGGTGGCGCAGTGGCAGGCAGACCCGGAGCTGAACGACGGCCTGGCCGCCCTGCCCGAAGCGCTGTACGCCGCATCGACGGTGGACTGGTCGAATGCGCTGGACGTGCTCACGCCCGCCCGCAACATCATGGTGGTCGGACGGGGAATCAGCTTTCCCATCGCGCTCGAATCCGCGCTCAAGTTCAAGGAAACCTCCGCGCTGCAGGCCGAAGCCTTCAGTGGTGCGGAGATCAAGCACGGCCCGATGGCGCTGATCGAAGATGGCTATCCGCTGCTGATTTTTGCCACGCGCGGGCCGACGCAGGCGGGGTTGATCAAGCTGGCCACCGAGATGCGTGGACGTGGCGCGCGGGTGCTGCTGGCCGCGCCCGCCGATGTGGCCGAACGCGATCTGACCCTGCCGGTGGCAAGTACCCCGGATCTGGATCCGATCGTGGCCGTGCAGGCGTTTTACGTGATGGCGGCGCATTTGTCGAAGGCGCGCGGAATGGATCCGGATCGGCCGCGGCATTTGAGCAAAGTCACCAGGACCAATTAAAGCCAAAGCTAATACCACTACCTGTCGAACCGTCATCCCCGCGAAAGCGGGGACCCATGCTGA
>CALRYE020000255.1:0-6133 GCA_943372275.1 Janthinobacterium lividum
TGGGTCAAGCTTGACCGCCAGCTGCCCCTCGGTGGCATCGTGGAGGCCGACGAGATGTACGTGCTGGAATCGGAAAAAGGCGCGCGCAAGCTGAGCCGCAAGGCACGCCGCCATGGCGGCCGGGCCAGCAAGCGCGGCATTTCCAGCGAACAGGTGTGCGTGCTGGTGGCGCGCGACAGCAATGGCCGCACCCATGACGCCGTCACCGGCAACGGGCCTGTGACGGCAGCCCAGTTGCAGCAGCATTTGTCGCCCGTGCTGGAGCGCGACGCCGTGCTGGTCACGGACAGTCACGCCGCCTACCGCGCCTTCGCACGTGCCGCCGGCATCGCCCACCAGGCCGTCAACCTGCGCGCCGGCGTACGCGTCGACGGCGCCGTCCACGTGCAGAACGTCAACGCGTATCACAGCCGTCTGCGCGCCTGGCTGCACCACTTCCGCGGTGTGGCCACGCGCTATCTGGGCAACTACTGCGGTTGGCGCTGGGCCATCGACCTGCAGCGCATCAACAGTCCTGAAGCAATGTTGCGCAGCGCAGTCGGAGTCATCAATACTTAACGAGGACAGCGCCTTTTTTTTCGTCCCCACACAAAGCGCGGCGACTTATTCGACCACGACGATGGTCACTACGATGGTCACAGCGCGCAGGTCCGAAAACCGGCAAACATATCATCCCGCTCGGGCATGTAGAAATTGCGGAAGCGCGGCGAGGCGAAGCGCGCCGGGGTGGCGAACGATGCCCCGCGCAGCACCTGGTGCGTCATGAACCAGGGCTGGGAATATTCGCCGTAGCGGTCCGGCTCGAATCCGGGATACGGCTCGAAGGGCGAGGCCGTCCATTCCCACAACTGCCCCCAGCCGAAGCCGGCCTGCCCCGACGTGGCCGCGTACTCCCACTCCGCTTCCGTCGGCAGGCGCCGCCCGGCCCAGGCGCAGTAGGCCTGCGCCTCATACAAGCTCACATGGCGCACCGGCTCGGACGGCGCCAGGGTCGACAGGCGCCCGAAGCGCATCGTGCGCCACACGCCGCCATCGCGCTGCCAATAGCGCGGCGACGAGCGTTCCTGCCCCATCAGCCAGGCGCTGCCCGCCGCGCTCCAGAACTGCCGGTTCTGATAGCCGCCATCCTCGACGAAATCGGTGAACTGCGCATTCGTCACCAGCGCCGCGTCGATCCGGAACGGCGCCACGTAGCAGGCGAACGCCTGACGCTCGTTGTCGAACACAAACCCGCTCTCCTGTGCGCCGCCCAGCACGATGGTGCCGCCGGGGTAAGCGATATCCCCCGCCGCCGCATGCCCCGGCTGCTCGCGCAGAAATTGCGCGGGGCACGCCACGCCCAAGGTCTGCATCGAGTACAACAACGCTTCGCCGTGCATGTCTTCATGCGCCAGTACCAGCCGGTACGGATACAGCGCCTCGTCCGTGCCGGGTTCGCGCGAGAGCTGGTCGAGCGTGCGGTCCAGCACTTCGTGGCAATAGGTTTTCAGCCCGCCCGCGCTGGGCAGATCCAGGGTCCAGCGGGTGCGGTGCGGCACCGTGTTCGAATCGAACCAGTCGTCGCCACGCGTGAGCAGCGAGCCGCGCTGGGCCGCCGCCGGATGGGTCGACATGGCATGGCGCAGCACGAACCACTCGGCGAACCAGGCCGTATGCCCCAGCTCCCACAGGGGCGGATTAATGGTGCGGATATGCGGCACGCGTGCGAGCGCGTCAAATCCCGCCGCGGCCATGCAATCGAACAAGCCCAGCGTATAATTTCTGGAATCGGTCAGCGCCGCGGCCAGTGCTTGAGGCTTGGCATGCCTGAATGATGCAGTATTGGAATTCATAGTGTCGATTGTAGCGACTTTTACCAAGGAACACCGGTGGCCGGAAAGTATGTCCTGATCGTCAGTCCGGCCTCGGCAAGCGAGAACAACGGCAACTGGCAAACCGCGAGGCGTTGGGCGCAGTTCTTGCGCGGCCATCATAAAGTGGCGATCGCGCCCGGCTGGGACCGCGCCAACAACGCCCCCGACCTGCTGGTGGCGCTGCACGCGCGCCGCTCGGCCGCGCCGCTGGCCGCGTTCGCGCAAGCCCATCCGGAACGCCCGCGCGTGCTGGTGCTCACCGGCACCGATCTGTACCGCGACATCGCCACCGACGCCAGCGCCCAGGCCTCGCTCGGCCACGCCACCGCGCTGGTGCTGCTGCAGGGCGCCGGCATCGCCATGCTGCCCGAGTCGCTGCACGGGCGCGTGCGCGTCATCCACCAGTCGGCGCCGGCGCTCAAGGGACAGCCGCCGGCGGCCACCCGGCGCCATGACGATATCTGCATGATCGGCCACTTGCGCGCCGAGAAGGATCCGCTGACGTTCATGCGCGCCGCCGACCTGGTGCAGCACCCGCGCGCGCGCCTGCTGCACATCGGCGGCGCCCTCGACCCGGCGCTGGGCGACGCGGCCACCGCCACCACCCAGCGCAGCGCCCGCTACCGCTGGCTGGGCGCCCTGCCCCACGCCGCCACGCGCCAGCACTTGAAACGCAGCCACATCATGGTGATCAGCTCGCTGATGGAAGGCGGCGCCAACGTCATCATCGAGGCCATCACCTGCGGCGTGCCCGTCATCGCCAGCGATATCAACGGCAACCGCGGCATGCTGGGCGACGACTACGCCGGCTATTTTCCGGTCGGCGACGCCGCCGCGCTGGCCGCGCTGATCGACCGCAGCATCGCCGAGCCGGCCTTCCATGCGCAGCTGGCCGCGCAGTGCACCGCGCGCGCCCCGCTGTTCGATCCGGCCGTCGAACAAGCAGCCGTGCTCGACTTGGTGGATAATCTGATCCTCGCGCATCCGACCGCGCCGCTACCGGCCCTGCCCACCGCATCCACTCCAGAACGCCCATTACGGAATCCCACATGACCAGTCCCGCCGAACAACCCATCAAACTGACCTCGTTTTCCCATGGCGGAGGATGTGGCTGCAAGATCGCGCCGGGCGTGCTGGCCGAAATCCTGAAGAACTCGACCGGCTTTCCTGTGCCCAAGGAATTGATGGTCGGCATAGAAACGGCCGACGACGCGGCCGTCTACAAGCTCAACGACGAGCAGGCGCTGATCGCCACCACCGACTTTTTCATGCCCATCGTCGACGATCCGTACGACTTCGGCCGCATCGCCGCCACCAATGCCATTTCCGACGTGTACGCCATGGGCGGCACGCCCATCATGGCGCTGGCCCTGGTCGGCATGCCGGTCAACAAGCTGCCGCTGGAAACCATCGGCCTGATCATCCGCGGCGGCGAAGCCATCTGCGCCGAAGCGGGCATTCCGATTGCCGGCGGCCACACCATCGATTCCGTCGAACCGATCTACGGCCTGGTGGTGCTGGGCCTGGTGCACCCGTCCAAGGTCAAGCGCAACGCCGATGCGCGCGCGGGCGACGTGCTGATTCTGGGCAAGCCGCTGGGCGTGGGCGTGCTGTCGGCAGCCCTGAAAAAAGGCGCGCTGGACGAGGCCGGCTACGCCGCCATGATCGAGAACACCACCAAGCTCAACAAGCCGGGCAAGGCGCTGGCGGAAATGGCTGGCGTGCACGCCCTGACCGACGTGACCGGATTCGGCCTGCTGGGCCACCTGCTGGAACTGGCGCGCGGCGCCCAGCTGACCGCTCAGCTCGACATGAGCACGATTCCCCTGCTGCCGGGCGTCGAGCAGCTGGCCCACGATGGCTTTTTCACCGGCGCATCGGGGCGCAACTGGGATGCGTACGGCAAGGATGTCCAGCTCGACCCGGCCATCAGCCCGGCCCAGCATGCCCTGTTGACCGATCCGCAGACATCCGGCGGCCTGCTGGTGTCGTGCGATGCGGCCAGCGTGGACCAGGTGCTGGCCCTGTTCGCCGCGGGCGGCTTCGGCCACGCGGCGGTGATCGGCAGCATGCAGGCCGGTCCGGCCACGGTCAGCGTGCGTCCCTGAGTGTTGAATAAAGTAGGATTAATGTAGTATTCGCGCAAGAAATATTCACCCGAGAAACAGCGAACTGAACCGAATACCCGGAGCGCTTGACAAGCCCTCCGGCCATCCGTTACAGTCGAAGCATGTCTCCCATCCTGCACCTGTCGACTTCCCTACCGCTTGCTGGCGCGCTATCGCTAGCGACGCTACTAGCTGCACGCGCCTAAGTTTCGCTTCGCATGCCGCCCGCTCCCCGCCGGCGATGGTTGTAGACCCAGGAAAGCCCGACCCCATGTCCAGTACCGTTTTCTTTTCCGCAGCGTTTTCTGCACCCCTGCTACTGCTAAAGCTACCGACCGGTTGCCTGGCCTAGCGTTCCGTGGCCGCCCGGCAGCCCGCCGCCACACTCCCGCCGCAATGGCGCCCCATTCGCTTTAGACTATCAGGAGTACCGATCATGTTGCAGAACCCTTCGACCAAATACCAGCCCTTCCCCGCCATCGGCCTGACCGACCGCCGCTGGCCCGACAACACCATCACCCATCCGCCCATCTGGATGAGCACCGATTTGCGCGACGGCAATCAGGCCCTGATCGAGCCGATGAGCCCGGAAAAGAAACTGCGCTTTTTCGAGATGCTGGTCAAGATCGGCTTGAAAGAGATCGAAGTGGGTTTCCCGTCGGCCTCGCAGACCGATTTCGACTTCGTGCGCAAACTGGTCGACGAGAACCGTATCCCGGACGACGTCACCATCATCGTGCTTACCCAGGCCCGTGACGAGCTGATCCGCCGCACGGTGGAATCGGTGGCCGGCGCGCGCTGCGCCATGGTTCACCTGTACAACTCGGTGGCGCCGGTGTTCCGCAAGGTCGTGTTCGGCATGGACAAGGATGAAATCACCCAGATCGCCGTCAAGGGCACCCAGCTGGTCAAGGAACTGATCGCCCAGCATCCGCAGACCGAGTGGAAATTCGAATACACCCCGGAATCATTCTCCACCACGGAACTCGATTTCGCCAAGCACATCTGCGACGCGGTGACCGACGTCTGGCAGCCCACGCCCGACAACAAGATGATCATCAACCTGCCCTCGACGGTGGAAAGCAGCACGCCCAACGTGTACGCCGACCAGATCGAATGGATGTCGCGCCACCTGGCGCGGCGCGACAGCTTGCTCATCAGCGTGCACCCGCACAACGACCGCGGCTCGGCCGTGGCGGCGGCCGAGCTGGCCGTGCTGGCCGGCGCCGACCGCGTCGAAGGCTGCCTGTTCGGTAACGGCGAGCGCACCGGCAACGTCGACCTGGTCACGCTGGCCATCAATCTGTACACCCAGGGCGTCAACCCTGGCCTGGATTTCTCGGACATCGACGCCGTGCGCCAGGTGGTGGAGGAATGCAACCAGTTGCCGGTGCATCCGCGCCACCCGTGGGCGGGCGACCTGGTGTTCACGGCATTTTCCGGTTCGCACCAGGACGCCATCAAAAAAGGCTTCGCCAAGCAGCAGGCCGGCGCCCTGTGGGAAGTGCCGTACTTGCCGATCGACCCGGCCGACCTCGGCCGCAGCTACGACGCCGTCATCCGCGTCAACAGCCAGTCCGGCAAGGGCGGCATGGCCTATCTGCTGGAGCAGGAATACGGCCTGTCCTTGCCGCGCCGCCTGCAGATCGAATTCAGCCGTGCCGTGCAAGCGGTGGCCGACGCCAGCGGACGTGAAATCGCCGCCAAGGAAATCCACGAGATTTTCTCGCGCGAGTATTTCGATCAGGTCAGCCCGTATGCCTATGGCTCGCACAAGATGGTGGAAGACACCACCAGCGACGAGCCGGTGCAGATCGACATCCGCCTGACCCACCGCCAGGCGCAGCTGGCCTTGCAGGGCGGCGGCAACGGCCCGATCGACGCGTTCGTCAATGCACTGGGCCTGGACATCAAGCTGATGGATTACCACGAGCACTCGATCGGTTCGGGCGCCAACGCGACGGCCGCCTGCTACGTCGAGCTGCGCCTGGATAACGGCCCGACCCTGTTCGGCGCTGGCATCGACAGCAACATCGTCACGGCATCGTTCAAGGCGGTATTGAGCGCGGTGAACCGCCAGCTGGCGAAAGTCGAACAGACGGCGGGTGCCGCGGTCGCGTCGTAAAGTAACGCACCGCAACCCAGCCGGCAAGCCTGCCACACCACTACAAA
>CALRYE020000256.1:0-5979 GCA_943372275.1 Janthinobacterium lividum
TCGATCTGGTGGTGGCGCAGATGAGCCACTGGGAGCGCGATTCGAATCTGTCGCGCTACAACAGCGCGCCGGCCGGCAGCTGGCAGCGCCTGCCCGACGAGCTGTTCGAGGTGCTCCGTTACGCGCTGTCGGTGGCAGCGGACACCGGCGGCGCCTACGATCCCTGCGCCGGAGCCCTGGTCAACGCCTGGGGCTTCGGCGCGCGGCGCCGCTACGACGAGCCGCTGTTCTACGCGCCCGACGCCGCGGCGGTGGACGCGCTGACGCAGCGCGCCGACCGCAGCCGGGTGCAGCTCGACAGCGTGCGCCGGCGCCTGTTGCAACCCGGCGGCGTGCAGCTCGATCTGTCGTCGGTGGCCAAAGGCTACGCGGTCGACCGGCTGGCGCGCTGCCTGACGGCGCAGGGCTTGCACCATCATCTGGTCGAAGCAGGCGGCGAATTGCGCGGCGCCGGCGTCAAGGGCGACGGCCAGCCGTGGTGGGTGGAACTGGAAGGCGTGCCCGGCGCCGACCATGGCGAGCCGACGCTGGTGGCGCTGCATGGACTGGCGGTGGCCACCTCGGGCGACTACCGGCGCTACTTCGACCATCGCGGCGGGCGCGCCGCCCATACGCTCGATCCGCGCAGCGGCTGGCCGGTGACCAGCGAAGTGGCCTCGGTCACCGTGCTGCACCACGACTGCATGGCCGCCGACGCCCTGTCCACGGCGCTGACGGTGCTGGGGCCGGAGGCGGGACTGGCCTTCGCCGAGCAGCGCCAGCTGGCCGCGCGCTTCCTGCTGCGGCGCGACGGGCGCATCGAAGAAATCATCAGCAGCGCGTTCGGCGCCATGCGCTCATGATCGTCGATCCGGTGCGCCTGGGCGCCGCCGCGCTGATGACGGCCGGCTATCTGGCGATGTGCGTGCGGCTGCTGCGCCGCCCGCCCGCGCTGCCGCCCTCCCCCACTGGCGGGGCCGATTGGCTGGTGGCCTACGCCACCCAGACCGGCACGGCCGAATACCTGGCGCTGCAAACGGCCGACATGCTGCGCACCGGCGGGCTGGCCGCGCGCAGTGTCAGCGTCGACCAGCTCGACGCGGCCACGCTGGCGGCCTCGCAGCGCATCCTGTTCATCGTCAGCACTTATGGCGAAGGCGACGCGCCCGACAGCGCCGCGCGCCTGGCCCGCCTGCTGTCCGATGGCACGCTGGCGCTGGGCCAGCTGCACTACGCCGTGCTGGCACTGGGCGACAGCAGCTACACCCATTTCTGCGGCTTCGGCCACACCCTCGACGGCTTGCTCGCGCGTGCCGGCGGCCAGCGCCTGTTCGACACGGTGCCGGTGGACCGGGGTGCGGCGGGCGCGCTGGAAACCTGGCGCCATCACTTAAGCCATCTGGCCGGGACCAGCGACGCGCCCGACTGGAGCGCGCCCGCCTATCAGCCATGGCAGCTGCTGGAGCGGCGCCTGATGAACCCGGGCAGCGCCGGCGCGCCCGTGTACCAGATTGCCCTGGCGCCGCCGGCCGGCAGCGTGGCCGACTGGCAGGCAGGCGACCTGGTGCAGGTGAACGCGCCGGGCGATCCGGACTATCCGCGCGAATACTCGATCGCTTCGATTGCCGCCGAAGGCAGTCTCAAGCTGCTGGTGCGCCTGCACCTGCGCGACGACGGCAGTGACGGCGTGGCCTCGGGCTGGCTGTGCCGCGGCGCCGATGCCGGCGCCACGATCGCGCTGCGCACGCGTGCCCACGCGCGCTTTCGTCTTGGCGACAATGCCCAGCGCCCGCTGATCTTGATCGGCAATGGCACCGGCATGGCCGGCTTGCGCGCGCATCTGGCGCAGCGGGTGCGCGACGGCCAGACACGCAACTGGCTGGTGTTCGGCGAACGCAACGCGGCGGCCGATTATTTTTACCGCGACGATATCGAGCGCTGGCAGCAAGCCGGCATGCTCGAACAATGCTCGCTCGCGTTTTCCCGCGACGGTGGCCCGCAGCAGCAGCAGCAGCGCTACGTGCAGCACGCGCTGGCCCGGCAGGCCAACCTGCTGCGCGCATGGGTGGCCGACGGCGCCGCCATTTATATCTGCGGCAGCCTGCAAGGCATGGCCGGGGCGGTGCATCAGACACTGCTCGACACCCTGGGCCAGCCGGCGATGGACCAACTCGATCAGCAGGGGCGCTACCGGCGCGACGTGTACTGAGTAGTCGTCCGCCGACCGTACCGGCACGCTAACAGGCCAGTGCGCGACGGTGCTGTGGCGAACGGAAGATACTTGTCGAATTGTTTACTATTGGTGGACACGACAAGGAGACGCACTATGTTCGATATGGATCTGCCCTGGTGGGAATTTGTAATCCGTGCAGTCGCCGTCTTCGTGGCGCTGATGGTGATGGTGCGCGTGTCGGGACGGCGCACCATCGGCCAGTTCACCCCGTTCGACCTGCTGGTGGTTATGCTGCTCAGCGAAGCGGTGTCCAATTCGCTGTCGGGCGGCGACGATTCGCTGGTCGGCGGGCTGATCGGAGCGACCACCCTCGTGGCGCTGAATGTGGCGACGTCGTTTCTGTCCTCGCGCAGCCAGACCGCCGCCGAGCTGCTCGACGGTACGCCGGTCATGCTCGGCCGCAATGGCCAGATCTTCGACAAGGTGCTCAAACGCTGCCGGCTGGCCCAGGGCGAAGTCGAGCAAGCCTTGCGCGAGGCCGATTGCAAGCTGGAAGACATGGCGCTGGCCACCCTGGAAGCGGACGGAAAAATTACCATTCAAGCCAAGCAGAAATAATACTTTCCAGGTAGATTTTGTACAAACGCGACACTTTGTCTTATGGGTATCGTGCGACTGACGGCGGAGCGAAACACTGCAATACTAATAAGGCAGTCTTGTTCATCCACTGTAATCTTTTACGGCGCCGCAATCTTCACATCCACTGTCGCGTTCACACCCTCGGGAGCAATAATGAAACGAATCACCTCATCGCTGGCACTTGCCATTGGCATGCTGGCGGCTACCTCAGCATTCGCTGCAACCACTACCTACCGCGCGATCGCCAGCGGCCCGAGCGAGGCCGTACCGGTCGCCTCGCCCGGCTACAGCCTCGCCACCATCGTGATCGACGATGTCGCCGGCACCATGTCGGTCAATTCGCCGTTCTCCGATCTGCTGGGCAAGACCACCGATGCCCACATCCACTGCTGCACGGCGCAGCCGTTCATCGGTACCGCAGGCGTGGCCACGCCACTGCCGGGCTTCCCGCTGGGCGTGAGCGCCGGGGCGTACTCGCGCATCTTCGACCTGAACGCCGCGGCCACCTACTCCGCCGCTTTCCTGGGCGCGGCAGGCGGCAATGTCGCTCTGGCCCGCGATGCACTGCTCGACGGCATCACTGGTAATCAGGCGTACCTGAACATCCATACGACGCTGTATCCGGGTGGCGAAATCCGTGGTTTCCTGGTGGCATTGCCGGCCGCTCCGGTGCCTGAACCGGCTACCTATGCGATGCTGGGCGTGGGTCTGGCGGGCGTCGCATTTGCCGCACGTCGCAAGCAAGCCAACAAGGTGTAAGCTTTTGATCGAATGCGGCGTGGCCATCGTGATCGTGGCCGCGCTGTTCTAGTTGTTTTGATGGTTTTTGTTTTACCACTCACCGCTCTATTACTGTTGCTGCTGCTGCGCGCCCCGCCCCGCTTGATTCCGACCCTCTAAACCTATCAGTGCCGCCCATGCCGGAATCGCCACGCGCCAGAACCCCTCCAGGGTGGACGCCTGCGGCAGTGTCAGGCCAAGGTAGCCTGCGCTTTGCAGCAGTACCGCAATCGCCTCCTGCTCGCTGTGCGGCTCGATCGCCGTGGCGCCGGTCTGCTTGGACAGCTTCTGTCCATCGGCATTGCGCACCACGCGCGCATGCAGGTAGCGCGGCGTCGGATAACCCAGCAGCTGCTGCAGATAGATCTGGCGCGGAGTGGAGTCGATCAGGTCGGCGCCGCGCACCACATCGGTCACGCCCTGCAGCGCATCGTCCACCACCACCGCCAGCTGATAGGCCCAGAACCCATCGGCACGTTTGAGCACGAAGTCGCCCGCCTCGGTCGCCAGATGCTGGGTGACCGTGCCGGCCAGCCGGTCGGTGAAGCTGATGCGGTCGGCCTCGTTCAGCGCATCGGGCACGCGCACGCGCTGGCTGCGCGTGGTCTTGCCTTCGCCCAGACCGTGGCGGCAAGTGCCCGGGTAGATCGCACTGCCATCGGGGCCGACGCCAAGGCGCGAGTCGGCAATTTCGCGGCGGTTGCAACCGCACGGATAGGTGTGTTCGCCCAGCTGTGCGAACGCAGCTTCGTACAAATGCTTGCGGCGGCTTTGCCACACCACCTCGCCATTGGCGTGCATGCCCAGCTTGTCCAGCAGCGCCAGGATACCTTCCGCTGCGCCAGGTGCGCTGCGTCCTTCGTCGACGTCTTCGATGCGCAGCAGCCAGCGGCCATGGTGGGCGCGCGCATCGAGATAGCTGGCCAGCGCCGCCACCAGCGAGCCGGCGTGCAAGGGGCCGGTCGGCGACGGCGCGAAGCGGCCGACGTAGGGGATGTCGTTGGGCGCGCGGGTGGGTTCGATGTGAGATGGCGTCGGCATGGCGTGAAATTGTACACGCACATACAGATCAGGAAATGCTGCCAAATGAGTAAGCCATGGTGTACATTAAGCGCGAGATCACACCGTGGAGACCAGCATGCGCAACGAGACCATTGCCGTCATCCTGGCGCTGCAACTGGGCAGCGCGCAGGCGGCCACGCCAGTGGTGGCGCCCGACTGGGCCGAACGCACGGCGACGCCCGCAGCGATCAGCAGCAAGTTGATCAAGCAGTCAGTCAGCCAGGCGATCGCCGAGCACGATGCCGAAGCGAAGCAGAACGCCGAGCCGATACGCCGCCACGAACACGACACGTTCCGCGGCACGGCGCAGGATAACTTCGCCAGGAAAATGGAAGAGGCGGTGGTGCCGGGATGCCTGAGACCCGACGGCCTCAAGCACCAACCGACCGGTATCGGGCCGTTTCAGCTGGTTGGGTTGATGGCCTTGCCGATGCTGGCGGTGGCCAAGCTGCGCGGGAAGTGCAATTGATTCCCTGCTGGTCCACCCACAGCTGGCATTACATCCCCTTGAAGCGGTGCTGGTAGCGCTGGCTGACCGGCAGGCGCGCTGCATGCTGGCGCAGCGTCAGCCACATCGCGCCATCGCTGTCGCGCGCCACCGCGGCGATGCGCTTGACGGCGACGATCTAGCCGCGGTGGACCTGCCAGAAGCCGCCCTCGTCGAGCGCCTCGCACAGCTCCTTTAATGGCGTGCGGATGTGCGCCTCCATGGTATCGGTCACCACCCGCGTGTACTTGTGCTCCGAGCAGAAGTAAATCACGTCGGCCAGGTCGATGAAGTGAATCGCACTGCCCACCGACGCCTGCAACCATGCCGGCGCCGCCGCTTTGCCGGCCAGGCTGCGCACCAGCCGCGCCAGGTCGGGCGGCGGCGTGCCGAGGCGCTCGCGCACCCGGCCGATGGCGCGCGCCAGGCGCACCGGATCGGTCGGCTTGAGCACGTAGTCGAGCGCCCCTTCGTCGAACGCGGCCAGCGCGTGTTCATCGTGCGCGGTGACGAACACCACGTGCGTTTTCGAGGCGAACGTGCGCGCCACTTCCAGCCCCGTCAAGCCCGGCATGCGGATGTCGAGGAAGGCCACGTCGGGTGCGAGCTGCTGGCCCATGCGCACCGCTTCGATGCCGTCGGCCGCTTCACCGACGATGTCGGCCTGCGGCCATAAGGCTTGCAGCGACTCGCGCAGCTCGGCGCGCAGCAGCGGCTCGTCGTCGGCGATCAGGATGCGCGCGCGCGCGCCTGCCTGGTTCAGGCGACGTCGCCCATTAGCAGCGCGAGCGGCAGCAGCAGTTCGGCTTCGGTCGGCCGGCCCGCTTCGATGCGCAGCGCGAAGCTGGCCGCGCCGTTG
>CALRYE020000257.1:0-5928 GCA_943372275.1 Janthinobacterium lividum
GGCCGCGCGCGCCGCGCTGGAGAGCAATCCCGGCACGGCCGAAGCGTACTTCATTCTTGGCATGGTCAGCGAGTGCGGCGGCGACAGCGCAGGCGCCGCCACCAGCTGGCGCCGCTGCATCTATCTGCAGCCGGACCACTACGACGCGCTGTGCCACCTGGCGCTGCTGTGCGAACAGGCCGGCGACGGCGCGCAAGCCACCACCCTCCGCCAGCGCGCCGCGCGGGTATTTCAACGGCGCTCCTCATGACCGATTCAGTCGACGATACAGCCAAGCAGCCAGGCAGCATGCCGGCCATGCAGACCACCATGAACGATTGCTGGAACCGCATCGGCGTGGCCGGCGACGGCAGCTGCCCCAAGCTGCAGCAGCACATCCACTGCCGCAATTGCGAGGTCTATGAAGGCGCCGCGCGCAGCAGCTTGCAGCGCCCCGTGGACCAGGCCTACCGCGACCATTGGGCCGCCCAGCTGCGCCAGCCGGCCGCGCAAGCCGATGCGCGCGACCAGTCGGGACTGGTGTTTCGCATCGGCGCCGAATGGCTGATGCTGCCCACGGCCATGGTGTCGTCGGTCGCGCCGCTGGCGCCCAATCACCGCCTGCCGCATCGCGCCAGCGCGGGTCTGGCCGGCATCGTCAACGTCAGCGGCACGCTGCATCCGGCCATTTCGCTGGCGGCCATGCTGGGTATCGACAGCGACGGCCTCGACAAACGCGGCGCCGACCGGGCCGGCATGGACCAGCAGGCCGGCGCCGCGGCGGGCCGCCACGTGTTCGCGCGCCTGGTGGTGATACGCTGGCACCATCAGGCCTTCGCCCTGCCGGTGGCCGACCTGCATGGCATCGTGCGCTACGCCTCGGCCAGCGTGCAGACGCCGGCGGCCACCATCAACAAGGGGGTGCAGCGCTACCTGGCCGGCGTGCTGACCCATGCGGACATGCACATCGGCGTGCTCGACGCGGCCCTGATCGGGGACCAATTGACCAGATTGTTAAGATGAGCGCCCTCCCATGAGCATCCCCCACAACGACGACCTGTCGCAGTTTTCCATGATGGACCTGTTCCGTATGGAGGCGCAGGGCCAGACCCAGACCTTGACCGACGGCCTGCTCACGCTCGAGCGCGGCGCGGACAACCCCGCCACGGTCGAATCGATGATGCGCGCCGCCCACTCCATCAAGGGCGCCGCCGCCATCGTCGGGCTGGACGTGGTGGTGCAGCTGGCCCACGGCATGGAGGACGCGTTTGTCGACGCCCAGAACGGCCGCCTGCAACTGACGCCGGCGCGCATCGACGTGCTGCTGGCCGGGGTCGACCTGATCCTGCAGGTGTCGGACCTGGCCGAGCCGGCCGTGGCCGCGTGGCTGGGCGAACACGGCGCCCGCATCGCCGCCGCCATGGCGGCCATTGCCACCATTTCGTCGCTGGAGTCGGCCCCGGTTCTGACGCCGCTGCCTGCGTCCTCGCCTGCGCCCGCTGCTGCGTCCTCTCCTGCGCCCGCGGCTGCGTCCGTGCCAGCGCCAGCGCCGGCCGACGACGTTCCGGCCGCAGCGGCGCTCGCCCCGCGCGCGCCGGCGCAGAACTTCGACCGCTTGCTGGCGCTGGCCAGCGAGACGCGCATCAACGCCCACCAGCTGCAGCCGATGCTGCAGTCGGTGCAGCGCTACAAGCGCAATCAGGGCAGCCTGTTCCAGGCCATCGAGCAGCTGCACGAACTGGTGCTGGCCAGCGGCCAGCCGGCGCTGATCGAGCGCTCCATGCTGGCCTTGCAGCGCACCCACCCGCTGCGCGACTTTTTGCACACCTACCTGGCCGACAGCGAAAGCTACGAGCGGCGCGTGCTGGGCGTGTCCACCAGCCTGGTCGACGAAGTGCTGGCCATGCGTATGCGTCCGTTCCGCGACGGCGTGCAAGCCTTTCCGCGCATGGTGCGCGACCTGGCGCGCAGCCTGGGCAAGGATGTGCAGCTGACCATCCTGGGCGAAGACACGCTGGTCGACCGCGACATCCTGGCCAGGATCGAAAGCCCGCTCAACCACATGCTGCGCAATGCCATCGACCACGGCATGGAGGACGCCACCGACCGCATGATCGCCGGCAAACCGGCCGTGGGCACGATCCGGCTGGAAGCGCGCCACCGCGGCGGCATGCTGCACATCGAGATCGCCGACGACGGCCGCGGCGTCGACCTCGAACATGTGCGCCGCCGCGTCGTCGAGCGCGGCATGACCAGCGCCGCCATGGCCGCTTCGCTGTCGCAGGCCGAGCTGCTCGAGTTCCTGTTCCTGCCGGCCTTCAGCCTCAAGGCCACGGCCAACGCCATCTCCGGGCGCGGGGTCGGGCTGGACATCGTGCACCAGACCATCCGCGAGCAGAACGGCAGCGTGCGCCTGGAAACCACGTCGGGCGCCGGCTTTCGCACCTTTATCACCCTGCCCCTGACGCAGTCGATCGTGCGCGCGCTGGTGGTGCAGGTGGCCGGCGAAGCGTACGCCATCCCGATCGTCAAGATCGAGCGCGTGCTCAAGGTGGCTCAGAGCGACATCCACACGCTGGAAAGCAAGCAGTTCCTGGTGTACGGCGGCGAGCATCTGGGCCTGGTGTCGGCCGCCCAGGTGCTGGAGCTGGGCCAGGGCGAAGCCGCCGGCGACACGCTGTCGGTGGTGGTCATCGGCGCGGCCCAGCGCCGCTACGCGCTGGTGGTCGAGGCCATCGTGGGCGAACTGAGTCTGGCGGTGCAACCGCTCGATCCGATCTTCGGCAAGATGCGCGACATCAGCGCCGCCGCCCTGCTCGACGACGGCACCCCGGTGCTGATCCTGGACGTGTCGGACCTGCTGCTGTCGATCGACAAGCTGCTGCACGACGGCGCGCTGCGCCAGCTGGCCGGCGGCGCCGCCCACGAACGCCAGCGCGCCAAGCGCATCCTGGTGGTGGACGATTCGCTGACGGTGCGCGAAATGGAGCGTAAGCTGCTGCAGGGGCGCGGTTATCTGGTCGACATCGCCATCGACGGCATCGACGGCTGGAACGTGGTGCGCGGCGGCCAGTACGACCTGGTCATCACCGACGTCGACATGCCGCGCATGGATGGCATCGAACTGGTCAGCCTGATCAAGAAAGATATCCACCTGCACCAGCTGCCGGTGATGATCGTCTCGTACAAGGACCGGCCGGAGGACCGCGCGCGCGGCATGAACGCCGGCGCCGACTACTATCTGACCAAGGGCAGTTTTCACGATGCCACGCTGCTCGACGCAGTCGTCGATTTGATCGGGGAGGCACTGGCATGAAGATCGGAATCGCCAACGACGTCGCCATGGCCGCCGAAGCGCTGCGCCGGGTGGTGGCCGGCTCCAACGAACACCAGGTGATCTGGACGGCGCGCACCGGCGCCGAGGCGGTGCGCCTGTGCCTGGAACAGCGGCCCGACCTGGTGCTGATGGATTTGAACATGCCGCAACTGGACGGGGTGGAAGCGACGCGCCAGATCATGGAACGCTCGCCCTGCGCGATTTTGATCGTCACCGGCCAGCCGCAGGACAACGTCAGCCAGGTGTTCCGCGCGCTGGGCGCGGGCGCGCTGGACGTCACGGCCACGCCGATTTTAAGCGGCGCGGTTGGCGGCGACGCCGCCCTGCTGGCCAAGATCAAGACCATCGGCAAGCTGATCCGGGTGAGCGGCGCCGAGCTGGCGCGCCCGCGCCCGGGCGCCGGCGCCGGCGCCGGCGCCGACGGCGAGATCAAGCACCTGCTGGCCATCGGCGCGTCCACCGGCGGGCCGCTGGCGCTGGCCAAGCTGCTGCGCGGCTGGGTGCCCGCGCCCGGCACGGCGATCGTGGTGATCCAGCACATCGACGCCAATTTCGCCACCAGCTTCGCGCGCTGGATGGGCGACCAGCTGGTCATCCCGGTGCGCGCGGTCGACAACGGCGACGCGCTGGAAGCGGGCGTGGTGCAGATCGCCAAGACCAACGACCACCTGGTCATGAACGAGCGTCATCGCCTGTATTACGACGTCGAGCCGCGCGAGTACGCGTACCGGCCATCGGTGGACGTGTTTTTCCACTGCGTGGCGCGGCACTGGGATGGCGAAGCCACCGGGGTGCTGCTGACCGGCATGGGCCGCGACGGCGCCCAGGGCTTGCTGGCGCTGCGCCGGGCCGGCAAAACCACGCTGGCGCAGGACCAGGCCACCAGCGCCGTGTATGGCATGCCGCGCGCCGCCGCCGAGCTCAATGCGGCCCAACAGATTCTGCCGATTGATCACATTGCAAGGGCGTTGCGCAGTAGAATTGGCAGTTCCGTATGAATGCATACATAGGGAAACGATAATAGTTATAGAGAGATAATGCCATTGGAAACTAATCACAACGCGGATCAGGCCTACAGCCCTGGGCAATTCAAGGTGCGCGTGTTGCTGGTGGATGACCAGCTGATCATCGTGGAAGCGCTGCGGCGCATGCTGGCCAATCAGGCAGACATCGAATTTCATTACGTCAACGACGCGACCGCCGCCCTCAAGACCGCCGAGCAACTGCAGCCCACCGTGATTCTGCAAGACCTGGTGATGCCGGTGATCGACGGCTTCGGCCTGATCAAGCAATACCGCGAGTGTCCGGCGCTGCTGGACACGCCGGTGATCGTGCTCTCGGCCAAGGAAGACCCCAAGCTCAAAGCCCATAGTTTCGCCGTGGGCGCCAACGACTACATGGTCAAGCTGCCCGACCAGCTCGAACTGCTGGCGCGGGTGCGCTACCACTCGGCCAGCCACATTACCCGGCTGCAGCGCGACGAAGCGTTCCGCTTCCTGCGCGAGAGCCAGCAGAACCTGGCGCACGCCAATATCGAATTGCAAAAGCTGGCCGCGCTCGACGGCCTGACGGGGATCGCCAACCGGCGCCGTTTCGACGAAGCGCTGGCGATCGAATTTTCGCGAGGGCAACGCGAAAAGAAGCCGCTGTCGCTGGTCATGTGTGACATCGACCAGTTCAAAGTCTACAATGACACCTTTGGCCATCTTGCCGGCGACCTGTGCCTCAAGAAAGCCGCTGCCGTGCTGACCGAGCACCTCAAGCGGCCGGCCGACCTTGCCGTGCGTTATGGCGGCGAGGAATTCGCGATCCTGTTGCCCGAGACCGATCTCGAGGGCGCCATGGTGGTGGCCGACGCCTGCCGCGCCCACCTGGAATCGCTGGCGCTGGACAATCCCGCCTCCGCCCATGGCATCGTGACGATGTCGCTGGGCGTGGCCAGCGTGGTGCCGACCCGCGGCACCACCCCCGAAGCGCTGGTGGAGCGCGCCGACCGCGCACTGTACGCGGCCAAATCGGGGGGACGCAACCGCGTCTGCCAGGCCGAGACTACCCACATCCACCCACAAATCTAAGGATATTATGAGTACGCTAGAAAACGTTGCCGTTACCAAGAAATCGAATATCTACTTCGACGGCAAATGCGTGTCGCACACAGTGACGTTCGCCGACGGCACCAAGAAATCGGTGGGCGTGATTTTTCCGTCCAGCCTGACGTTCAATACGGGTGCGCCGGAAATCATGGAAATCACCGGCGGCCAGTGCAAGGTGCGCCTGGCCGATGCCAGCGAGTGGAATACCTATTCGGCCGGGCAGGAATTCAAGGTCGGCGCCAACTCTTCGTTCGATATCGAGACGATCGAGACGCTCGATTATGTTTGCCATTTTGGGTGATGCGCTAAGCACCCGTGTCCTCGCGAAGAAGGCGAGGACCCATAGCACCTCCAAGCCGTAGCACAATATAACGCTGAGCTACCGTACTATGGGTCCCCTCCTTCGAGGGTGTCGCGAAAGGTACCGTAACTCTAGGCCACCAACTTCAAAACCGTCATTCCCGCGCATGCGGGAACCCATGCTGAGCCGGCTTCCATAGTGCTGCATGCTCAGCATGG
>CALRYE020000258.1:0-5881 GCA_943372275.1 Janthinobacterium lividum
GCGCTTTGAGGTATGTGCGCAACGCGTCCACGTCGCGGATGCCCGTATCGTTGCGGTTGATGCCTTCCTTGAACATGGGCAGGCTGTCGCCGCCCTCGGCCAGGAAATTATTGGCGGCGATGCGGTACAGCTTATCGGGCGCGATCGCCACGCCGTTGAGCTTGGCGCTGCCGGGCACGATACGCTGGCCGGCGGCCCGCGTCGGGCTCCACTGATAGCTGAAGCCGTCCGACACTTGCAGCATGGAGCGGGTCGGCTCCACTCCGCCGCGCCACTGCTGCTCCAGCAGTGCCAGCAATTGCGCGCCGGTCAGGTCCATCACCACCAGCGAATTGCCGAACGGCAGAATGGCCTGCACCATGCCTTCGGTCACCGTCATGCTGGCATCGACATCGATGTCGCGCCGCAAGCCGGCAATGTTCATGAAGCCGATCTGCACGCCCAGCGCGCGCGTCGCGTGCAGCACGGCGTCGGCCACCAGGTTGCCCAGCGGCGCTTCGCCGGCCGGATTGAATTTGCGCCCGATGGCCGTGGCCGCCACGCGCGCTACGGGCAGATTAAGCTGTGCATCGCTGCGCGCCTTGACGTCGGCCAGGAACTTGTCCACGTGGGGCACGGCGGGATACTGGCCCGGCGTCATGACGACATTCTTGACGTCGATGGTCTGCAAGGTGCGGCTGCCAGGCTCGATCCCCAGCTTGATGCGCGAGAGCACGTGGCCGCCCATCTCGGCCTGGGTAATGACGCGCTCGCCGATCTTGCACTGAAAGCCCGTGTGGGTATGGCCGCTGATGATCAGCTTGATGGCCGGATCGAGCCGGTTGGCGATGTCCACCACCGGGCCCTTCAGGCGGCTGCAGTTCGGTTCGCTGAAGCCTTCGTCGGTGTGGGCGCCTTCGTGGATCAGCACCACGAACACGGTGGCGCCGTCGGCGCGCGCTTCTTGCAGCGCGCCGTTGATGGCGTCGGCTTCATCGGTGAAGGTCAGGCCGACGATACCGGACGGCAGCACCACCGAGGCCGTGTTGCGCAGCACGGCGCCGATCATGGCGATCTTGACGCCGCGTACCTCTTCCAGCCGGTACGACGGCAGCAGGGTCTTGCCGGTTTTCTTGTCGATGACATTCGCGGCCAGATACACGAAGCGCGCGCCGTTGAAGTGCGGCGTGAACTTGCAGGCTTTTTCGGGGCGGTTGGAATCGCAGCCGCCGTGCTGCTGGCGCAGCAATTCCTTGCTGCCGTTGTCGAATTCGTGGTTGCCGGCGGAACTGACGCGCAGGCCCAGCATGTCGAGCGCGGTCAGGGCCGGCTCGTCGGCCCACATGGACGACAGCGCCGGCGTGCCGCCGATCAGGTCGCCTGCGGCCACCAGCAGCAGATCGCGGTCTTCGGCGCGCCAGGCTTGCAGCGCGGCAGCCAAGGTGCCGATGCCACCGGCCTGTACGCTGACGGGGGTGGCGCCCGGCGTGGGGGCGTAGGTAAATTTGCTCGCTTCCAGGTGACCGTGGAAGTCGTTCAGCGCGACCAGATTGATCGTCTGCAGCGCGGGCGGCGCCGGCGGCGCGGTGGCGCAGCCGGCCACCAGGCTGGCTGCGGCGAGCGCGGCGAACAAGGGACGAAACGGAATCTTCATGACGTAAAGCATAACCTTTGTAGCGGACGATTGCGGATGCGTTCGATAGCGTGCATCAAAAAAAAGCGGCTGGTGTCACCACCAGCCGCCCGGAGCTGTATTGCTACAAGTGTCGCCTAGGCGGCGCTTAGAACTCGTAACGCACGGTGGCCTGAATGGCCCACTGCGACTCGCCCTTGTTCTGCTTGATCAGCTCATCTTCGACCTGATCGCGCACCTGGTAGACATACTTGCCGTCCTGAATACCTGCATAGTCGACGAAGCTGCGCGCGTTGCCGCCCGAGCTGGAGAAGCTGCCTTCATAGATACGGCCCCAGCGCTTGTTGAGCAGGTTGCCGAAGTTCTGGAAGTCCAGGGTGAACACGGCGCGGTTCTTTTTCCACAGGCCCGGCAGTTCCTGCGACACGCGCAGATCGATCGAGTTGGTCCATGGGCCGAACGCATCCTGACGCTTGACCACGCCGCCGGCATGACGCAGCAGTTCCTTGTTGGCATTGACCGTTTCCCAGAACTTGGTCTCGGCAGGCCGGTTGGTGGCCGTGTCGGTGGCGGTAGCGCCGCGGAAAATGACTTCGCCGGAACCGAACGCGGTCGGGATGTACATCAGGTCGTTGCCGCCCACGCCGTCGCCGTTCAAGTCGTTGTTGTAGGTCCAGCTGTAAGGCTTGCCCGAACGACCTTCGTAGAAGGCGCCGAAGGTGGTCTTGTACTCGGCAAAGAAGCGCTTTTCCCAGGTCAGCGACGCGTTCACCCGGTCGCGGATCAGGTAGTTCGAGCGCGCCAGGGTCTCTTCGTTCGGATTGAAGATGGCACGGCCGCCGAAGTTGGAGCCGGCCGTCGACGAACTCAGGTTACTGACTTCTTCGGCATCGGTGTAGGTGTACGCCAGGGCCCATTTCAGGTCACGTGCCTTGGAGTTGGTGAACTGGATGGTGGCCAGATTGCCGCCGCCTTTTTTGGTCTCCGATACCTGGATCACGTTGCCGTACGAAGCATTGCTCAGCGCGCGGTTGCGGTGACCGAGGCAGGCGCCGGTGCTGTTGAAGCTGCCCGTGCCCGATGCGCAGGCCGGGTTGTAGCCGGTCTCGGTGTAGAACATCTGACGGCCGTCCGGACCGATACGGGTCGGCGCACCCAGGTTCAGGTGCTGGAAGTACAGACCGGTATGGGTCTTGGTGTACATGTATTCCAGGCTGGCGACGATGCCGAACCATGGCAGTTCGTGCTCGACGGCCAGGTTGGATTTCCACACCGACGGCTGCGACAGGCCAGCCTGCAGCACGTCGACGACGGCCGTTGGCGTACCGATGGCGCGCTGGTTGCGCGGATCGGGGCTGAAGATGCCTTCCTGGTTACAGGCAGGATTGGTGCCGCCGCAACCGAGGGTGTAGGTCAGCACGCCCGGGTTGGCGAATGGGTTACCCACCCATACGTTCAGGGCCGAACCTGCGAACAGGCCGGCGCCGCCGCGGATCTGGGTCTGGCGCGACATCTTCGGACGGTAGTTGAAGCCGACGCGCGGCTGCAGCAGGTCGTCGCCGTCGACGGTGACGGTGTTGTCGATGCCGAAACCGCCGGTCTGGCGGCGCAGGGCGGTGCCGGCGGCGTACACGCCGGCCACCGTCGCCTGGGCCAGCGCGTCATTGCGGCGCGGACGGTCGTCGGTGGACGCGCGGTCGTAGCGCAGACCGTAGCTGAAGGTCAGCTGTGGCGTAACCGTCCAGCTGTCTTGCAGGAACAGGCCGGTGTTGGCCAGCTTCCAGGTCGCTGCCGTGTCGGCCAGGGTCACGCCCGGGTACAGCAGCTGGGCGGTGTACTGGCTAGGACGGCCGCGGCTGTAGTTTTCCAGCACGGCCGCTTCGATCAGGGTCGCAGGCGACGAGGCGCAGTTGACCGCGCCGATGCGGTAGGTGTAGGTCGCGCTCGAATTCACGCACGAGAACGTATACGTGCCGTTGACGTTCTGCAGGAAGACGTTGGACATCTGGTCTTCTTTGTAGTCCGCGCCGAACTTGATTTCGTGGTCGCCGCGGATCCAGGTCGCGCCGCCGTAAGCGTCGTACGATTTGGTGTCGAGCTGGTTGGCCTGACGGCTTACTTCGGTACCGAAGTTGATGAAGCGGCTACCGGTACGCACGGTGCTCGGGGTGCCGACCGGCAGCGGGCCGGAGAAGCCCACGCCGACCGACGGACGGTCCGCGGCGGTGGTGTTGATCTTGCCGGCTTCGCGCTGCGACAGCTTGAATTCGGTCGAGAAATTCGGGGTCCAGTCGGAGAACACCTGGGCCACGGCCGATTCGATCGACTTGGCTTCGGTCCACTGGTACGACGACAGCGAGATGCTGGTGGCCGAGTAGCCGGAGAACTGCGGCTCGACCTGGGAAGTCTTCTGCCAGCGGAAGTTGGCGCGGTGGTCGTCGTTGATGTTCCAGTCCAGCTTGATCAGGCGGTCCTGCACGGTCTGGGCCAGGCCGGTCGGCGCGTCCGAGCTGCCCGGGTCGAAGCCGTACTGGTTTTTCGTAATTGCCTGAACACCGGCGATGGCGCTGGTGGTGATGCCGGCGTTGGTCAGCGAGCTGCCCAGCGGGCCGAAGGCTGGCGAGGCGCGCGAGCTGGTCGAGTTTTCAGCCGACAGGAACACGAACAGCTTGTCCTTGATCAGCGGGCCGCCCAAGGTGGCGCCGCTGGTCTTTTCGACGAACTCCGGCGGCGGGGTGTAGGTGCCGTCGGTCTGGTTCAGACGGTCGCCGGCCATCTTGTCGTTACGATAGACGTGGTAGACGCTGCCTTTCCAGTCGTTGGTGCCGGACTTGGTCACCGCGTTGATGTTGGCGCCGGTGTAGCCCTTCTGGGTCACGTCGTAGTTGGAGATGTTGACCTGCACCGACTGGATGGCGTCGATCGAGATCGGCTGCTTGTTGGTCGGCAGGCCGTTCGCTTCCAGGCCGAAGGTATCGCTGATGGACACGCCGTCGATGGTAATCGAGTTGAAGCGGGCATTCTGGCCGCCGGCGGAAATTTCGCCGCGGTCCTTGTCGGTCTGCGCCAGGCGCGGATCGTTGCGGGCGTAATCGGCCAGGTTGCGGTTGATCGAGCTCAGCGCGGCCAGTTCGGCGCGGCCGATGTTGGTGCCGGCGCCCATGGACGATTTGTTGAACTTGGCCGAGTTGCTCTGGCCGGCGATGGTCACCTGCTGCATCTGCTGGCCCAGCTGGGCATCGACGCTGGCCGTTTCGGCCAGTTGCAGGAAGATGCCTTCGCGCGTTTCGGTCACGCCATCCTTGACGATGGTGATCGTGTAAGGGCCGCCCACGCGCAGGCCGCGGGCTGCATAGCGGCCTTCGGCGTCGGTGGTGACGGTGCTGACCGAGCCCGACTCGCTGTGCACGATGGTGACTTTCGCGCCATTGGCCGGAGCGCCGTCGCTGCTGGAAATACGTCCGGCGATACTGGACGTCGTGTTCTGAGCCAACGCAGGTACCGAAGCGCTCAGAGCTAGCGAGAGGGCGAGAGCGAGCTTGGTGAGCCGCAACCCTTTGTGATTGATCATTGTGTAACCCCAAAAAGACAGATTGTTATTGGAAGGCCGTGAAGCCTTCAGGCTGTACTGATGTTGCAATCCTGTGTGGCGCCAAGTAGCGCCCGGTAGCAGCGCGCAAGTCTACTGATCGAATATGTCATCTCCGTGACGCAATATTGACTGGTGGAAACGGCACGTATTTAGTTCTCTTCAGCCAACTATGCGGTATTGCTGAAATGCTGACAAATACGATTTCTCTTATTAATTTATATCGGGAATGTATAAATACGCATCAGAAACGACCGAAAATGGCGTGGAATTGGCATTTGCCCCGGAAAAGGTGATTTTCGGATTATAAATGAGCGGTTTTGCGTGAAAATCATTCAAGCAAAAAAGAAGACAAAAGTTTGCGCTCTACGGCAAATGTGTAGCAGGATGACCACAGGTGGGGGTGATGCGGGGGTGCTAAAGAGGATGAGATATGTGAAGCAACTGCAAATCAGTAGCTTCAGAGCCGTCATCCCCGCGAATGGGGGCCCCATAGAACCGATGATCATAGTCATCATGGGTCCCCGCATTCGAGGGTGTCGCAGAACACGCATTTATTTCAAGACCACTGCCATTTGCTCCGTCATCCCCGCGAAAGCGGGGACCCATGCTGAGCATGCAGCACTATGGAAGCCGGCTCAGCATGGGTTCCCGCATGCGCGGGAATGACGGTTTTGAAG
>CALRYE020000259.1:0-5750 GCA_943372275.1 Janthinobacterium lividum
CACCAGGTCCTTGCCGCTTTCGTAGGCGAGCACGGTAATGGCGCTGCCGGGGGCGTAGTCGACGGCGGCCAGCGTGTACGCCATGTAGCGCAGCGCGAACATGCCGGCCACGTGCAGCAGCACGAAGCCCATGGCGCCGGCCACGTGACGCAGCAGTATCAACACTGGCGGGCGCGCCAGCGTGGCCACATGCCAGCGATACACCAGCAGCGCCAGCGCGCCGCCGGTCAGCACCGAGCTCAGTTCCCACAGATAGGGTTCCCACGGCCGGGCGCCGCCGTCAGCCAGATACGGCTGCAGCGCGGCAGTGCCTTGCAGCAGAGCGATGGCCAGCAGCGCGCACGCATACCAGAACCCCGGCCGCTGCATGGCGGTTTACTGCGGGTCGCTCTTGGGACGGCCGGTCTTGAGCTGCGGCAGGCTGGCCAGCACTTTTTGCAGGGCCGGCACGTCCATCTTGCTGATCAGGGCGACGCCGATGCGCAGCAGTTCGCTTTTCTTGATGTCGATACCGGCCTTCAGGCAGATCTTCTTGACATGGCCAAGCACCGCGTATTCGGCTTCCGGCATGGTGAAGCTGTCGCGTACGAGTTTCGGCTTGCGCGCTTTTTCTTTCAGATCCACGGGTGCTGGTCCTGCCTTGACGGCGCGCTTGGCGGCCGGCTTGGCGGCTGCCTTGACGGCTGGCTTGGCGTCGGCTTTGGCTGCCTGCGGCTTGGCTCCTGCCTTGGGTGCTGCCGCCTTGGCCGCTTGCGGCTTGGCTTCCACGCTCTTCGACGCAGGCTTGGCCGGCTTAGCTGGCTTGGCCGGCTTGGCTGGCTTGGCAGCGGTTTTTGTTTCCAGCTTCTGTTCCGCTTTCGACGCTGGCTTGGCCGCCGTCTTCGGTGCCGGCTTGGCCGTCTTCGCCGGCGCTGCCGCTACTGGTGCGGGCGCAGCCGCCGGAGCTGCCGGCTCGGCCGCAAGCGCTGGCGCCGCAACTGCAGCTGTAGCAGCAGGCTTGGCCACCGCCTTGACGGCCGGCTTGGCTGCCTTGGAAGCGGGCTTGGCGACGGGCTTGGCGACGGGCGTTGCAGCAGGCTTGGCGACGGCCGGGGTGGCCGCGGCGGCGGTGGTCGCGGTGGTGGCGGTCGCGGCGGTTGGCTTTTCAGCGCTTGGTTTGGCCATGGAATACTCCTAGAATTTTTTACAAGTAAACAGTATATACCGTTTATTTCGTTACCACAACAAATCGCGCATGGAAGCTGCGGACCCGCATCAGGCGGTCGTCTTCACGCTGACATCGACGCCCACGTCGTCCCACCACTCCTGCTCTTTCTCGATCCAGTACGACAGCGTGGGATGGTGGCCCAACCACTCGCGGCGGATTTCCAGCTCGACGCGGCTCTTCATGCGCAGCTTCAGTTCGCCCGTGGGCGCGTCGATGCGCGCGTGCATCAGCAGCACCGCCATGCGCAGCGCCAGCACGGCCTTGGCGAAATCCTGGTCCTGCAGCAGGTCGCCCACCTTGCGCAGGTTGCCCTTCTGCGCCAGTATCAGCTTGCTCATGATCTTCTGCTCGCGGGTGGTGAAGCCGGGCAGGTCGGCGTTCTCGATCATGTAGGCCGCATGCTTGTGGTAGCCCGTCTGCGACACCACCATGCCGATTTCATGCAGCTGCGCGCACCACTGCAGCACCCGCGTGTAAGTGCCGGCCGCCGGCTTGAGCATGGCATACAGGTCGCCGGCCTGCTGGGCCACCCTGCCCGCGCGTGTCTGGTCGACGTGGAACTTGACCGCCAGCGCCTGCACCGCCTCGTCGCGCCGGTCGCGCTGCATCGAGCGCAGATACAGGTCCCACATCACGCCCATGCGCAGGCCCGCTTCGACCGGCGTGATGACGGGGATATCGAGCTCGCGCACCAGCGCGATCAGGATCGCCAGCCCGCCGATGATGGTCGAGGCGCGGTCCGGACGCAGGCCCGGCATGTCGATTCTGCCCACCTGGCCGAACTCGATGAACTTGTGCTTGAGCGCGACCAGGCTCACGGCCGTCAGCTTGCCGTCGCCCAGCGCGTTCCTGGCGATGATGTCGGCCAGCGCCCGGATGGTGCCGGACGAGCCGTAGGCGTTCTTCCAGTTCTGCGGATGGTACGGCGGCGCGGCGTCTTCGAAATGGCTGCGCGCCGACAGGATGGCCGCTTCGAACGAGGCCGCGTCGATGCGCCCGCCCACGAAGAACGACAGGCTTTGCTTGACGGTGCCGATCGAGAACGACTCGACCCGCTCGATTTCCAGTCCGCGCCCCAGCGCCAGCTCGGTGGAGCCACCGCCGATGTCGAGCACCAGGCGCCGCTCGGTCGGCGCATCGAGCGCATTGGCCACGCCCATGTAAATCAGGCGACCCTCTTCCTCGCCCGAGATGATTTCGATCGGATAGCCGATGGCCTGTTCGGCCGCCGGCAGGAATTCGGCGCCGTTGCGCGCCACCCGCATGGCGGAAGTGGCCACCACCCGCACCGCATCGAGCTTGTAGGTGTCGAGCACGGTCTTGAAGCTGGCCAGGCAGTCCAGCGCCGTCTGCTTGGCGCCTTCGGTCAGGTTGCCGCTGGCATCGAGGCCGGCGGCCAGCCGGATCGGCTCGCGCATACTCTTTAAAACACGGATTTGATCGCCATCGTGCTTGCCGACGTGCAGACGAAAACTGTTGGATCCTAGGTCGACCGCAGCGAACATACAAAAAGCCTCTTTTTCGATTATGTACATGAAGGCTCTCCGGCTGCAAAAATGAGCACAGTAGCAGCCGGTTGTGACGACATCATGACCGCGTTTCGACAGGGCGAACGGCGGCCAGACGCGCAGCATACCGCGATACTAGCAAGTTTCGCGCCGTGCTGAAAACCGTTTAGACTGTTTACACTGTTATTTGCAACGGCACAGCCGCGCCCGGGTGGCCGCGACCGGGTCGGTGGACGACGTGGGAGCGACAGCGCGTGGGAACGACAGCGCGGGGGAACTACAGCGCGGGGGAACTACAGCGCCGCCGGCACGGCAGCTTCGATCACGGCATTGCGCCCCGCCTGCTTGGCCGCCTGCAGGGCGTCGTCGGCGCGCTTGAACAGCGACACCGTGTTGTCCTCGGCGCGCAGGGTGGTCACGCCGAAGCTGGCCGTGAGCGTGATCAGGGCGCGCTCGCTCTTGACGGGCGTGGCGGCGATGGCGGCGCGGATGCGTTCGGCCACCAGCGCCGCTTCGGCCAGGCTGGTGCGCGGCAGCAGCACGGCGAATTCGACGCCCACCATGCGCCCGAGCTGGTCGCTGTCGCGCAGCTGGCGCTTGCACACGTCGATCACGCTGCGCAGCACCACGTCGCCGGCCGGATGGCCATAGCCGTCGTTGATGCGCTTGAACTGGTCCAGCTCGAACAGCACCAGCGCGGTGGCCACGCCCGGGCGCCGCGCCAGCGCCATCCACGGCGTCAGTGCCATGAAAAAGCCGCGCCGGTTCGGCACATTGGTGAGCACGTCCACCACTTCGAGGCGTTCCAGCTCGGTTTGCAGCTGCTCGCGCGTGAGCAGCAGGTAGCCGAAGCCGCCCAGCAGCATCAAGAGGTAGTAGGCGGCGCTGGAGAGCGACTGCAGCAGCGCGTTGGAGAGCCAGCCCCAGCCGCCCGGCATGGTCAGCACCAGGATGCCGCGCGCGGCCACCAGCAGCGCCAGCACGCCGATCGACAGCACCAGGAAGCGCCGCAGCATGCTGCCGTTTTTCCAGCCCATGGCCAGCGCGGCTGCACCAGCGAGGTAAAAAAAGCCCAATATCAGTGCGCCGGCCACCACCCGCAGGCCCAGTTCGTCGACCACGTAGCAGAAGATAAAGGCGGCGATCGACAGCGCCAGCAGCGGATACAGATAGCGGCGCCAGCGCAGCCGCTCGGCGGCCTGCCACAGGGCGCCGGCCTCGAGCGCCACGCCGGTGAACAGGATGGCGTAGCCGACCGGGATGGAAATCGGATCGGGCACCACGCCGTTGCCGCGGAAGTACAGCACCAGCCAGGCGGCGGCCTGGCATTGCTTGGCGATGGTCCAGGTCGACAGCGCCAGCGCGTGGCCCCGTTCGTAATCGTAGAAAAACAGCGCCGCGCACAGACTCAGGTTGCCCAGCGCCAGCGCCAGCACCATCGTGGTGGTATCCATCGGCGGCGCGCGGGCTAGGTCTCGTGCTCGACGTTGCTGCTGCCGTCGCCGATCTTGCTGCCCCAGGCTAACAGGAAGTAGCCTTTCTCGTCATCGCTGGGCGCCAGGTTCCAGAACACGATCAGCGTGCCCTTGTGGTCATGCAGCTGGGAGACTTTCTCGACGAACTGGGCGTTGCCGGCCTGGTCGGCCAGCGCCATCACGTAACCGTAGACGCGGGTGAGGCGCTCGATCCGGTCCGGCTCGGTATTACTGTTGGTGGCGGTAATCGTGGGGTGGTCTAAGAACATAGGGTCTCCGGAGCGTGCTGTGAGCTTATCAGAAACAGCGGTGGCGCAACAAGCATCCCCGCTTGCAGGTCCGTTCTTACTAGAAGTAATTTTTTTGCTACAATGCTCAAATCACAATATTTCGCTAAACTCCACTGCAAGGATCCCACCGTGAACAAAACCGTACAAGCCGCCCTGTGCACCGCCATCGCTGTCGCCGCTGCCGCGCCCGTCTTGGCCCAGACCACCCCCGCGTATGTGGGCGTGAGCGTCGGCCGCGCCGACCAGGAGCTCGACGCGAGCTTGTTTACCGCATCGCACGACAGCACCGCCGCCAAACTGGTCGCCGGCTACCGGGTCAATGACACCTTCGGCATCGAAATCGGCTACCTGCACCAGCGCACGGCCGAGCTGGCACTGTCGGGCACGATCCTGTCGGCCAAGCCCCGCTCGTTTTATGCAGCCGCCACGGTGGGCATTCCGCTGACCCCGGAGTTCGCCCTGTTCGGCAAACTCGGCGCCAGCGCCAACCGTGTCAAGCTGAGCAACTTCGGCGCCGGCGAGCGTTCGGAAAGCAGCACCACGGCGCTGGCCGGGGTCGGCCTGTCGTACGCGTTCACCCCGACGCTGGCCGCCGTGGTGGAATACGAACACTTCGGCAAAGTGCTCGACGAGGGCGTCACGCTGAAGGCCAACCTGCTGTCCGTGGGCCTGCGCGCGTCGTTCTGAGCGAGCGCGGCGCCGGCCGCGCTATACTGCGCCGTCTCCCCCTTCGGAAAGCCGCCGCAGTGTCCGCCCCTCCCCCGCTTTCCCACGCCGGCGCCGCGCCGGCGCTGGTGCATACCGACGGCGACCGCCGCACGCTCGAATTCATGGCGGGCAACGTACAGAGTGAAATGCGCCTGTCCGCCCCGGACGCACTGGTGCTGGCCTATTGCCGCGCCATCATGTGCTTCACCCTGTTCGCGCCCCGTCCGCGCCACATCGTCATGGTCGGACTGGGCGGCGGCTCGCTGGCCAAGTTCTGCTACCGCTACCTGCCCACCGCCCACATCACCGTCCTGGAACTGCGCGCCGACGTGATCGCCCTGCGCGAGCAGTTCCGCGTGCCGCCCGACGACGCGCGCCTGCGCGTAGTGCACGCCGACGCCACCGAGTGGCTGGCCGCCGCGCCCGGCTGCGCGGACGTGCTCATCGTCGACGGCTTCGACCAGCAAGGCTTGCCGGCGGCACTGGGCAGCGCCCGCTTTTACGGTCACTGCCGGCGCGCCCTGCGCGATGGTGGCGTGCTCGTGGCCAACATCTTCAGTTA
>CALRYE020000260.1:0-5661 GCA_943372275.1 Janthinobacterium lividum
GGTTCTCCGTTGGTAAATAGATAATGATAGGGCAATCGCAAGATGCGCGCACGGGCGCATCAGTCCTGGCCCGGGCCACATCGGTCATGGCGAGCGTAAGCAGTGCGGAAACAAGCTAATTTGTTGCTTGTGTTAGAAGTTGCACATACCATGCGTGCCGGATAAACGATTCTTCGTGAACACACACGAATATAGTGTGAACGCGAAATCAGGGGAATCACATGCCGCAGCCGACCATCAAACCGAACAGCAACGCCCGCATCGAGCGCGAACTGGAGCGCGAGCGCCAGCAGCACCTGATGAATCACGAAGCCAAGTCGCGCCTGCATGACAGCGACAGCGACCGGATCAAGGATCCGCGCGAGAATTTCGAACGGACCAAGGTGCGCCGCTAACCCAGGCTAGCTGGCCGGGCGCTCGGCGAACACCTCCCTGGCGGAAAACAAGCCGTTCAGCGCCGCCGGAAAACCGGCGTAGACGGCCATCTGCATGATCGTCTCGACCACTTCGGCGCGGCTGCAGCCGACGTTCAGCGCTCCGTGCAGATGCACTTTCAGCTGCGGAGCGGCGTTGCCCAATGCCGTCAACGCGGCCACCACGGCCAGTTCGCGGGTGCGCAGGTCCAGCGCAGGACGGCTGTAAATGTCGCCGAAAGCAAATTCCACCATTAAACGGCTGAAGTCCGGAGCAATGTCGGCCAGACTGGCCACCACCCGTTCCCCCTGTTCTCCGTCGATTTCGCGCAGCTTGGCCAGCCCTCGTGTGTAGCGGTCGTCGTTCATGTTGGCTCCTGTCCTGTCGGGTTGATTTCGGTAGTTACCGCGCCTGTCCGCACGGTCAGCAGCCACTGTAAGCAGACCCGGCAGGACAGGCCAATACCGTTTTGGCGATACCTTTTCGGTATCGACCGGACGATCGAATCCCCGTGCACAAAGCGGTGTACGATTTCCGGCAAGTGCTCTCCATCCTCCCTGTTTCACCGTTACCGGCGCATCTTCCAGGCTGGCGCACGCGTCAAGTGTGTTCTGCCTAACCGAGCCCGGCGCCAAAATTGACTACAATCGAATCTAACTCAACCGTATGCAGTCATCAGAAAGCTAAAACCGTGGACGATCATAGAAAACGCCGGCAAGAGCGCGCCGAACCAGGCTTTCATCCCGATCCGGTCGTGCCGCCTGCCACGACGTCGCCGCAGCGGGTCGAGCCGGGGCTGTTCGATCCTGACCCTCAGCCCGAGCTGCAGCCCCAGACTGACGCTCAGCCTCCGGCGGAACTTCAGTCTCATGCCGAGTCCGCACCCGAGCCGGCAGCGGCACCCGAGGTTGCGGCGGTTGAATCGACTTCGCCGACATCTTCCGTACCGCCAACTCCCGAGCCACCATCGCCCGTGCCACCCTTTTCGCCCGCCCCCGAGGTGCCGCGCTTTGCCGCGGGCGCCGAGGTGCCCCGGTTCGCTCCGGGCGCGGAGGTGCCAGGGCCGGACGCCGACAGCGACCTGCCGCCGATCCGTACCGTGGTCGACGAGCCGCCTGCCGGTTATCAGCGCTGGGGTGTCAAGGCGGCCATGATCGGCGCGGCACTCATCGGCATCGCCGGCCTTGCCGGCGTGGGTTACTGGATGAGTAGCGAGCACGAGGTGCAGCGCACGCTGGAAACGCTGGCCGTAGGCGCGCGCGACAACACGCAATCGTCCGCCGATCCCGCCACCGCGACCGCGCTTCCGCCGCCGCCATCGGCGCCCGTCGAGGAAGCGCCGGCCGAAGTCCTGCCGCCGCTGGTGACACTGCCGCCGGAAGAAGTCCCGCCGCCGAAAGCACCGGCCGTGGTCACGCCGGCGCCGGCACTGGCAACGACGCCGGATTCCGCGGTACCAGCCGCCGATCCGGCAGCCACGGCTGCGGCCGCAGGTGCGGCCGTGGCTGCTGCCGCCGCCGTCCCGCCGGTAGCGGCCGTCAAGCCTGCCGCCGAGGCGCCACGGCCTGTGGCTGCAGCCGCTACACCCGCTCCCGCCATGGTCAAGCCTGCACCGGTCGTGGTGAAGCCCGCACCGGTCGTGGCGAAATCCGAACCGGAAGCTGTGAAACCGGCAGCCATACCGGCAACCATACCGGCAACCATACCTGCAGCCAAACCGGCGCCGAAACCGGCAGCGAAACCGGCGCCAAAATCGGCGGCAAGCTCCGGCGCCAGCGACGAAAAACGACCGCTTGCACGTACGGTGCGGGACAAGCCGGCTGCGGGCAAGACGGCGGCCAAGGCACCCGTGAAGGCTGGCGCCAAGCCTGCCGCCAAGCCTGCCGCCAAGCCGGCGGTAAAAGCCGCTGTCAAGAAGCCCGCTGCGAAGGCGAAGGCGAACGTCAAGGCGGGGGCGAAGGCGCCTGCCAAGACGGTCAAGCCGGTGGTGAAACCAGCAGCCAAGCCGGTGGTCAGGCGTGCCGCGCCAGAGCGTGAGGCGGGCGAGAACGCGCCGGCGCCACGGCCTGTGGCGCGCATTCCGCAGTCGGAAGAAAAGTCGTCGCCCTCGAACCGGCCGTGCGGCCGCGGCGATCTGGCGCGCGACTGCAACCCGGCGCTGCGCTAGGCAGCCTGATCTATCTGGCCGGCATCGCGCCGGCCACCATATCGCCGATGGCGTCTGCCGTGGCGGCCGCCAGCGTCCAGCCCAGGTGGCCATGGCCGGTGTTGTAGAACACGCCTGGCACGCGGCCCGGCCCCACGCGCGGGCGCATGTCCGGCATGGTCGGGCGCAGCCCCGCCCACGGCACCACGGCGCGCGTATCCACGTCGGGAAAGCAGGTCTCCACCCAGTCGACCAATGGCCGGATCCGGTCGGCGCGGATGTCCAGATTTAGCCCGTTGAATTCGGCCGTGCCGGCCACCCGCAGGCGGTCGTCGCCAAAGCGGCTGGCCACCAGCCTTGGCTGGTCGTCCACCAGGCTGACGGTGGGCGCGGCGGCGCGGCTTGCCGCGTCGTTGAGGCCAACCGTGATCGAGTAGCCTTTGACCGGATACACGTTGACCCGGTCGCCCACCATGGCCGCCAGGGCGCGGCTGGCGTTTCCCGCGCAGATCACCGCGCCGTCGAATTCAAGCTCCTCGACCTCGGGCGCCTGCGCCTGCACCTGCGGGCTGGCCGCCTCGCTCGCCGAGTCGGTGCCGGCCATCCCCGACCTGGACGGGCGCCGATTCGCCAGCCTCACACGCACGCCCTTGCCGTCGGCGGCAATAGCGCCGACGGTCGCGCCGTAGCGGCACTGCACGCCCAGGCGCACGGCCGCCGCCGCCAGTCCCTGGGTGAACTTGTGGATATCGCCGCTGGCGTCGCTCTCGGTATAAAAGCCGCCGTAAAATCGTCCCTGCAAGGTCGGCTCCAGCGCGCGCATTTCGGCGGGCGTGACGGCGCGCCGTTCCAGCCCGCCTTGGGCCAGCAGGCGCGACACGCCGGCGGCGCGCTCGAAGCCTGCCTTGTCGCGGTAGATATGCAGGATGCCTTGCTGCTTGAGGTCGAAGTCGATCCGCTCGCGCTCGGCCCACTCGAACAGGTGGGCGCGCGCGGCCACGGCCATGCGCGCCGCGTCGATGGTGTTGTTGCGGTAATGAGGAATGGCGCGCACGAACTCGGCGAACCACGACAGCTTGTGCCAGCCGGGAGCAGGGTGCACCAGCAGGGGCGCGTCGCGCCGCGCCATCCACCGCAGGCCCTTGACGACGGTGGACCAGTGGTTCCACGCTTCCGCGTTGGAGGCCGACAGCTGGCCGCCATTGGCGAACGAGGTTTCCATGGCCGGATAGCGATGGCGCTCCAGCAGGGTCACGGCAATCCCGCGCCGCGCCAGTGCGTACGCGGTGGTCACGCCGGTAATGCCGCCGCCGATCACGGCGACGTGGCTGCGCTGCTTGCCGATGATGTCCAACCCGCGAACTAGCGCAGCGTTTCGGTCAGCACCCGGCCCTCGGAGGCGGCGGGCGGGCGCAGGCGCAGCAAGTGCGCCAGCGTCGGCGCGATGTCGGTCACTTCGGCGTACTGGCCGTAGACGCCGGGACGGAACCAGCGCGGGCCCATGATCATCAGCGGCACATTGGTGTCGTAGGCATACGGGGTGCCGTGCGAGGCGCCGGCGCCGCTGCCGTACAGCCAGTACGGTTTGAGGATCACCATCAGGTCGCCCGAGCGCTGGCGGTGCCAGGCGCGGCGCATCAGCAGGTCCATGCGGGTCGCGCCCGTGGCGCCGGCTTCCATCTGGGTGCGGCTGTAGACCTGCGCCACACCGGCCTGCTGGAGCAGGAACCGCGACGCTTCGGCGTCGATGTCGGCGCGCTTGACGCCGCGCAGGTCGGCCGTGGCATAGTCGAAGTGTACGTTGGGCAGCGAGGTGGCGCGCACCAGCTTGTCGATCTTGAATTTATCGGCCAGGTGGGCGTTCAGCGCGCCGAACAGCTTGCTGCCATCGACCTTGTCGGCGTCCAGGTGGCGCGTGCGCGAGAACTCGGGGGTGTTGGAAAAGCCATGGTCGGCGGTGAGTACGACCACCACGTTGTCCAGGCCCACGCGCTGGTCGAGAAAGCCGAAGAAATCGGCCAGCATGCGGTCCAGCCGCTGCAGATGGTCGTGCGAATGGCGGCTCTCGGGGCCGTAGCGGTGGTTGATGTAATCGTGCGCCGACAGGCTCACGCCCAGGATGTCGGGCACGCCGGCGGGATTGCGGCCCAAGTTCTCGCCCAGTACGGCGGCGCGGGCGAAGTCCAGCGTCAGCTCGTCCAGGTAGGGGCTGTTCTTGATGGCGCCGTAATACGCCGCGTCGCCCTTGGCGCCGGCTTTGCCGAACGTGAGGGGCAGGGGGCTTGGCTTGCCGTCGTGGCCGATCGCCAGTTCGTCGGCGCTGTCGCTGGCGTAGGCGTCGGGCTTGAGCATCAGGCCCCATGGTTTGCCGATGTAGCGGTCTTGCGGCTTGCCGGCCTGGTGGCGCGTAACCCAGTCCGGGTGCGCGGCCATGTAGAAGCTGCTGCTGGCGAAGTTGCCGCTTTCGTTCATGTACATGTAGGCGGTGCCGGTCTTACCGGCCAGCAGAATCGCGCCGCGGTCCTTGCCGGCCACGGTGACGACCTTGCTGCGGTTGCCGTGGGCGTAGCGCAGTTCGTCGCCCAGCGTAGGGACGCGCAGCTGGGCGGGCGAGGTGCCGTCGTCCTTCTCGGTCTTCTCGCCCAGGTAGGTGTAGCGGGTGTCTTCGGTGCAGTAGATGGTCTTGCCGGTATCCGGGTCGATCCAGTGGTTGCCGATGATGCCGTGCTGGTAAGGGTAGGCGCCGGTCAGCACCGCCGTGTGGCCGATGGCGGTGACGGTGATGCCGTGGGCCTGGTGGGCGTCGCTGTACCACGCGCCTTTTTCCAGCAGGCGCTTGAAGCCGCCCGGCCCGAACTGGGCGCGGTAGCGCTGCACCTGCTCGTGCGGCAGGCCGTCGACGACCATCACGACGACCAGCTTGGGACCGGCTGCGGTGCTGGCCGCGTCGGCCGCCGCGTGGGCGCCGGCCGAGGCAACGGTGCAGCAGATCAGCAGCAGGGAATGTACGAGGCGCGGCAAGATGATGGGCATGGGCGGCAGGCAAACGAGAGCGGGCGGGAGTGCGCCCGAGAGTGTACACCGGCGCGCGCCGGCCTGCT
>CALRYE020000261.1:0-5607 GCA_943372275.1 Janthinobacterium lividum
CGAAGTGGTACTGCAAGACTAACCGCCCACCAAGGATAAGAATATGAAATGGCTACTGACATTAATCGTAGGCGCGCTGCTGGGCGCCGGCTCCCTGTTCGTCTACCTGCGCCAGTTCCCCAATGACGCGCCGGCTCCGGCCGTGGTGGTGTCCCCGGTTCCTGCCGGCACGGCCGGCACGGGTGTGACGCCGGCCATGCCGGGCGTGCCTGCGCCATCGGTGGGTGTGGTCAGCACCGACCTGTCGGAGGCGGACCTGCCGCTGCGTCCATCGTCGACCGAGCTGCCCAAGCTCGACGCCAACGGCGCCGCCGCCAGCAGCGCCACGCCGGGCAAGCTGATGATCCCGGTGGACGGCATCAAGCAGGCCCAGCTGACCGACACGTTCGACCAGGCCCGCGGCAGCCAGCGCCACCACGAAGCGCTCGACATCATGGCCCCCAAGGGCGCCAAGGTATATGCCGTGGCCGATGGCAAGCTGGTCAAGCTGTTCAACAGCAAGCCGGGCGGTCTGACGGTGTACCAGTTCGATCCGACGGAAAAGTACGCGTATTACTACGCGCATTTGGACCGGTACGCCGAGAATCTGAAGGAAGGCGCCGAGCTCAAGCGTGGCGATCTGGTGGGCTATGTGGGTGTGACCGGCAATTCCGACCCCAATGCGCCGCATTTGCACTTCGCCGTGTTCGAACTGACCCCTGCCAAGGAATGGTGGAAGGGTACGCCGCTCAATCCCTACCCGCTGCTGGCCGATTGAGTCTAGGTCGACACAAACTCGATTAAAGTTGCAGCATCCATCCAGTTAGCCGCAAACCGCTCCCCCGCGCAGGCGGGGGCACATAGCATCTCGGATCCACGGTGCGATGGGCCCTCGCCTGCGCGATGGCGATGTCGTTTGATGGCTGGATTGTGTTACAGCATCTATCGATGTTGTTCAATGATAGGAATAAACCAGCTCAGGCGACCGTCAGCGCAGCACGCAGCTTCAGACGCCGGCGCCGCGCCGTCCATCCCACCACCGCCACGCCGGCCAGCAGCATGGCATAGGTCTCCGGCTCCGGCACCGGATTCAGCGTCAGCAGGAATCCCTGGCAGCTGGTCACCAGCACATTGCAGCCGAGCGCGGCGATCTGGCCGCGGTCGTTGATGTCCGACGCATAGCGCAAAATGTACTCGGAATCGGGCGCAATCAGCGAATTCAGATCCGTCATTACCCCATTTGAATAAATGAAGGCATGCAGCGCCTCGCCATCGGCCGTTTCGGAGCTGCCCACCACTTGCCCCAGATTGTTCAGACCATAGGCGAAGCTGTTCTGCCCGCCCAGCGTGTTCAGATCCTTCATCGTCCCGTTCGCCCAGGTGAACGCATGGGCATTGTCGCCACTGGCTGTGTACGAAAACCCGGCGATCAATCCCTTGTCGTTGATGGCCGTGGCCGAACTGGAACGCCCGCCCAGGGTACCCAGGTCGAGCATCACGCCGTCGGCATGGCGGAAGGCATGCGCTTCGCCGCTGGCATCGATCTCCGACTGGCCCACCACGTGGCCAGCCTTGTTGATGCCGTTGCCGACACTGTTGGCCCCGCCCAGGGTGCCCAGGTCCAGCATCGGATCGCCGCCGGTGTAGCGGAACGCGTGGTGCGTGCGCCCGTCGGCCATGTCCGAGGTGCCGGCCACCTGCCCTTCGATATTGATGGCGATGCCGTTGCTGTCGGCGCCAGCGCCGCCCAGCGAACCGAGCTTGGTAATCTTCCCGTTCGAAAACAGCACCGCCTGCTTGACCCCTGCCGACGTCACATACCCCGTCACCAGCCCGGCATCGTTGATGCCCGAAGCGGCGCTGGCGCTGGCGCCGGCCGGCTGCAGGCTGGTGCTCACCCCGTCCAGCGACACGTAGGCACTCACGACATTCGTTTTGCTCAGCGCATACCCGACGACCTGCCCTGCATTGTTTACGTCATGCAAGTCGCCGCTACCACCGCCGATCGAACCAAGCGGCGTCAGCTTGTACATCGGCGCGGCGCCGGCCATCAACGGCAGCAGCAACGCGGAGAACAGCACGCGCTGCAGGGCCCTTTTTTTACTGGGCATGTAAGACTCTCCCGATCAATAAATGTGAAAATTGAAGCACACACAACAAGCACACACAACAATACCGCACAGCGTGACGCAAGCGGCGCAAGCTGGCTCGAACAATAACTATGTGACAAACAGCTGACGCCGGCTGTGACACTATTATCGCTGGCGCGGACGGCGCCCATTCGCCCGAAAGGTGCTCAGCGGCAAAAATATCGTCACGGCGCAACGTTTTCTGTGTGAATCGATGGTGAATTCGCAAGAACAGCGGCGCGCCGGCGGCGCCGCCAACCGCGCGTCGCAGCCCGTACTTACCCGGCGCCTAGCGAGCTGCCGTTGCGGCAGTTGCCGGCTCGTCCACATCCGCGCCCACGTTGATGGCCGCGTAAGCCCGCTGCACGGCGATGGATTCCTTGCTGCCGGCGCCATACAGTTCTTCGGCCGTGGCGATCAGCTTGGCACGGGCATCCTTGTAATTGGTGACCGAGGTGAACTTGGTCGAGGCGGCCTTGAACCAGATGCGGAAAGCCTTGTCCATGCCGATCCCGCGCATGCCCAGCGGCTGCTTGACCAGGAACTTGCTGTAGTACTCACTGTCCTTCTCGGGCTTGGAGCCTTGCGCCAAAAAATAAAACATCCGGTTGTTCGGGCCGCTGCTGTAATGCACGTCGAGCCGCTTCAGGGTGTTCGACCAGGCATCGCGACTGCTGCCGTCCTTGCTGGGCTTGTGCATCCAGCGCAGCGGTGTGCCCGACCGGCTGATTTCCTTGCCCAGCATCCAGTCGTTGCCCTGCGCGGGAATGGTGTCGCCGGTGCCGCCGGCGCGCGCGTAGGCTTCCACCACTTCGCCCACGATGTCCGAGGCCGATTCGTTCAGGCCGCCCGATTCGCCCGAGTACACCAGGTCCGAGGTCGACGCCGTCACGCCATGGCCCATTTCGTGGCCCACCACGTCGATCGACCCCAGGCTGGTGAACGACGAACCGTCGCCGATGAACATGCACTTGCAGGTGTCGCTGTAGTAGGCGTTATCGTAGGCCGTGTTGACGTGGGTGGCGATGTAGCTGGCCGTGTTCTGGCCGTCCAGCGCATGCCAGCCCAGCGTATTTCTGAACATGTCATAGGTATTCATCAGGCCCCACATGGCGTTGACGGCGGCGGTCTGGCCGTTGGCGTTGGTGGTGCTGCCGCCGTCGATGTACTGCTTGCCGTCGCCCCACTCGTTGGCGCTGTGGCTATAGACTTCGCCAGCGTCGCTGGTGTGGTTGGCGTTGGTGATGGCCATGGCGCCATAGGCGCCGCCCGTGCCGCGCAGCGGGTCGATCATCCGGAAGGTGGCGCCATCCTGCGTGGTCGACAGCGGCACGGTGCCGTTGTACTGGCTCTTGCCCGTGCCGGCCACCGTCTGCAGCATGTTCCATTGGTCGATGATGTGGCCGTCCAGCGCGCTGACCACGGTGTCGTAGTACAGCGGCTGCTGGCCGAGCCGCATGCGCGTGTGCACCAGGTAGGCCAGCTCGTAGCGCTCCACCACGTCTTCCAGGTCGACCGCGTTGAGTTCCTCCTCGGCCTTGCCGACGGCGTGCGGGGCGCGCTCGGTCTTGACGATCGGGTAGACGATCAGTTCGGCGCTGGGCGGCACCACCGGCACCCCGCCCTTGGCGGGCGTGCGCAGCGCCGCGGCGATGGCGTCGGCCGGGGTGATGGCCGGCTGCACGTTGAATTCGGCCGTGGCGGCGCCCAGCGTGTTGGCGCTGCCCTTGCCGAGGAACTTGCGCCGCTCCGACACCGACTCGGACAAAATTTTGCCGGCCGGGTCGGTGACGATCACCGATTCGGACCCGAACACGCGCACGCCCTTGTAGGTATGGGCGGCGCGCATGACATGGGTGCCGGCCGTGCCGGGATGGTGGTTCGTCAGCCGGAACGCATGATCGGTGTCGAGCCCGTGCTGCTGGCGCTGGGCACTGAGCTGGGCCACCACCGCGGCGCCCGCCGCCGGGGCCAGCACCATGGGCCCGCCCATCAGTCGTACCGGCGCCGGCAGTTGCACCGGCAGGGTTTGCACGGCCGGCGCATCGGGCGCCGCCTTGCCCGGAGGCTGCCCGGAAGTCTGTGCCAGTGCAGTGGACGACAGCGCTGCCAGGAGCGCGCTCAGCAGGGTCATGTTCAGCTTCATGTTTTCTCCAGTTCACAAAGGCGTGCCTCACCTGCGCACGATCATATGGTGGCGCAGCAGTGGGTCGCCCATTTGCTTTAACGCAAACAATGCTGTCGCGAATCGTGTCAGTTCACGTCACAGCGCAGTCATATGCGCTTGTTACGATTCGTACATCCCCGCCACGATTCATGTCCCCTGGAGCTCACTGTGCCTGTTCGTTTTTCCCGTGCCATCCCATCGATCCCGCTGTGCGCCACGCTGTGCGCCGCCGCCGTGCTGACCACCCTTGCCGCCTGCGGCGGCAGCGATGCGACCGACCTGCTCAACCCGGGCGCCAGCTGGCCGCCCGCGCCCACCGTCACGGCCCACCGCGGCGCTTCGGCGGTGCGCCCGGAGCACACCCTGGCGGCCTATCAGAAAGCCATCGAAGACGGCGCCGACGTCGTCGAGCCAGACCTGGTCAGCACCAAGGACGGCGTGCTGGTGGCGCGCCACGAGAACGACATTACCGGCACCACCAACGTGGCCGAGAAGTCCCAGTTCGCCAGCCGCAAGACCACCAAGACCATCGACGGCATCCCGTACACGGGCTGGTTCACGGAAGACTTCACGCTGGCCGAACTGAAAACCCTGCGCGCGCGCGAACGCATCCCCGCCAACCGCCCGGCCAACGTGGCCTTCAACGACCAGTTCGAGATCCCGACGCTGGAAGAGATCGCCGCGCTGGTCAAAAAAGAGAGCATCGCCCGCAACAAGGTGATCGGCCTGTACCCGGAGACCAAGCACCCGACCTACTTCAAGTCGATCGGCCTGCCGCTGGAAAAGCGCCTGGTCGACCAGCTGGTCTCGTTCGGCTACAAGGGCAAGGATGCCGCCGTGTTCCTGCAGTCCTTCGAAGTGAGCAATCTGAAGGAACTGCGCACCCTGACCGACATGCGCATCGTTCAGCTGATCGACAATCCGAACAATCCCCCGGCCCCCAACGGCGCGCCGCGCAACGCCCCGTACGACTTCGTGGCAGCCAAGAACGGCCGGACTTACGCCAGCCTGGTCACGCCGGCCGGCCTGCGCGAAATCGCCGCTTACGCCGACGTGGTCTCGCCCTACAAGGAAGTGATCATCCCGCGCACGGCCGCCAACGAACTGGGCGCCACCACCACCTTCGTGGCCGACGCCAAGGCTGCCGGCCTGAAGGTGCACACCTGGACGCTGCGCCCGGAAAACCCATTCCTGCCGGTGAGCCTGCGCGCCGCCCCGGTGACGTCGCCATCGCAGCGCGGCGACGCCGCCGCCGAGATCACGGCCTACCTGGTGGCCGGCATCGACGGCTTCTTCACCGACGACCCGGCCGTCGGTCGCGCCGCCGTGATG
>CALRYE020000262.1:0-5333 GCA_943372275.1 Janthinobacterium lividum
TCCACCCCGCAAGCGTCGAGCACGCGCGCCGTCGCCGCGTTGATGTTGGGCGCCATGGCCGGCTGCACACAGCCGTCGAGCAGCAGCATCTTGCGGGCGTGGCTGCCGCGCGGCCAGGCCCCGGCCGGCGCGCTGCGCGGCAGCTTGGCGCGCAGCGCCTTCGGCAGCAGCGGACGCAGCATCTGCCCGGCGCGCAAGGCCGGCTTGAAGAGCCACGGGCGCGGCAAGGCTTCCCTCAGCAAAGCGCGCTGCACCCGCTCGCCCAGCGGGCGCGGCACCGCCTGCTCGACCACGTTGCGGCCGATGTCGGCCAGGCGGCCGTACTGCACCCCGGACGGGCACGTGGTCTCGCAACTGCGGCACGTCAGGCAGCGGTCCAGGTGGAGCTGGGTCTGGCGTGTGGGCGCCACGCCTTCGAGCACCTGCTTGATCAGGTAAATGCGTCCGCGCGGGCCATCGAGTTCGTCGCCCAGCAGCTGATAGGTGGGACAGGTGGCAGTGCAAAAGCCACAGTGCACGCAGGCGCGCAGAATGGATTCGGCTTCGTCGCCTTCGGCGCTGCCCTTGATGAAATCGGCAAGATTGGTCTGCATGGAGAGAGCCTGTCAGGTGAATGCGGAAGTGGCGGCGCCGGTCAATACATCCGTCCGGGATTGAACACCCCGGCCGGGTCGAATGCGGCTTTCAGCCGTTCTTGCAGCCGCGCCAGCGCCGGCGCCAACGGGGTGAACACGCCGGCGCCCTTGTCGCCACCGCGGAACAGCGTCGCGTGGCCGCCGGCCGCCTGCGCCGCCGCCCGTATGTGGGCGGCGTGCTCCATGCCGGCACGCAGCCAGCGCTGGGCTCCGCCCCACTCGATCAGCTGGGCATGGTCGGGCAGCACGGGCGCCGTGGTCGATGGCAGCGACAGGCGCCACAGCGGCGCCGCGCCGGCGAAGTACGCCAGTTCCTGCTCGCGCAGGGCGCGCCAGAACGCTGCTGCCGCCTGGCCCTCATCCGGGTAGTCGGGAGCGTCGCCACCCAGCTGCGCGCAGGCTGCCCGCACCGCCGCGCCGGCACCCGACAGCCGCACGGTCAACACGTCCGCCTCCCAGCAACTGGCCGACAGCGGCAGCGCGCGCCCGGCCCAGTGATTGACGCGCTCCAGCGCCTCGCTTTGAGTGGCGGAAAAGCGCAGCGTGGCCTCGGCCACGGGGCGCGGCAGCACCTTGATGGAGTGTTCGAGCATCAGGCCCAGTGTGCCGAGGGACCCGGCCAGCAGGCGCGTGGCATCGTAGCCGGCGACGTTTTTCATCACCTCGCCGCCGAAGCGTAGCACTTGGCCCTTGCCATTCATGACCCGCACACCCAGCGCAAAGTCGCGCACGGCGCCACTGCTGGCGCGGCGCGGCCCGCACAGGGCGCTGGCAATGGTACCACCCAGTGTGGCATGAGGGCCGAAATGGGGTGGCTCGAACGCCAGCATCTGGCCGTGCGCAGCCAGCGCCGCTTCGATCTCGGCCAGCGGCGTGCCGCAGCGCGCGGTGATCACCAGTTCGCTGGGGTCGTACGCCACGATGCCGCTGTAAGCGCGGGTGTCGAGCACCTCGCCTTGCGTCGGCTGGCCGTACCAGTGCTTGCTGCCGCCGCCGCGTATGCACAAGGCAGCGCCAAGCGCAGTGGCCTCGCCGATGCGGGCACGAAAATCTTCAATCATCTGTTGCATGGTTAGGCGCGTCAAAAGCGCGGCAGGTGAGGATGCGCCAGCAAGCCGGCACTGACGCGCTGGCGACCCAACTCGGCGCAGCGGTTCAGGGTGGGAATGGCTTTGCCGGGGTTGAGCAACGCATGCGGGTCGAAGGCGTGCTTGATGGCCGCGAACGCGCCCAGCTCGGGCAGCTGGAACTGGGCGCACATGGCGTCGAGCTTTTCGATGCCCACGCCGTGTTCGCCGGTAATCGCCCCGCCCACCGCCACGCATAATTCGAGAATGGCGCTGCCGAACGCTTCGGCCTGGTGCAGTTCACCCGGCAGATTGGCGTCGAACAGGATCATGGGATGCAGGTTGCCGTCGCCGGCGTGGAACACATTGGCGCAGCGCAGTCCGTATTCGGCCTGCATGGCATTGATACGGGTCAGCACGGCGGCCAGGTGCTTGCGCGGGATGGTGCCGTCCATGCAGTAGTAGTCGGGCGAGATGCGGCCGGCGGCCGGAAAGGCGTTCTTGCGGCCCGACCAGAAGCGCAGGCGCTCGGCCTCGTTGCGCGATACGGCCAACGTGCCCGCGCCACAGGCACGCAGCACCGCCGTCATGCGGGCGATTTCTTCCTCCACTTCCAGCGCGGTGCCGTCGGCTTCGCACAGCAAGATGGCGCCGGCCTGCTGGTCGTAGCCAGCGTTAACGAACGGTTCGACCATGCGGATCGAGGTCTGGTCCATCATCTCCAGTCCGGCGGGGATGATGCCGGCGGCGATCACCGCGCCCACCGCGCTGGCGCCGCTGGCCACGTCGGCAAACGAGGCCAGGATCACCTGCGCGCAGGCTGGCTTGGGCACCAGCCGCACCGTCACTTCCAGAACGATGGCCAGCATGCCTTCGGAGCCGATCAACAGCGACAGTAGGTCCAGTCCGGGCGCATCAAGCGCTGCGCCGCCCAGCTCCAGCACCTCGCCGTCGATGGTGGCCACGCGCAGGCCGAGCACGTTGTGAAGCGTCAGACCATATTTAAGGCAATGCACTCCGCCGGCGTTTTCCGCGACGTTGCCGCCGATGGTGCAGGCAATCTGCGACGATGGATCGGGCGCGTAGTACAGCGCATGGGGCGCCGCCGCTTCGGATATGGCCAGGTTGCGCACCCCCGGCTGCACCAGCGCCAGCCGGGCCAGCGGGTCCACCCGCACGATGCGGTTCATACGCGCTGTCGACAGCACCAGGCCGCCGGCAACCGGCGTGGCGCCGCCGGAAAGGCCCGTGCCGGCACCGCGCGGCACGACGGGTATGCCCTGCTCGCGGCAGACCCTCAGCACCGCCAGCACCTGCGCCTCGGTGCGCGGCAAAGCCACCAGCATGGGCTGCTGGCGAAACGCCGTCAGGCCGTCGCACTCGTAGGCAGTGGTCTGCTCGGGCGCTATGATCAGGCAATCGGGCGGCAGCAGCGCAGCCAGCGCGGCGCAGGCGCGCGCCTTGCGCGCGGCAAAGCTGGCGTCTTCAGTGACAACACCGGTCACGTCAGGCTCGCGCTGCGGCTTGGTCGCGATACAGATTGGCGTAGCGCAGGCCGTAGTACACGATGAACAGGTAGCACACGGCAGGCACCGCGAACGACAGATGCAGCCCCGCGTAGTCGGCGATCAGGCCCTGGCCGAACGGCACCAGCGCGCCGCCGACGATGGCCACACACAGAATGCCCGACGCCTGCCCGGTGGCGGCGCCCAGCTTGTGCAGCGCCATGCTGAAGATGGTCGGGAACATGATCGAGTTGAACAGACCCACCAGAATAACGGCCCACATGGCCACGCCGCCCTGGCCGAACATGGCGGCCAACAGCAGCAGCACCGCGCAGGCGGCGTTGGCGGCCAGCGTGCGTCCCGGGCTGACGTGGCGCATGACGGCGGCGCCGATGAAGCGGCCGATCATGGCCCCGCCCCAGTAGTAGCTGACGTAGTAGGCGGCGTCGGCGTGGCTGAGACCGGCCACGGTCCGCTCGCCCAAAAAGTTAATCAGGAAGCTGCCGATGCTGACTTCCGCGCCCACATACAAGAAAATCCCTATTGCCCCCAGCAGCAGGTGCCGATGGCGCAGCACCGCCATGCCGCCGCCTGCCGCCACGTCCGGCTGATCGATGCGCGGCAGGCGCGCCAGCTTGAACAGCACGCCCAGCAGCAGCAACGCGGCGGCCAGCACCAGGTACGGTCCCTGCACCAGCGCCGCTTCGGCGGCGCGGTGCGCCAGCAGGTCGGCCGGCGCCAGCGCGGCCAACTGGTCGCTCGACAGCACGGCGCCCGAGAGGATCAGCATGCCGCCCAGCGCCGGAGCGATGGCGGTGCCCAGCGAATTGAATGCCTGGGTCAGATTCAGGCGGCTGGCGGCGGTGCGCGCGTCGCCCAGCACCGTCACGTACGGATTGGCCGCCACCTGCAGCACTGTGATGCCGGCGGCGAGCACGAAGAAGGCCAGCAGGAACAGGCTGTAGCCGCCCAGCGCCGCCGGATAGAACATGGCGCAGCCGGCCGCTGCCACCGTCAGCCCGGCTACCGCGCCGTTCTGGTAACCGATGCGGCGGATCAGGGCGCCGGCGGGAATCGACACCACGGCATAGGCGCCGAAGAAGCAGAACTGCACCAGCATGGCTTGCACGTACGTCAGCGTGTAGAGCGACTTCAGGTGCGGAATCAGCACGTCGTTCAGCGATGTCAGCAAGCCCCACATGAAGAACAGGATCGTGACGATGACCAGCGCGGGGGTGTGGCCGCGCGTGGGGGCTTGCTCGGCCAGTGTCAGGCCGGGTTGAGGAATGCTTGCCATGGGACTCTCGGATAAGTGATCGGGGAGGCAGGACGCACCATGCCATATCGCCGCGACAATATCACATATCTTAACAGTTACAAATTATGAAATCTGCTTTTTGTGCAGCGGTTTATTGGCCGGCGGGCAGCGCACGCTGGCGGTACGCCCGCGGGGTACAGCCGAATTCGCGCGCGAATACGCTGTATAGGTACTGAACCGAACTGAAGCCGCAGCACTCGGCCACGTCGGCCAGGTTGGCCTGGCCCTCGGCCAGCATGCGCTTGGCCGCCTCCAGGCGCCGGGCGAAGATGGCGTCATGTACGGTGTGACCCAGCTCGCGCTGAAACTGTCGCTCCAGCCAGGAGCGCGACAGTCCCACATGGCGCGCCACCTGCTCGGCCTTGATGCCCTCGCCCGCATGCAGGCCGATGAAGTGCAGCGCGCGCGCCACTGCTTCGCCATGGCTCCCCTGGCGCATGGCCGGTCCGTTCATGCCGGACGGCGGCAGCAGCATGCGGCGCACGCCCAGCCCCAGTCCCAGCATTTCCTGCTGCAGCAGCGAAGCGGCGGCGCGCCCGATGGCATCGGTGGCATGCATGACGGAGCAGATCGGCACACGCGCCAGGGTCTGCACCAGCGGATCGTTGTCGATGCCGACGATGCGAATCTGCGCGGCCAGCGCGCGCGGCGCCATGGCGCAGGCCTGGATCAGGTGCCGCGCGCGGATGTCGCTCACGGCCAGGATGGCCACCGGCTTGGGCAGCGCATCGAGCCAGGCGACCAGTTCGTCCAGCTGCGCTTCCCACGCCATCACACTGGGTTCGTCGCCATGGTAGATCGGACCGGC
>CALRYE020000263.1:0-5330 GCA_943372275.1 Janthinobacterium lividum
GCTGGCTTGCCCCAGTTCGATCAGGTTGGTGACGCTGGCCACCAGCCGCTGATCGTTCCATGGCTTGGCCAGGTAGTCGGCCGCGCCCGAGCGCACCAGTTCCACCGCCGCGTCGAGATGGGTCCAGGCGGTCAGCAGAATGACCGGCAGGTCGGGATGGTGCGCGCGGATTTCGCGGAACAGGGCGGCGCCTTCCGCGCCCGAGGTGGTGTCGGCGGAAAAGTTCATGTCCTGGATGACCAGGTCGATGTCTGTTGTGGCCAGCAGCGCCAGGCCCTGTTCGGGCGAGGCGGCCGTCACGCTGGCGATGTCGTGCAGCGACAGCAGCACGTCCAGCGCCATGCAGACGGCGGCATTGTCGTCGATGATTAATACGGTAGGCATGGCGTGAAGGATAACATCTGACGGATCACATGAAGGCTTAAGCGCTGCGGGTTGCCAGCGCCGGCGAAATCGACGCGGCGCGCCAGGCCGGACCCCATACCGCGCCCACGCCCAGCAGCAGGAGAAGCACGGCGCCTATGCCCAGGTAAGCTGGCGGCAGGCGTGCCATGTCCAGCCGCGCCACCAGCAGCTGATTCAGCCCCAGCGCCAGCGCCGCTCCGGTGACGATGCCGCAGCTGGTGATCATGACGTTTTCGGTGACGAAGTAGCGCAGGATATCGGCGCGGCGCGCGCCCAGTGCCCGGCGTACACCGATCTGCTTGCGCCGCTGGGTGACCCACAGACTGGCCATGCCGACGATGCCGCTGGCGGTGATCAGCAACAGCAGTGCGCACACGGCGATCAGCATCCAGGCCAGCGCCATGTCGTTGCGATAGCGGTCGACGCGGTCGCCCTCGGCCGATCTGGTCTCGATGATCAGCGGCGTGGGGGAGCCCTTGCGCATCGCCTCGGCGGCCTCCTTCATGACGCGCTCGCGCTGGCCGGGAGCGGTACGTATGGTGTAGATGGTGGCGTAGGCATTGGTCAGCCGCGTCGGGGTGACCACCGTATAGTAGCCACGCTCGCCCACGCCAGCGTTATGGCTTTGCAGCGTGTCGATCACTCCGACCACGCGCGATACGTTGGCATCTTCACCCGAGCCGAAATACAGCATTTGGCCGACGTAAGTGGTCTGATTGGGCCACACCCTGCGCGCCAGCGCCTGCGACACCAGCACCGCATCGGGGAACAGGTCCCTGGGCGAATTGGTGGCGTCGATTTCCAGCATGTCCGCCTCGTTCAGTTCACGCCCCTCGGTCAGACGCAAGCCCCAGGTCTTGACGAGCGAATCGGGCGAAATATAGAACGACACGCCATCGACTTCGTTTACCTGGTTGCGGCTGGCCGCCACGCTGGTGAAGCTGCCCGAGTGCGACATGGGAACCTGGCTCACCCACGCTACCGACTGCACGCCGCTGAGCGCGCGCAGCAGCGCAGTCTCGTGCTTCTGCGTTTGCAGCTGCTGCTCGTGGCCGGTCTTGACAAGGTGGCGCACGTCCATGTGCACCAGCGTGCTTTCGTCGGCCATGCCGCTGGGGCGCTTGGCTACCTGCAGGCGCACTTCGACGATGTGCATGGCGTTGGTGAGGATGGCCAGGCTGAGGGCCACCTGCAGCGCCACCAGCACCGCGCCGGTTTTGCTGCGCATGAGCGCCGAGAGGATAGGACGGATTTCCATGATTGCGGGTCCCTTCGCTTATTGCGATTTGAGTTGAATAGCGGGCGTGACCTGGCAGGCGCGCCAGGTCGGCAGCAGGCCCGCCAGCAAGGCGGCGGCGAGCGACATGACGAATGCCAGCAGCAGCATCTGCCAGTCCATGCGTGCGGTTGCTTGCGTGTAGTCCGACTGCATGCCGATGAGCTTCAGGGCGCCTAACGCCAGCAGCACGCCGGCCACGCCTCCGGCCATGCCGATGACGGCCGCCTCGATGAGGAACTGACGGAAAATCTCGCGACGCGACGCGCCCAAGGCGCGCCGGATACCGACTTCCCCGGCCCGCACCGAGAACTTGGCCAGCAGCAGGCCGATGGTGTTGACCAGGCAAAGCAGCAAAAACCCAAACGCCAGCCAGGCCGACAGGCGGCTGTCCTTGTTTACCACTTCGTTTTTGACCATCCATTGCCCCACGTCGTACAGATCATTGGGTGCCGCGCGCAGCAGTCGTCCCAGCTTGCGCTGGGCGACGGCGTAGTTATCGAGCAGGACCTGCAGGTCGGCGCGCTCGCCGGCACTGCGCATTTCGATAAACACCTGCATCCAGGTGCATTCCGAATTGAGCAAGCCTTGCCAGCCAGGTTCGGTACGGCCGTTGCAGCGCATGCCGCCGGCGTGGCCGATCTCAAGGCGGATCGCGGTGGCGAACGGGATCATCACGTCTTCGGCCTTGCCGAATGCCCCCGGGCCGCCGACCAGCCGGTAGAACTTGGGCAGCGGCGCCCACGGCGCCAGCACACCGACGATCTGGAACGACGTACCCACCATGCGGATGCGCTGGCCAACCGGATTGACGTTACCGAACAGGGTCTCGGCCATCGCCGCGCTCAGCACCACCACAGCGGCGCCGCTGCCGTCATGGGCTTCGGTCCACGGCTGGCCATGGCGGAACGGTACGTCGAACATACCGAAGAAGTCGCGGGTATGGGCCAGCCCATGGGCGGCAAGCACGGGCAGGTCGGCCCGCAGTGGTTCGATCGGCGTGGCGATGCCGTACAGGGCGGTGCGGCGCATTCCAAACGCGCTGGCCAGCAGGTTGCTGCTGTCGCGGTAGCTGAGCTGCACATCGCTGGTGTCGCGCGTGGCGGGGTTGTAGTTTTCCAGCGAGCCGTTGTCGACCACGGGAATGAACACACGATCGCTCTTTTCGCCCAGCGGATTGGCCGACATGGCGTGCAGGATCGACAGGGTGGAGATGCTGGCGGCCACGCCTACGGCCAGGGTCAGCACCATCAGCGCAGTCAGCACGGGGTTGCGGCGCAGGCTGCGCGCGCCAAGCAGCAGGTAGTAGTTGAACATGAATGCTCCTTATACTTTGGCGGCGTGCAGCAGCGACGGCGAGCGCTGCACCAGGTCCGACACCTGGCCGTCGACGATATGCACGTTGCGCTGGACGCGCACGGCCAGTTCCGGATCGTGCGTGACCATCAGGATGGTGGTGCCTTCGGCGTTGATCTGTTCGAGCAGCTCCATGACGCCGCGCGCCATCTGCGTGTCCAGGTTGCCGGTCGGTTCATCGGCCAGCAGCAGCTTGGGGGAGCCGGCCAGCGCGCGCGCAATCGCCACGCGCTGCTGCTGCCCGCCGGACAATTCGGACGGATAGTGGCGCATGCGCGAAGCCAGCCCCACCTTGGCCAGCGCGTCCTCGATGCGTTCGCGCCGCTCGCGTGGGTTGAAGCCGCGGTAGCGCAGCGGCACGTCGACGTTATCGAACAGCGACAGGTCGGGGATCAGGTTAAAGCCCTGGAACACGAAGCCCAGCTTCTCGTTGCGCAGACGAGAGCGGGCGTTGTCGTCCATGCCCTTGACGTTGACGCCATCGAGCACGTACTCGCCTGCACTGAACTCTTCCAGCAGGCCGGCGATGTTCAGAAAACTGGTCTTGCCCGAGCCGGACGGGCCGGTGACGGTGACGAATTCGCCCTTGGCCACCTGGATGTCGAAGTCGCGCAGCGCGTGCGTTTCGATCATGTGGGTGCGGTAGATCTTGCTCAGGTTTTTCATGCTCAGCATGGGACGCCCTCTCTGGAATGGTTATTGATGGATCGCCACGCGCACGGCGTTGGCGAAGCTGTCGGTGCCGGCGGTGACGACCTGGTCGCCGGCCTTCAGGCCCGAAATGATTTCAACGCTGGTGACACTGGTGGCGCCCAACCGGATCGGGCGCCGCACCGCCGCGCCGCCCTCGACCACGTAGGCGAAGCGGCCGCCCTGGGTTTCCACGAACGGGCCATGCGGCAGCATCAGCACATTGGGCTTTTCTTCGATCAGCAGGCGTGCTGTGACGCGCTGGTTCTGGCGCAGCCCGGGCGGCTGGGCGCCGTTGAAGCGCACACGCGCCAGCACCTGGTTCTTGACCACTTCCGGCGACAGGGCCGACAGCGTGCCGGTGGCGCTGGCGCCGCCGATGCTGATTTCGGCCGTCATGCCCAGACCGATATCGGCCACGTAGGTTTCCGGTACTTCCAGTTCGACTTCCAGGCGCGACAGGTCCACCAGGGTCATGAGGGCGGTGTTGGCCGCCACCACGCTGCGGTTCTGCACCGACAGCGTGCCGATGAAGCCGTCCACCGGCGCGCGCAGGGTCAGCTCGTCGACGCGGCGCTGGGCGTTGGCCAGCGACAGGCGCTGGCGGTCCAGCTCATTGCGCTTGGTTTTCAGGGCCAGGCCGACGTCGTCGCCTTCCAGCGCTGCGGCCTGACCGGCATGGCGGGCGCGGATTTCGGCCGAGCGCAGCGCGTCGCGCGCCTTTTGATGGTCGATCTTGGCGATGATGCCTTCCTGGCCGGCGCCGTCGTAGCGTTCCAGGGTGCGCTGGGCCGAGACGCGCTCGATCTCGGCGGTGTCGGCTTCGCGCTGGGCCAGCAGCTTCTGCTTTCTGGCCAGGATCTGCTGGCGCGCCACTTCTGCTTCGAGCTGCTGGTAGCTGGACTGCTCGCGCTTGAGTGCGTCCGACAGGTCGGGCGACTCCAGCACGGCCAGGATCTGGTCGCGCTTGACGGTGTCACCGGCGGCCACCTTCAAGGTGACGGTGGCGGCGGATTTAGCGTAAAGCGTGGGGCTGACGGCGGCGACCACGCGGCCGTTGACGGCGGCGTCGCGCATTACGGTGCCGCGCGTGACTTCGCTGATGCGCAGGCGCGCGGCGTTGACGCTCGGTTCGTTGCTGCGCCAGGCCGACAGTAGCATGGCGCCGCCGGCCAGCAGGCCGATCACGACGGCGCTGATCACAGCACGGCGCAGCAGTTGGCGCGGCGGGGCGGTAGTGATGGCAGCGTCCTGGGCGGAGGTATCGCGAATCATGGGTGCGGTCGGTAAATGATGATGAAGTGGTAATAGCACAAGCCGTGCCAAGGGCTAAGTGCTTGATTCCATTCAGGTCGTGGATCGCGGACGGGTGTCCGGTGCGTCCGGCGCGGACAGGGCGGACAGGTGGACAGGGCGGATAGGTGGACAGCATTGAAAGCGGGGGCGACGCTGAAAAGGGCGAGAAATAAGATTGCACCACTATCCTATAAACCGTCATTCCCGCGCAGGCGGGAACCCATAGCACCTGCGGTTCGCATACGGGTTATGGGTTCCCGCCTGCGCGGGAATGACGGATATCCGGGGGGGGGGTGGGGCGTTGGCC
>CALRYE020000264.1:0-5154 GCA_943372275.1 Janthinobacterium lividum
GAGCACGCCGTTGACCCGCACCGGGCCCACGCCCAGCATGGCCAGCGTCATGTGCGCCAGCGGCGCCAGGTCGCCCGACGCCCCCACCGAGCCCTTGGCCGGAATGGCCGGCATGATGCCGGCGTTGTACAGGTCGATCAGGGTGTCGACGATCAGCGCGCGCACCCCGGAGTAGCCGCGCGCCAGGCTGGCGATCTTCATCAGCATGATCAGGCGCACCACAGGATCGGGCAGCAGCTCGCCCGTGCCGACCGAATGCGACAGGATCAGGTTGCGCTGCAACTGCTCGAGCCGGTCGTCGGCGATGCGGGTGCGCGCCAGGATGCCGAAGCCGGTGTTGATGCCGTAGGCGGCGTCGCCCTTGGCGACGATGGCGCGCACGGCGGCGGCCGACGCCGCGATGGCGCGGTAAGCCGCCGGCGCCAGCTTGATCTGGCCGTGGCCGCGCCACACCGCGCGTAGTTCGGCCATGGTCATGGCGCCCGGGACGATGGTCCAGGCGGTGGGGTTGCTGTTCTCGGCGTTGTCGGTCATGGTGCCCTTCATGTGCTATGTGATGCTTAATGTCAGGTGCCGCTGTCCGGCAGCATCGGCAGCGTCAGGCCATGGCGCCGGGCGCAGGCTGCGGCGCTTTCATAGCCCGCGTCGGCATGGCGCATCACGCCGGAGCCGCAATCGTTGACCAGCACCCGGGCCAGCCGGCGCGCCGCCGCTTCGCTGCCGTCGGCCACGATGACCATGCCGGCGTGCTGCGAGTAGCCCATGCCGACGCCGCCGCCGTGGTGCAGCGACACCCAGGTCGCGCCGCTCGACGTGGTCAGCAAGGCGTTCAGCAGCGGCCAGTCGGACACCGCATCGCTGCCGTCCAGCATGCTTTCCGTTTCGCGATTGGGGCTGGCCACCGAGCCCGTATCAAGATGGTCGCGGCCGATCACGATGGGCGCTTTCAGTTCGCCCGTGCGCACCATCTCGTTGAAGGCCAGGCCAGCCAGATGGCGCTCGCCCAGGCCCAGCCAGCAGATGCGCGCCGGCAGCCCCTGGAACGCGATGCGGTCGCGCGCCATGTCGAGCCAGTGGTGCACCTGCTGCTGGTCGGGGAACAGCTCCTTGATCTTGGCGTCGGTGCGGTAGATGTCTTCCGGGTCGCCCGACAGCGCCACCCAGCGGAACGGCCCGCGCCCCTCGCAGAACTGGGGCCGGATGTAGGCCGGCACAAAGCCGGGGAAGGCGAAGGCGTCGGCCACGCCGGCGTCGAGCGCCACCTGGCGGATGTTGTTGCCATAGTCGACCGCGTGCGCGCCCAGCGCCTTCAGATCGAGAATGGCGCGCACGTGGGCCGCGCACGACTCGCCCACGGCGGCGGCCAGTTGCGCATGGCGGGCCGGGTCGCGCTGGGCCGCCTGCCACTGTTCCAGCGTCCAGCCGCGCGGCAGGTAGCCGTTGATGACGTCGTGGGCCGAGGTCTGGTCGGTGACCAGATCGGGTACCAGGCCAGGGTCGGCGCCGTCGGCGCGGGCGCGCCGCACCAGTTCCGGCAGCACCTCGGCGGCGTTGCCCAGCAACCCGATCGAGACGGCCTCGCGCCGCCCCGTGTGCAGCTTGATCAGCGCCAGCGCCTCATCCAGGCTGGCGGCCTGCTTGTCCAGGTAGCGGGTCCGCAGGCGAAAGTCGATGCGGCTTTGCTGGCACTCGACGGTCAGCGACACGGCCCCGGCGAAGCTGGCCGCCAGCGGCTGCGCGCCGCCCATGCCACCCAGGCCCGCGGTGAGGATCCAGCGCCCGCCCCAGTCGCCGCCAAAGTGCTGGCGCCCGGCCTCGGCGAAGGTTTCGTAGGTGCCTTGCACGATGCCCTGGGTGCCGATGTAGATCCAGCTGCCGGCCGTCATCTGGCCGTACATGAACAAGCCCTTGCGGTCGAGTTCATTGAAGTGCTCCCAGTTGGCCCACTTGGGCACCAGGTTGGAGTTCGCGATGAGCACGCGCGGCGCGTCGACATGGGTCTGGAATATGCCGACCGGTTTGCCGGACTGGATCAGCAGGGTCTGGTCGTCGCCCAGTTCGCGCAGGCTGGCCAGGATCTGGTCGAAGCAGGCCCAGTTGCGCGCGGCGCGGCCGATGCCGCCGTAGACCACCAGGTGCCGGGGGTTTTCCGCCACCTCGGGATCAAGGTTATTTTGCAGCATCCGGAACGCCGCCTCGGTCAGCCAGCTCTTGCAGGACAGGGTGGTGCCACGGGGCGCGCGGATCACGCGGCTGGCATCGAAGCGGGGATCGTCGTCCATCGTCGGCGCGGTGAGGCTCATGGCAACTCCATCGAATGCAAAAGCACAGTCTAGGTTGTATAGACAAGCAAGTCAAATGGCATCAAGCGGGCGGGTCAAGAACCACGTTACCCGGTATAAATCCCGTGAGGAGGCGGTTGCCGGCAATTGCCACCAAAAATACGGGCCGTGCTCGAACGACTGTAGCATTTAACGGACATCATGGGCGCGGAGCACTGCCGCATTCGACCAAGCTTTGCCGTCAATGGAACGATGCTCACGAGCCAGCTTAGACGTCGCCGTGAACGTCCATTTTCCACGGCGCGCGAAAAAAATCGGCAATCACCTTGATCTGCATGCAAGCGTGAAAGTTCATGTTCTCTCTCTGGCTGCTGGCTGCCTTGGAAAAGTGCTGCAAGCTGGTGGATGTCGCTATGCCCTCGGCGGACGGCACGGTGACGGCACATTCCACGTAGCCGGAACAGCGCGCAGGGGTGCAGTTATCCAGGTCGAACCATACCGGTGGCTGGGTGATGACTATCGCTTCGTCGCGCTGGATCACGATATAGCGCTGGGCATCGATCTGCTTCAATAGCAGCAGCGGCGTGATCGATCCCCGCCCCAGATACGGCAGATCCTTATATAGCGCGTAACTCGACTTCACGTCGTGCATGGCTGCGGCCTTGCTACTGCCGAACAGGCTTTTCAGATCCTGGAACAATTCCGTCCCCTGCCACAAATGCTGTATCCCCCGGTAATACCCGTCGGCGCAGAGATAGCCCATCAGGTCGACGTAGTACTCTTTTTCGGTCACGGATGGCGTCCTGTTCTTATTGATGAAGTATCGGAAGGTGGTTGAAAGCGCGGCCGGCACCGCGATCGACAGCGTTACTGCGCGTCGTGGAAGATGATACCCAAGGTATAGCGCTGGCCGCCGTGCAATCGGCTCACGCCATGGCGCATGTTGACCCGGTAGCTGCCGCGCGCCCCCGCCACCGGCCGCTGGCTGACCGGAAAAATCACCGCGTCGCCCTGCTGCAGCGGCACCACGTCGACCCGCGACTGCATGCGCGGGCGCTGCTCGGTCAGCACGAATTCGCCGCCGCTGAAGTCCTCGCCCGGCTGCGACAGCAACACCGCCACCTGCAGCGGAAACACATGTTCGCCATACAGGTCCTGGTGCAGACAGTTGTAATCGCCTTCGCCGTAACGCAGGATCAGGGGCGTGGGCCGGGTCTGCCCCGCCGCGTGACAGCGCGCGACGAAGTCGGCATGCCGTTCGGGATAGTCCCCCTCGGCCCCCAACGCTTGCGCCCAGCGGTTGGCCAGACGCGCCAGCGGCGCATACAACTGCTCGCGCAGCACCTGCAGCCGGTCCGGCAGCGGGTAGGCAAAATACTGATACTCGCCGCGCCCGAATCCGTGCCGCTCCATCACCACCCGGCTGCGGTAGCGCGCGCCCTCGCCGTAGCCGTCCACGTAAGCCCGGCACTCGTCAATGCCAAGCAATCCCGGCACCACGGCGCGGCCCAAGCTATCGAGATCGTGGCCGATGCGCTCCCAGTCCAGGGCGCGCGCGGTGTCGGCGTCGGCGTGGCCAATCATGACTGTTCCCGCGCCAGCAGCGCGCGCTTGCGCTCGACGCCCCAGAGGTATCCCGACAGCGCGCCATCGGTGCGCACCACCCGGTGGCACGGGATGGCCACCGCCACCGGATTGGCCGCGCAGGCGCCGGCAATGGCCCGCGCCGCCGTGGGCATGCCCAGCCGCGCCGCCAGTTCGGCGTAACTGACCGTCGACCCGCACGGCACCTCGCGCAGCGCTTGCCAGACGCGCTGCTGAAAGGCCGTGCCGCGCACATCCAGCGGCAAGGCCAGCCCCACATGGGGCGCTTCGACCATGCCGATCACGGCCGCGATGCTGTGCTCGAAATCGGCGTCGGCGCCGACCAGCTCCGCCTTGGGAAAGCGATCCTGCAGGTCGCGCGCCAGCTGGTCCGGGTCGTCCCCCATCAGGATGGCGCAGATGCCCTGCGCCGTGGCCGCCACCAGGATCGCCCCCAGCGAACAGGCGCCGATGGCGAAGCGGATGGTCTGCCCGGCGCCGCCGGCGCGGTAGGCCGCCGGCGCCATGCCCAGCCGGCCCGGCGCGTCGGCGTAGAAGCGCCCGCTGGAACTGTAGCCGGCCGCGTACAAGGCATCGGTGACGCTGCCGGCTTCGCCCAGCTGCTGCGTCAGGCGGCCGGCCCGCAGCGCCGCCCCGTAGGCCTTGGGCGTGACGCCGGTGTGCTGCTTGAACACGCGGTGAAAGTGGAAGCGGCTCATGCCGCTGGCGCTGGCCAGGCTGTCCAGATCGGGCACGCTGTCGCTGGCGGCGATCAGGGCGCAGGCCTGCGCCACCGCCGCCGCCTGCCGCTCGGCCAGCGGCGGCTGGTCCGGTTTGCAGCGCAGGCAGGGCCGGAACCCCGCCTCGGCCGCGGCCGCGCAGCTGTCATGGAATGCCACGTTGCGGCGCAGCGCCGGCCGCGCGGCGCACGACGGCCGGCAGTACACGCCGGTGGTACGCACCGAGTAATAGAACACGCCGTCGGCCTGGCGGTCGTGCTGCGCCAGCGCGGCGTAGCGCTGCTCGTCGGTGACATAGCGCGGCGCGGCGCTGTCTGCCTCGGCGACGGCGTGCTCGGCGCCGGCGCGCTCATCGCCATTGTCAGCGTGCGCGCTGGTGGATGCGGGTACCATGGACTTCTCCCTGTGCTGGTGTGCTGATTCGATAGCGTCCATGGTACGCCGCCGCCCGTGCGCCGGCATCCCCGCTCTTGCTTTTGAATTCGCGCCGTATCGCCGGGTCACACTACAAGCTGCCGCCGCGCTTTCGTTTCGGCCGCGCGCGCAGT
>CALRYE020000265.1:0-4987 GCA_943372275.1 Janthinobacterium lividum
TCATAGCCGTCGAAGCGATCATGCAGCTCGCGCCCCAGCAGCAGCCGGTTGTAGCCCGGAATGGAGGCGAAATACTCGTCGGCGTAGCGCTCGACAGCGATGCCGGGATAGCGCTCCTGGTACCAGCTCACGTCCAGCTGCGCGGGCGCGATGAAGCGCACGTGCCGGCCCGGCAGCCTGGCCAACGAATAGTCGAGCGAGTAGCGGTCCAGCTCCGGCAAGGTGGGCAGATAGATGGGAACGGCGATGGCGACAGACTGGGGGGTGCTCATGGAATCCTCAACGCGGGTTTCAGGTCGTGCCGTATTGGGCAAGGAAGGCCGCTTCCAGCGCGAGCAGGTCGCGCTGGCGCTCCTTGATAAAGCGCGCCGGCGTGCCGGCATAAATGCCGAACGGGCGGCAGTCGTTTTGCACCAGGCAGAGCGAGCCGACCGCAGCGCCCTCGCCCAGGCTCACGCCAGGCAGTATCACACTGCCGCAGCCGACGATCACGTGCTTGCCCAGCGTGACCGGCGCATGGGTCACGCCAGTGAACTCTTCCGGCACCATGGGGTTGGTCATGCGCTGGCCGGAGTAGTCGTCGCTGCTGGAATAGATCGCCACGCGCGAGGACAGGTTGCAGAAGTCCTCCAGCACGATGCGTCCGGCGCCGATCAGCGAGGTGTACACGGCAATGTGGATATGGCTGCCGATGGCGATGCCGCCAACGCCGGCGGAGAGCACGCAGAAGTCGTCGATGCGCACCCGGTCGCCCAGGCTGATGGCGGCGCAGTTGTAGAACGAGGCGCGGTCGGACAGGCGCACATCGACCCCGACCGATTTGAATCCCATGGCCGCGATGGCGTCGGCGGACAGCAAGCCCATGCTACAGGCCCGGGTTGCGCAGTACCGCCACCACGCGCTGCACCTGTTCGTGGGTCATCTCGGGGAAGATCGGCAGGCACAGGATCTCTTCCGAGGCGCGGGCGGCCACCGGCAAGCCTTCGGGCGCCGCCGTCGGCAGCGCGCGGTACATGGGCATGTCGCTGATGAGCGGATAGAAATAGCGTCGCGCGAAGATGTTGGATGCCTGCAGGCGCTGATACAGCGCGTCGCGCGTGCACGGATAGTTAGCGCCCACGCGCACCGGATAGTAGGCCTGGTTCCATTCCACGCCATCGGCCACGCCGAAGCATTCGATGCCGTCGATCCCGGCCAGCAGTTCCGTGTACAGCGCGTCGATGCCGTGACGGCGTGTCAGCGCGCTGTCGATGTGCTTGAGCTGCAGCAGGCCCACGGCGGCGTGCAGTTCGCTCATCTTGCCGTTGATGCCGGGAGCGACCACGGTCACTTCGTCGGCGAAGCCGAAGTTCTTCAGGAAGTCGATGCGGCGCTTGGTCTTCAGGTCCGGGCAGATGATGGCGCCGCCTTCGAAAGTGTTGAAGACCTTGGTCGCATGGAACGACAGCACCGACAGGTCGCCCGCGGAGAGGATGCTCTTGCCATGGCGGGTGACGCCGAAGGCATGGGCCGCGTCGTAGATCACGCGCAGGCCGTGCACGTCGGCGATGCGCGAGATGCGGTCGATGTCGCACGGCTTGCCGTAGCAGTGCACCGGCATGATGGCGGTGGTCTGCGGCGTGATGGCCGCTTCGATCAGCGACGCGTCGATGTTGAAGTCGTGGCGGTTGATGTCGACGAACACCGGCTTGATGCCGTTCCACAGCAGCGAGTGGGCGGTGGCCACGAACGAATACGGCGTGGTGATCACTTCACCGGTGATGCGCAGCGCCTGCAGCGCCGTGACCAGCGCGATGGTGGCGTTGGTGAACAGCGAGATGTGCTCGACGCCCAGGTAGCGCGCCAGCTCGGCTTCGAGCTGCTGGTGCATCGGGCCGCCGTTGGTGAGGATCTTGCTGTCCCAGATCTGCTCCAGGTACGGCATGAATTCTTCCAGCGGCGGCAGGAACGGTTGGGTGACGTAGAGCTTCTTTTCGTCCATGGGACTGTTCCTTGGCGGCGTGGCTGGGGGTGAGGCGGGTGATGATGCCAATGATGGCGAATTACAGCGCGGCGCGGGCAATCGCCGCCCAGTCGACCGTGGGGCTCAGGTAGCCGTTCATCGAGTGGGTCGACAGGCCGGGCAATGGCGTCAGCAGCACGCGGCCCTCCTCCCCAACCAGTTTGCTGAAGAAGTAGTAGTCGGTCTGGCCGGTGCTGAAGATGGCGTAGTCGCGGTCGAACACCTGCTTTTCCAGCATGAACGAGGCGCACGCCGACGGCGCCGTGCGCCAGTGGTGCGAGCTGCTGTGCACCACGCGCGCGGTCAGGTCCTGGTACATCTCGAGGAAGTACTTGTCGGCGTGGTCGTACAGCGACACCACGTCGAACTGCAGGTTGGAGGCGTACAGGTCGAACACCTTGCTGACCCAGCCGTCCTGGTGCAGGTAATCGTTCTCGAGGAAGTAGACGATGTCGGTGGCCGCGATCGGCGCGGTGCGCGCCGCGTACAGCGTGATCAGGAAGGAATTCAGATCGCTGCCCCCTTTGAGGAACTGGATCTCGATCTTGTTGGACTCGTCGGCGTAATAGCGCGACATGAAGTCTTCCACGAAGTCTTCCAGCGAGCCGTCGTACATGATGGTCAGCTTGACGCGCTCGCCCAGCGGATCGGCGCGGATGGTGCGCAGCAGGTTGGCAAAGCACAGCTCATGGGTGAACCAGTCCGGGCGCGCCTTGTTGGGATCGCGGCTGGCCTTGTCCGCCTTGATGTGGACGTGGCGGTAGAAAATGTGCAGGGTACGGGCGATGGTCACGAAGTCACTCTTTGCAGTGCGAGGGACAACGCGGCATGCTGCGCGCTGCGGCCCTCAGTATGAAAAAACGCGGCGTCGTTGGATACATCACGCGCACCGCACGCCCGCCGCAACGGCCAGCCGTTGCAGTGCGCCGTTACAGGCCGCCGGTCAGTGCGTCGCGCGCGCCACCGAGTTCGGTCTTGCGCCACATGGCGCTATAAACGGCTTCCAGATTACGGCAAAAGCGTTCCGTATCAAACAGAGGATAGACGTCCCTATTGGCCTTAATTCGCGCTTTCGCATCCGCCAGCAGCTCCGGATGGGTGGCCAGCTTGACCACCAGCGCCTCGTAGTCTTCCAGCGAATGGGTGATCAGGTCGGTCATGCCGATCGCGTGCAGCAGGCTGCCGGCCACGCGCGAAGGGAACGAGTTGCCCATGTAGGTGACCACCGGCAGGCCGGCCATCAGCGCGTCGGCCGCGGTGGTGTGGGCGTTGTACGGGTGGGTGTCGAGGAACACGTCGGCCTGGCGGTAGCGCGCCAGGTGGTCTTCCACGTGCTTGACGCGCTCGGCGAAGATCAGGCGGTCCGGGTCGATGCCGCGCGCCTGCGCTTCGCGGCGCAAGTTCTTTTTGGAGATCTCCACGCGCGACATCAGCCACAGCACGCTGCCGGGCACCTTGTCCAGCAGGCGCATCCAGATGTCGAACAGGTGTGGCGAAATTTTATAGTCGTGGCTGAACGAGCAGAACACGATGCCCTGGTCCGGCAGGCCGCATTCGGCGCGCGTCGGCGTGCGCTCGGAAATCTGCACGCTCACGTCGGTCGGCAGATAAGTGTCGGGCAGGTACACCACCTGCTCGGTGTAATACTTCTGGTCGCCCTCGGGAATCACGTATTGGTCGGCCAGGATGTAATCCATGTACGGCACGCCCAGGGTGCCGGGGTAGCCCAGGTAGCCCACCTGCGCCGGCACCGGACGGTACGAGAACACGTCGGTGCGCGAGTCGGAGGTGTAGCCGGCCAGGTCGATGGCCACGTCGATCTCGTGCTCGCGCATCAGCTGGGCGATCTGGGCCGAGCCCATGGTGCGCACGTCGATGAAGTGGTCGAACGCGGCGATCATGCGCGAACGCAGGCGGCTGCCGTCGTCCACGCCCAGCGAAATGGCGTAGGTCTCGAAGCGCTCCTTGTCGTGGCGTTCGAACACGCCGGCCATCAGGTGGCCGACCGGATGCTCGCGCAGGTCGGGCGAGACGTAGGCGATGCGGATCTTCTTGTGGCGATAGCGCTCGCCGCGCCACAGCTGGGTTTTATTTTTCGGGAACATGTGGGCGCCGAAGGTCTCGGCGGCCGTCAGGTGGTCGCTGGCCTGGTCGGTCATGGCCATCAGCGCCAAGGTCTTGCAGGTGCGCTTGCCGGCCTGTACGCCTTCGAGGATCTGCTGCGGCAAGGTGGCGCTGTTCTTCCAGTCGCAGATGTGCAGCTGCTCGTAGTACAACAGGCCCAGGCCGAAGTCGAAGTCGGGCGCCAGCTGCAGCAGGCGCTCGAAGCGCAGGATGGCTTCTTCGCCCTGCTTGAATTCGGTCAGCATGATGGCGCAGTTGGCCAGCGCGCCGATGTGGTCGGGGTTGATCAGCAGGACCCGGTTGAAGCGGTCCAGCGCTTCCAGGTGGCGCAGCATGTCGCGCAGCAGCGCGCCGCTGTTGATCATCACTTCGGTGTAGTCGGGCTGCAGGCGCAGCGCTTCGTCGTAGGCGGCCAGCGCGTCGTCCTTGCGTCCGGACGCCTGCAGGATCGCGCCGTGCACGAAGTGCATGGGCGCGTACGCGGGCGCGGCGGCGATGCCGCGTTCGATCATCACCAGCGCGGCCACGTTCTCGCCATGCTGGTGCGAGATCAGCGCCAGCGAATAGAGCGCCGCGGCGTTGTGCGGATCATGTGCGAGCACATCGTTGAAGACCCGGCTGGCGTCGGCGGGATTGCCCTGATTCTGTAAGGTGATCGCCTCGATAAGCTTGTCATTAATTGATTGCATTGTGTGCCTGCAGAAGGTGGGTCGATGTTGCTCGCGGCTAAATCGTATCACCCTGAGGCCGAAAAGCGAAGCGCCTTCCGCCACAGTCGAAGCTGTCTGTGAAGACAGCTTCGACCGCGGCGGAAGGCGCTGTTCGCCATCCGCTTACTAAAGAAATAACTCAGTTATAACT
>CALRYE020000266.1:0-4913 GCA_943372275.1 Janthinobacterium lividum
TGGTGCGCGCCAAGGTGGTCGACGGCGCCGGCGCGGTGGTGGCCGGCCAGGTCGTCAAGTTCACCTCCGATCCGGCGCTGATCGCGCTGCCGGTCGAAAGCGCCCTGACCGACGCGGCCGGCATCGCCGTGGTGACCATCAAGCCGGCCAGCGTCACCGCCGCCGGCGCGGCCAGCATCGTGGGCACCGTCATCATCGGCGGCAAGAGCGGCACCGCCACGGTCAACCTGTCGGTGGGCGCGGCGCCCCTGACGGTGGGCACGCTGGCGTTCAATCCCGCCCCGAGCGGCAATGTGCCGGCGTTTAGCACCGTGGCCCTGGCCATTCCCGTCACCAGCGGCGGCGCCCCCGCCACCAGCGTCACCGGGCTGACCATGACGTCGCTGTGCGCGGGCGACAACCTGGCCACGCTGGTGGCCGGTTCCCTGACCAACGGCATCCAGTCGGCCACCTACACCAACAACGGCTGCCTGCGCGGCACCGACACCATCACCGTCTCGATCGGCAACTCGATCCAGACCATCAAGGTGGGCGTCGATTCGGCCAACATCGGCACCATCCAGTTCGTCGGCTCGGACCTGGCCGACAGCGCCATCGTGCTGCGCGGTTCGGGCGGCCTGGGCCGCAAGGAATCGGCGCTGCTGACCTATCGCGTGCTCGACCAGAACAACAAGGGCCTGGCCGGGGTGGACGTCAGTTTCCGCGCCACCACCAACACGGGCGGCCTGACCGTCCAGCCCGACAAGGGCACCACCGACGCCACCGGCCAGGTCACCACGACCGTCTCGTCCGGCACCATCCCGACCCCGGTGCGGGTGGTGGCCGAAGCGACCCGCAACGGCAAATTCATCAGCGGCCTGTCCGACACCCTGGTCATTTCCACGGGCCTGCCGATCCAGAAGTCGATGTCGCTGTCGGCCGACGTGCTCAACCTCAACGGCCTGTTGCGCGACTCCGAGGAAGCCAAGGTCACCGTGCGCCTGGCGGACCAGTACGGCAACCCGATCTCCGACAACACGGCCGTCAATTTCGTCACCGAAGGCGGCGCGATCGGCTCGTCCGCCCAGGGCGCCTGCGTCACCTCCAACGGCGGCTGCACCGTCAGCCTGTTCAGCCAGAACTTCCGTCCGGCAAACGGCCGCGTGACCGTGCTGGCCTACGTGCAGGGCGTGGAAAACTTCGTCGACAGCAATGGCGACGGCCAGTACAGCTGCACCAACTATGTTGACGCCAAGGGCGCCGTGCCGTCCCTGTACCGTCCCCTGATCGACACCTGCGTCAGCGGCGGCGAGCCGTTCACCGACCAGGGCGACCCGTTCCTCGACACCGGCATCCACACCCCGACCTTCGGCATGGAGAGCAACGTGCGCGGCACCTTCGACGACAGCTACGAGAGCGCCAAGGGCGACCTGCCGATCCCGTACAACCGCATCGCCTACAGCGCCAGCGGCAACGGCAAATGGGGCATCAACTACATCTCGGCCAGCGCCGAATTCACCTTCAGCGGCCAGACCCCGACCATGATCCGCCAGTTCCCGACGGCCACCGGCGCATGGCGTGACTGGAAGGATGGCGACGGGGATGTTAAACTGATCAAGGGATTGCAGTCCGCCGGTGCCGGCGGCAGCTGCGACACCCAGGAATTGCGCTTCCGTATCTATGATGAGAACAATAACCCTATGCCGAACAAGACTACTGTGACCACGGTCGATGCGGACAAGATCGCCCCGCTGACGATGTCGCCCGCGTCGGTCGGTTCGACCAACACCATCGGCGGCACCTACCACTCGGTGCGCGTCAAGCCCGCCGACGGCTGCGTGCCCGGTTCGTTCACGGTACTGGTCGGCGTGCCGAACGGGCCGGCGTGGCCGTTCACCTTCAAATCGGCCCCTTGAAGACGGGTAACATATTTCTAGTAGGACTGATGGGTGCCGGCAAGACGACCATCGGCCGCATCCTTGCCCGCAAGCTGGGCAAGCGTTTTATCGACTCGGACCACGAGATCGAGGCCCGCACCGGCGCCACGATCCCGTGGATTTTTGAAATCGAAGGCGAAGCGAGCTTTCGCAAGCGCGAAGCGGAAGTCATCCGCGACCTGTCGGCCCAGGACGGCATCGTCCTGGCCACCGGCGGCGGCGCCGTGCTCGACGCCCACAGCCGCCGTTATCTGCAATCGCGCGGCCACGTGGTCTACCTGCGCGCCAGCGTCACCAGCATCCTGGCGCGCACCGCGCACGACAAGAACCGGCCCCTGCTGCAGACGGCCGACCCGCGCAAGAAACTCGAAGAACTGACGGCCCAGCGCGAGCCGCTCTACCGCGAGGTGGCCGACCTGGTCATCGACACCGGCCGACCTAACGTACAATCGATGGTGCAGACCATTCTGGCGCAGCTGGCAGCGCTGGACAATTCCGGCGCGCGGTCTGCGCGCAGCCTCCATTCCGACTCATCGATGACCGACACCACCCGCAAGATCCTGAACGTTGACCTGGGCGAACGCAGCTACCCGATCAACATTGGCGCCAACCTGCTGGGCGACGCGACGCTGCTCACGCGCCACATCGGCGGCAACAAGGTGGCCATCGTCACCAACACCACGGTCGCGCCCCTGTACCTGGAACAGCTGGCCGCACCCTTGCGCGAGGCCGGACGCGACGTGCTCACCATCGTGCTGCCCGACGGCGAAGAACACAAGAACTGGTCCAGCCTGATGGTCATCTTCGACGCCCTGCTGGCCAACAAATGCGACCGCAAGACCACCCTGGTGGCGCTGGGCGGCGGCGTGATCGGCGACCTGACCGGCTATGCGGCGGCCAGCTACATGCGCGGCGTGCCGTTCGTGCAGATTCCCACCACCTTGCTGTCCCAGGTTGATTCGTCCGTGGGCGGCAAGACCGGCATCAACCACCCGCTGGGCAAGAACATGATCGGCGCGTTCTACCAGCCGCGCGCCGTGCTGGCCGATACCGCCACCCTGGCCAGCCTGCCCGAGCGCGAACTGTCGGCGGGTCTGGCCGAAGTGATCAAGCACGGCGCCATCATCGACGCCGCGTTTTTCGAGTGGATCGAAGCGAACATCGGCCAGCTGATGGCGCGCGACGAAGCCGCGCTGGCCTACGCCATCGCCCGCTCGTGCGAGATCAAGGCCGAGGTGGTGCGCCAGGACGAGCGCGAGGGCGGCCTGCGCGCCATTCTCAACTTCGGCCATACGTTCGGCCACGCCATCGAAAACGGCCTGGGCTACGGCGCATGGCTGCACGGCGAAGCGGTCGGCTGCGGCATGGTGATGGCGGCCGACCTGTCGGCGCGCATGGGCTTTATCGACCAGGCCGCGGTGGCGCGCGTGCGCGCGCTGGTGGCCGCTGCCGGCCTGCCCGTTCGCGCGCCCGACCTGGGCACCGAGCGCTGGCTGGAGCTGATGGCGGTCGACAAGAAGAACGAAGGCGGCGCCATCAAGTTCATCCTGGTCAAGCCGCTGGGCAGCCCGAGCATCACCAGCGCGCCGCAGGAACTGTTGCTGGCCACGCTGGCCGTCTGCGTCGGCTAGCCGGATCCGCTGCCCATGACGCCCGAAGCCTACCTGGCGCCGTACGCGGCCCGCTCCGACGCGGGGCCGGGCCGGCGTCACGTGGAGCCGGGCCACGCCTCGCGCAGCCAGTTCCAGCGCGACCGCGACCGCATCATTCACTGCTCGGCCTTCCGGCGCCTGGAATACAAGACCCAGGTGTTTCTGAACCACGAAGGCGACATGTTCCGCACGCGCCTGACGCACAGCCTGGAAGTGGCGCAGGTGGGACGCTCGATGGCGCGCAACCTGCGCCTGAACGAAGACCTGGTCGAAGCGCTGGCGCTGGCGCACGACCTGGGCCACACGCCGTTCGGCCACGTGGGCCAGGATGTGCTTAACGAGTGCATGCAGGAGCACGGCGGCTTCGAGCACAATCTGCAAAGCCTGCGCGTGGTCGACACGCTGGAGCAGCACTACGGCGGTTTCGACGGCCTCAATTTAATGTTCGACACCCGCGAAGGCATTCTCAAGCACTGCTCGCTGGCCAATGCGCGCGAGCTGGGGCCGGTGGCGCAGCGCTTCATCGACCGCACCCAGCCCACGCTGGAAGCGCAGCTGACCAACCTGGCCGACGAAATCGCCTACAACAGCCACGACATCGACGACGGCCTGCGTTCCGGGCTGATCACCATCGCCCAGCTGGAAGAAGTCGACTTTTTCGCGCGCCGCTGGCGCGAGGTGCAGCAGGCCTATCCGGGCTTGTCGGGCCGGCGCGCGATTTACGAAACGCTGCGGCGCCTGATCACGGTGCTGGCCGACGACTTGATTACCACCTCCGGCGCGCTGCTGGCCGACGCGGCGCCGGCCGATGTGGCGGCGGTGCGCGCCAGTGGCCCGCTGATCCGCTTCTCCGACCCGATGAGGAAAGACGCGACGGAGCTCAAGCGCTTCCTGCGCGCCAATCTGTACCGGCACTACAAAGTCAACCGCATGCGCGTCAAGGCCAGCAAGATCGTGCGCGAGTTGTATGAGGCGTTCATGTCGGAGGCGGCGCTGCTGCCGCCGGATTACCAGGACAGCAGCGGCGACGTGAATAAACAGGCGCGCAAGATCGCCGATTACATCGCCGGCATGACCGACCGCTACGCGATCCGCGAGCACCGGCGGATTTTTTCGCTGGATGAGTTGTAGGGCTGGCCAACGCCACCCGCGCGCCACCGTTACGTCATTTCACCACCACCTCCACAACGTCATCCCCCCGCGAAAGAGGGTGTCGCGAAAGGTACCGTAACTCTAGGCCACCAACTTCAAAACCGTCATTCCCGCGCATGCGGGAACCCATGCTGAGCCGGCTTCCATAGTGCTGCATGCTCAGCATGGGTCCCCGCTTTCGCGGGGATGACGG
>CALRYE020000267.1:0-4866 GCA_943372275.1 Janthinobacterium lividum
TAGGCCGCGCTACTGGCGGCCGCGGCCTGGTTGGCGGGCGTTGGGTTAAGCAGGGCAAAGGTGACGTTGCGCTGCAAGTAGCCGTTCTGTTCATTGCTGACCTCGTTCTGTGAGAACAGCAGGGCGGCGTCATAGTCCCAGCCGGCGAAGCTGCCCTTGACGCCGGCCAGCGCGCGCACGAAATCGGACTCGATGTGGCTGCGCCGCGGGCCCACGTCGGCGGCCAGATAGCGCAGCCGCGCCTCGCTGCCGAAATACGGGTTGTCAGGGTGCGCCGGGCCCAGCGCCACGGCGGCGTTGCTGACCGGACCGCCCGGATAGCCCACCGAGCCGCTGACGGTCGACGGCGTGGTGGCGGTATCGCTTTCGCTGCGGTACAGGTTAATTTCGGCATAGGCCTGCACGCCCGGCGTGAGCTGATAGGTGCCGCGCCCGAAGAAGTTGACGCGCTCCTGGCGCGGCTGGATCTGGCTGTACTGGTAGGGCGCGTCGATCAGGCAGCCGCCGCCCGGGTCGCCCTGGGGATGGCTGGTGAAGTTGCCGCAGGCCGCGCCCGGGAAGGTACGGGTAAAGCCCGCGCCGGCCGGATTGCCGCGGCTGTAGTAGTCGCTGGTGAGCGGGTTGCGCACGTTGCCGACAATGGAGCTGCCAGCCAGGTTGTTGCCCAGGATGGCGCCGGTGCCGCCCAGCGCGGCCTGGGCGTCGTAGCCCCAGGGGCGCAGATCGCCGCGGCCGATGTGGGCGCGGTCGCGGTCGCGGTACCAGATCGCATCGCGCCGCCCCAGCTCCAGGCTCAGCAGCACGTTGTAGCGGTCGGTCTGCAGGTCGCCGAAGCCGTGCGTGATGGCGGCCACGTAATCCTTGCCGTCGCCTTCCTGGGCCTGGCCGTAGCTGCCGCGCACCGTGGTGCCCTTGAAGTCGCGCCGCAGGATCACGTTGACCACGCCGGCGATGGCGTCGGAGCCGTAGATGGCCGAGGCGCCATCCTTGAGGATTTCGACGCGCTCGATGGCTTCCGACGGGATGATGTTCAGGTCGGCGAACACTTTCTGGCCGTCGTCGGCCAGGCCGTAGGGTGCCACGCGGCGGCCGTTGAGCAGCACCAGGGTCGAGCCCACGCCCAGCCCGCGCAGCGAAATGCCGGAGGCGCCGGTGGCGAAGCCATTGCCGAACGTGGTGGGCACCGAGCCCTGGTTGTCCACCGCCAGGGTCTGCAGGACCTCGGCCACGGTGGTGCGGCCGGTGCGCTCGATATCGGCGCGGTTGAGCGTCAGCACGGCCGAGGCGGTTTCCGCTTCGGCGCGGCGGATATTACTGCCGGTGATTTCGACGCGCGCCAGCGGTGCGCCCGGTGTGGCCACTTGGGCCTGCACGGCGGGCGCTAGCAGGACCATGCCGACGGTGCTGCCGGCAAACAGCGCGCGCACGGTACGGCATATCAAAGTTTCTCTCATGTCAGCTCCAAGGTGAATCCAAGGGTTTGTCCAAGGGATGGTGCGAAAGTAGGGTCCGGCCGACGGCGGCGAAGCACTGCCGTACCCATGCCGGATGGCTTGTACGGTCAAGTTTTGCAGCGCGTCCGGTGCTTCGACTGATGCACATCAAGTCAGGCACAGAGCAGCTGTCTTAGGAGAAAGGAGTGTGGGAAGCGCGCAACCGATTGTGGGATAGGGAGGGCGCATGGGGAGAGCTTGCGGGATAAATATCTTGCCAATTCGCAGGAATCGTTGTTATAGTCATTGAAACACCTCACGGATCTGACATGTTCAACGCTGTTTTCTTTACCGGCCATTTTTACTTTAGCAATTCCAACCCAAAGGCGGTGGAGTAGCGGCAGGTTCACGTAACAACGAGATCCCAGCAGAATCCAGAGAAACCGCCAGCGATGGCGGTTTTTTTTTGCCCCGCATTTGTTCCAGACCGAGACACCGCCGTTTTGCAGCCCACATTCAATCGCATTCAATCATCTACCTAGACCGGAGAACACCATGCCACGCACCGACGACCTGCGCATTCGCGAACTGAAGGAACTGACCCCGCCCTCGCACCTGATCCGCGAGTTCGCCTGCACCCCGAAGGCCGAGCAGACCGCCGCCTCGGCCCGCATCGCCCTGCACGACATCCTGCACGGCCAGGACGACCGCCTGATGGTGGTGATCGGGCCGTGCTCGATCCACGATCCCAAGGCGGCCATGGAATACGCGCGCCGCCTGGTCGGCGAGCGCGCGCGCTTCGCCGGCGAACTGGAAATCGTCATGCGCGTGTACTTCGAAAAGCCGCGCACCACGGTGGGCTGGAAGGGCATGATCAACGACCCGTACATGGACAACAGCTTCCGCATCAACGACGGGCTGCGCATGGCGCGCGAACTGCTGCGCGACATCAACGAACTGGGACTGCCGGCCGGCACCGAGTTCCTCGACGTGATCAGCCCCCAGTACATTGCCGACCTGATCAGCTGGGGCGCGATCGGCGCGCGCACCACCGAGTCGCAGGTCCACCGCGAACTGGCGTCGGGCCTGTCGTGTCCGGTCGGCTTCAAGAACGGTACCGACGGCAACATCAAGATCGCCGTGGAAGCCATCAAGGCGGCCTCGCAGCCGCACCATTTCCTGTCCGTGACCAAAGGTGGCCACTCGGCCATCGTGTCAACCAACGGCAATGAAGACTGCCACGTGATCCTGCGCGGCGGCAAAGCGCCCAATTATGATGCAGCCAGTGTCGAGCAGGCCTGCCAGCAGATCGGCGCGCTGGGCATGGCGGCGCGCCTGATGATCGACGCCTCGCACGCCAACAGCTCCAAGAAGCCGGAAAACCAGGTGCCCGTGTGCGCCGACATCGGCGCCCAGGTGGCCGGCGGCGAACAGCGCATCGTCGGGGTAATGGTCGAGTCGCACCTGGTGGCGGGGCGCCAGGATCTGGTGCCGGGGCGCGAACTGACGTACGGCCAGTCGGTCACCGACGGCTGCATTGACTGGGACAGCAGCGTGCAGGTGCTGGAGGGATTGGCCGCCGCCGTGCGCCAGCGGCGCCTGCACCAAAGTCAGTAATCGCTGCACCGAAATGGTGAAAAGTGCATATTGCAATCTTATCGTTTGGCTAAGCCCGACAGATGATACTAATTAAAATGGTGCTTTTTACCGAATTTAAATTCGATGAATTGAATAATTTCTGTTAAAAATTTTTTACGTATGTATGAACACCATAGGATATTTGCCATCGACATTTGTTATTGCTGATCGACTGTTGTTTTTATGCACGACACAGTTGGCAGATTTGACAGGAGGCCGTTGCAAATGTTCACATGTGCAATCAAAAACAATTTTGATAGCAACCTCGCACGATGGAACAAAATTCTATCTCCCCCCTTGTGAGTTGCCGTGTTTACGCTATTACTATCCCAGGAGCCTACGTAATGATTAAAGAAAAAATTCTGTCTCGATCAGTCAGAATCATGTGCGCCAGCGGCGTGGTCGCCAGTGCGGTTTTCGCAGCGCAGCCAGCTTTCGCACAAGACGCCGCCGCCCCGATGGCGCGGGTGGAAATCACCGGTTCCGCGATCAAGCGGATCGACGCCGAGACCAGCGTGCCGGTGACGATCCTGAAGATGGAAGATTTGAAGAAATCCGGCATCACCACCATTGAGCAGGTGATGTCGAACCTGAGCGCGGTGCAGGTGCAGCAGGGTACGGCCCAGGTCGTCGGTCTGGGTACCGGCGGCGCCGTGTTCGCCGACTTGCGCGGTATCGGCGAGAACAAGACGCTGGTGCTGCTGAACGGCCGCCGCGTCGCCAACAATGCGTTCGACAGCTCGGCGCCCGACCTGAACATGATTCCGTTCGCCGCGCTCGAGCGCGTCGAAGTGCTGCGCGATGGCGCCTCGTCCCTGTACGGCTCCGACGCCGTCGGCGGCGTGATCAACTTCATCACCAAGAAAAGCTTCCAGGGCGGCACCGCCACCGTGGGCCTGGACAACCCGAAGGAAAAGGGCGGCAAGTCCAACAACGCCAACTTCGGCTTCGGCTGGGGCGACATCGACAAAGACGGCTTCAACGTCTGGGGCGTGATCGACCATCAGTGGCAAGACCGCATCCGCGGCACCGAGCGCCCGTACAACAAGCGCTACGCCGGTGGCCTGTCGCCGACGACCAGCCCGGCCAACTATTTCCAGGATGACCTGAGCGGCAACCCTGCCGGTCCAGCCTGCACCAGCGCACCGAACCTGATCCCCGGCACCGGCAACGCCTGCCAGATGACGACCTCGAGCTTCGTCGACTACGTGCCGAAGTCCGAGCGCACCACCGGCTTGCTGCGCGGCACCATGAAAGTGGGCAGCAACCACGAAGCCGGCGTTGAGTACATGCAGAGCCGCAGCGTGGTGCAAAGCCAGATCGCCCCGGTACCGTACGGCGGTCTGTATCAGAACCGCGTCACCCCGAGCGGCGCGCTGAACCCGTTCTACCCTGGCAACCCAGGCGCGGTGACCCCGAACATTCCCCTGTCGCCGACCTACACGGCCGACTTCATGCCGGCCGGCGTGCTGCCAGGCTTCATCAACGTGAAGTGGCGCGACCTGCCGAACGGCCCCCGTTCGGACAAGAACGTCAACACCCAGAAGCGTTTCGTCGCTTCGCTCAAGGGTGCGATCGCGGGCTGGGATTATGAAACGGCCCTGTCGTACAACGAGAACAAGGTGCAGGAATACCTGCAGGGCTACAGTGACGGCGGCATGATCACCAAGGGCGTGCGCGAGGGTGTCATCAATCCGTTCGGCGAGCAGTCCGCCGCCGGCACCGCGTTGATCAACGCGTCTGCGCTGGACGGCAACATCATGAACGCCAAGGGCACCACCAAGGGCATCGACTT
>CALRYE020000268.1:0-4785 GCA_943372275.1 Janthinobacterium lividum
GCGCTCATGTTGCGAAACAGGGGATCGTCGCCCCGCTCGGCGGCCGGGGTATCGGGCATCAGCGCGGCAAAGTCGTTTTCGAAGACGAACGTGCCTTCGTAATGGGGGTTGATCTCCCCATTGATGCGGGTGTTGCCGGCGCACAGGAAGCAGGCCGGGTCGTGCGCGGGACGCGGCACGTTGTCGACGGCTTCCTGCTGACCCTGCCAGGGACGCTTGGAACGGTGCGGCGACACCAGCACCCATTCGCCGGTGAGCGGATTCTGGCGGCGGTGCGAATGATCGGTGGGATTGAACATGGTAATTCCTTAACTCGTGTTTCTATCAGGGTGATCGGCATGCCGCTTTGAAACCGGCATTTATTGCCACCGATACAATAACCGCTCGTGCGCCATTCGAAAAGAGCACGAGCGCGGATAAGCGCCTTCCTGCTATGGTTCTTTTAAACCTTAATATAACCTTTACATATAGATACATGGCGCACTGCATTTGGCGCTTGTTTAGTATCGGAAAATAATTAGTTTAGTGACCACGCATGCATATGTGGTGGTAGTCTTTCTGGATAAAAAGAATTATCACGAGAGGAGACCTCCATGCACCACCGTCGCACGTTCTTGAAGATCGCTGCAGGCTCGGCCGCAGCCGCCCTGTTCCCCCACGCTCAAGCGCAATCCCTGCCCAAGCCGTTCGTCGCCTACGACGATGAACTCAAAAACGGCTGGGAAAACTGGAGCTGGGCCATGGTCACGCTGTCGGTGCCGGCCGGCGGGGCCAAGCCGGTCAAGGTCATGGGCGATCCGTGGGCGGCGCTGTCGCTGCACCATGCCGCGTTTTCCACCGAAGGTTTCAGCAAGCTGACCTTCAATATCAACGGCGGCGCCGAGGGCGGACAGAAGCTGGTGGTCAAGGCCATGGTCGACGGCAAGGCGGTCGATTCGACCTTCTTCATCCAGCCCAAGGCGAAAAGCTGGGCGCTGGTCGAAGTGCCGCTGAAGGACATCAATGCCGCGGGCAGAACTATCGACGGCTTCATCATCCAGGGACAGGAGTCGGCGTTCAGCGCGTTTTACGTGACGCGCATGCAGTTCGAATAACGTTCATGGCGGCCGGGATGGGACCCGCGGTCAGACCAGCCTTGCCAGCAGCGCGGCCAGCTGCTTCTGCTCCGCAGCGCTGAGCTTACCCAGCATGCGCGCCGAGACCATCTGGCGCTCGCGCTGGAGCGACTCCATCAAGGCCGCGCCGGCTGCCGTCAGGTTCAGACACTGCAGCCGGCGGTCGCTGGCATGGGCCGCGCGGCTCACCAGCGCCGCCTGTTCCAGCTGCTGGATCACCCGCGCCAGCTGCACCTTGTCGCGGCCACTGTGCTGCGCCAATTCGCGCGCCGAGCCGCCCGGGTGCCTGGCAATCCACAGCAGCGCGCGCACCTCCATGCCGTTCAGGCTATGACCGGATTCCTGCACCACGCGCTTCATTTCAGTGCGAAAGGCATGCATCACGGCGTGCAGCTGGTCGATCAGATCTTCATTGGCGGACATGGACAGCTCGTAATAATGGTTGACATTATCAACTAACGGCGTTAGCATCAGTTGACATTATCAACCAAATGGACGCCGCAATGCAAACCCAATCGACCGAGCTGGAAATCCGCCGCGTGCGCCACCCGCTGAAGGTGCGCGCGCTGACCATCACCGCCGTTACCCGACTGACCCCGCACATGCTGCGCCTGACACTGAGCGGCGCGAGCCTGGCCGATCTGAGCACGGACGGCTTCGACGACCACGTCAAGCTGATGCTGCCAGCGCCCGGCGCCGGCGCGCTGGTGTTCCCGCCAATAACGACCGACGGCCGCCCGGATTGGGAAGGCAGCGGCCTGACGCCGCCCGTGATGCGCGACTACACGCCGCGCCGGCTGGACCGCGCCGCGCTGGAACTCGACATCGACTTCGCGCTGCACAGCAGTGGTCCCGCCGCGCTCTGGGCCTCGGCCGCCAAGGTCGGCGACACGGTGCACATCGGTGGGCCGCGCGGCTCGATGGTGGTACCAAGCGACCTGCAATGGCAATGGCTCATCGGCGACGAGGCAGCGCTGCCGGCCATCGCGCGGCGGCTGGAAGAACTGGGACCGCAGGTGCTGGTGACGGTGGTGGTGGAAACCGGCCATGACGATTCCCTGCCCCCGATGGATCTTGCGGGGCCACGCCGGCTGATCGTGGTGCGCCGCCCCGACAGCGGCACTGGCGCCGAACGGGCCACACCACTGGTCGATGCAGTGCGCGCGCTCGCGGCTCCCGTCGGGCGCGGGCATGCGTTTGCCGCTGCCGAAAGTCAGACCGTTAAAGCGGTGCGCGCGGTACTGACCGGCGACCACGGTCTTACCAACTCGCAGGTGCGCGCGTCGGCTTACTGGCGCCGCGGCGACAGCGGCCACCACGAGAATCTGGACGGCTGACGCGCCACCGGCAGGCGGCGCGCTGGCAGGCTGGCAGACTGGCGAACTGGCATACTGGCGGATTGGCCTACCGCACCCTTACGGCGGGTCGACACCATTCCCATAAGGAGTTCCAACATGCATGACGCTTACATCTGCGACGCCCTGCGTACCCCGTTCGGCCGCTACGGCGGCGCCCTGTCCGGCGTGCGCGCCGACGACCTTGGCGCAATTCCCCTGCGCGCGCTGATCGCCCGCCATGCCGGCGTGGACTGGGAAGCCGTCGACGATCTGCTCTACGGCTGCGCCAACCAGGCCGGCGAAGACAACCGCAATGTCGGGCGCATGGCTGCCCTGCTGGCCGGGCTGCCGGTGCAGGTCCCGGCCAGCACCATCAACCGCCTGTGCGGCTCGGGCATGGATGCCGTGGGCAGCGCCGCGCGCGCCATCAAGAGCGGCGAAGCCGGTCTGATGCTCGCCGGCGGCGTCGAGAGCATGAGCCGTGCGCCGTTCGTGATGGGCAAAGCCGACAGCGCCTTCTCGCGCGCGGCCACGCTGCAAGACACCACCATGGGCTGGCGCTTCATCAACCCGGCGATGAAAGCCATGTACGGCGTCGACAGCATGCCGCAGACGGCCGAACACGTGGCGCTCGACTATGCCATCAGCCGCGCCGACCAGGACCGCTTCGCCATGGCCAGCCAGAATAAGGCACTGGCCGCGCAGGCGGCCGGCATCCTCGCCCAAGAAATCACGGCCGTGACGATCCCGCAGAAAAAAGGTGAGTCCGTCGTCATCGACCATGACGAACATCCGCGCGCCACCTCGCTGGAACTGCTGGCCGGCCTGAAGCCGGTGGTCAGCAGCGAGGGCACGGTCACGGCGGGCAATGCGTCGGGCATCAACGATGGCGCCTGCGCCCTGCTGCTGGCCAACGATGCCAGTGCCGCCCGCTTCGGCCTGACGCCGCGCGCCCGCGTGGTGGCGATGGCCGTGGCCGGCATCGCGCCGCGCGTGATGGGCATGGGGCCGTTCCCGGCCACGCAAAAGGTGCTGGCACTGGCCGGCCTGCGGCTCGACCAGATGGATGTGATCGAGTTGAACGAAGCTTTTGCGGCGCAAGGTCTGGCGGTGCTGCGCGCGCTGGGCCTGCAGGACGACGACCCCCGCGTCAATCCGAACGGCGGCGCGATCGCCCTGGGCCACCCGCTGGGCGCATCGGGCGCGCGGCTGGTGACCACGGCACTCCATCAGCTGCAGCGCACCGGCGGGCGCTATGCCTTGTGCACCATGTGCATCGGGGTCGGACAGGGTATCGCGTTGATTATCGAGCGGGTGTGACAACCCGCTGGCTCTCGGTCACGCTTATTCGGCCTATTTGAAGTCGGGCTCGGAAGGCCCCGCCGCCATGGTGTCGCGTACGTTTTTCTGCACCGCGACGGCTGCAAACAGGCTCAGAACGAACGACATGGCGTAAAACCCTTTTTCGCTCTGGGCCAGCGTCGCGTTCCACAGGCCGACGCTGAGCAAGGTGACCGCCGACAGCAGGGCGAACCAGCACAGGCCGTAATACAGGGCGCTCACGCGCACGCCTTCCAGCCGGTCGCGCACCGATTTCTGCAGCGAGATGGCGGCGAACAAACCGTACATCAGCACGGTCAGGTAGTAGCCTTTTTCGTTCAGCGGCATGGTGGCGTTCCACAGTCCCACCAGATACATGATGATCCCGACAAACATTGCCAGCCAAGAGGCGCCGATAAACGCGCCCGAAGGCCCTTGTGCATTGCTAATTGCCATATTTTCACCTAGTTAGCGTTCAGTTCGATTCAGGAAGTGCCCGCACTGGGCGCGGGGCTAGCGCCAATATAAACGTTGTTGCGCTCGAATGGTTGACCTTGAGCAACATTCGTCAAGCGTCCTGCTATCGCCAATCGACAACGTTGTTTTTTAGTTACGAGTCGGATTATATAGCAGCGGGCCGATCAAGCAACAACGCCAGCTGTGCGACGTCATAGAACGCGCCATCGACCATGATCGCACATGGTTCCAGGCCGAAGCTGCGGAATCCTGCCGACTCGTACAAGCCGATTGCCGCGGCGTTATCGGCGGTCGCCGTCAGGCTGACCTGGCGCAGTCCGTCCATCTGCCGGACGTGGCCAAGCGCGTGCTCGAGCAGCGCGCGGCCCACGCCTTTGCCGCGCTGCGAGTCGGCGATATACATGCCGAAGATAAGGGCCTTGTGGCGCAGTTTGGGTTCGGGCTGGCGCAGCACGCCGACCATGCCGACCAGCTCGGCCACATCGCTGCCGGCGCCGGCGTGCGGGGAAGTTGAACTCGGACTTGAGCTCGAACTT
>CALRYE020000269.1:0-4677 GCA_943372275.1 Janthinobacterium lividum
AGGCTGTTTCGGTAGCTCTCGGTTCCGGTCGCCCTCGGTTTCGGTCGCGGTCGGTTTCGGTCGCTCTCTGGCGCAGCCCCGCATGCGGGGCGGGCCAGACCACAAAGCCCTGTTGCAGGGCTTTTTTAATTCATATATACTTGCGTACTCAAGTAAAAGTGAAGTACATATAAAGGATCATGCAATGACCACCCTGCTTTCCGCCACCACCTCCACCGACCTGTGCCTGCGACTGGCCCGTGCCAACGCCGTGCTGGTGCGCCGTCTCGACAGCGCGCTGGGCAGCCACCATGGCATCAGTTACGGCGATTTTCAGCTACTCAATCATCTGGCGCGCGCGCCGGACAACCGGCTGCGCCGGGTCGACCTGGCCGACCGGCTGGGCTTGTCGGCCTCGGGCGTGACGCGCAGTCTGCTGCCGCTGGAAAAGATCGGCCTGGTCGCGCGCGAAGCCGATCCGCGCGACGCCCGCGTCGGGTTCGCCGTGGTCACCCCAACCGGACTGGAACTGGTGGGCAACGCCACCGACGTCGTCGATGTGGTCAGCCGCGAAGCCTTGCGCGCCTTTCATCCCGAGCAGATCGCCACGCTGTCGGCCGTGCTGGGGCAGATTGCCGGTCTGCATACTGCCAACAGCTGATCGCCGTGCTGGTACCATGGCGTTTTGCTGTCGATACCGCCCCCACCGATGCCGAAATTTTGCGCCAATCTGAGCTTGATGTTCACTGAAGTCAGTTTCCTCGATCGCTACGCCGCCGCCCAGGCAAACGGTTTTCAAGCGGTCGAGTTCCTGTTTCCCTACGCGTACGAGGCCGAGCAGATCGCCCAGCGGCTGGAGCGGGCTAATCTTGAGCTGGTGCAGTTCAACCTGCCAGCGGGCGACTGGAACGCGGGCGAACGGGGCATGGCGTGCGATCCGCGCCGGGTGCAGGCGTTTCGCGACAGCGTCGATGTGGCGCTGGAGTATGCCCTGGAACTGGGCGTGACCCAGCTGCACTGCCTGGCCGGCAACTTGCCGCCCAAGGTCAGCCGTGAGCGCGCCCACGCCACCTATGTCGACAACCTGCGCTATGTCTGCGACACGCTGCGGCCCCACGGCATCACCGTGCTCATCGAGCCCATCAACCACTTCGACATGCCCGGCTACTTTCTGACCGGCAGCGCGCAAGCGGCCACTGTCATTGCCGAGTGTGGCGCCGACAACCTCGCCTTGCAATACGATATTTATCATATGCAGCGCATGGAGGGTGAACTGGCGGAAAGCCTGCGCATCATGATGCCGCTGATCGGCCACATTCAGATTGCCGACAATCCCGGACGGCACGAGCCGGGCACGGGCGAGATCAACTACCGCTTCCTGTTCGCCTTGCTGGACCGGTTGGGCTATGACGGCTGGGTCGGCTGCGAATACCATCCGGCGGGCGATACGGTGGCCGGGCTGGGCTGGCGCGGCGCACTGCTGCCTGCAATCCCGGGCGGTTCCCCCGCCACGACGCTGGACAGGGATGCCGCTGCGGCGCAATAATGGTTAATTGTTAATTCCCTGCCCTGCATCAAATAGATTGATACATGGCAATGCCGTCGTTTTCCAGTAGAGCAAGAATAGACGCTGTTGGCGAGATTCCGCCGTGCCAGCCTGAGAGGGAACCATGTTTGCCAGCCGCCAGATCACCCGACCCACGATTGTCCTGCGCACGCTTGCCCTCAGCTCGCTCAGCTGCCGCGACGTCGCCCGCCTCATCGTCAGTCCCCTGCTGCTGGCCGCCAGCCTGATGCTGGGCGGCTGCGCCACCAGCAGTGTCAGCCTGCAGGAAGTGCGCGAGTTCGCCGATGCCTCGGCCAAGCTGGGCGGCTATTCGGAATTATCGACCCGCTACCGCGACACCTACCTGCGCGAGCAGCCGTACCTGACACCGGCGGCCGACAAGATGGCCAAGAACAACGACGCCAAGCGGCGCGTCGTGTACGAGGACTTCATCAGCGTGCAGAAAGCCGTGGTGCTGTACATGCAGACACTGAGCATGCTGGCCGGCGAGACCCGTTACGACCTGACGGCGCAGATCGACGACCTGGGAGCCGGCTTGAAAGCCACCGCCGACACGGGCCTGGAGCGCAAGCACATTGCCGCCTATACCGGGCTGACGCGCCTGCTCACCCGCGTGGTGGCGTCCGGCTACCAGGGACGCAGCGTGGAAACCATGGTGCGCGATGGCGACGCCGACCTGCAGACACTCATCGACGGCATGATCACGCTCACGCGCCTGTACGCCAAGACCAATGACAATGAGAAGAAAACGGTGCTCGGCATCTTCGACATTGAAATTCCGTTCGCCAGCCGGCCCCAGGACCGCATGCTGGTGACCCTGGCCAAGGTGCATTATCTGAACAAGTCGCAGGAGTACCGCTTGATCGACAAACGCTTCGATCTGGCGTTACAAGGCATGAAGAAAGTTTCGGACGGCCACGAGAAACTGCGCCTTAACCTGAACAACCTGTCATCGACCGAAGTGCGCCGCATGCTGGCGTCGTTCGGACGCGACCTGCGCATGATCCGCGAAGGGCTGGCGGGCAATTAGGCGCGCAGCGCAACGCCCGGCGTCGGCCATTGCAGCGCCGCTCACCATTTTTGTAATCACGCAGTTCGACGCAGTCCCGACCCATCACGGAGGCCGACATGGCAGCACAGCAGCACGGACTTTCCACCCCTGCCGACATCGAGGCGCTGGCCGACCAGCTGTCCATCTGCGCCGACGAGTTGCACGCCAGCGTGGTGCGGGCGGTCAAGTCCAAAAACGGCAGCCCCATCAGCGAAGCGGACCAGACTGCCGCACGCGCGCTGTTCGATGAGGAACTGTTGCTGCGCCAGCGCGCCAACGCCCTGTACGCGGACAGCGCCACCCTGGTGGTCAAGTCGCTCAGTGCATCGCAACAGCACATTGTCGACATCACGGCGGCGGCGGCGGAAAAAATCCGCAAGATCACCTTGATCAGCGACGCGGCCGCACTGGTCGCCGGGCTGGTCGGGCTGGCCGGCGCCGCCGCCAGCGGCAACGCCAGCCTGATCGTCAAGGCGCTGGAGGCCGTGCACAAGCACGCCAAGGCGGTGGGGGTCGACCTGGACGCGGCCAAAGCCGCCAAGGCCGCTAAAGACGCCAAGGCTGCCAAGAACGCCAAGGCGCCCGCCCTGGCGCAGGCCAAGGCGGACCCTGCGCCACCGGCCAAAGCCGATGCCGCGCCGGACAAGCACGCCAAGTCCAGGCAGGCGGCCGCGCCGTCTGGCAAGCCGCCCGCCAAACCGTCCACGCCGTCCTGATACGCGCCGCGGCGCCGCTTTTTTCCTCTCGCAAACCGGTCGGCGGCCGCCGCGCCGCGCGCACGCGTGCGCCGCTGGTTTCGCCGTCAGAACGCGCTACACTGGTGGCGCAGCCGCTCCACGCGGCCCGTTTTATCCACCAGGAGTTCCCCCATGGAGAACCTCGATCCAGGCCAGCTTGCGCTCCTGAAATCGATACTGGAGCGCCAGCGCGACACGCTGATCCATCTGGACAGTGCAGAGCTCATCAGCAGCGCGCGCAACCTTCCCGTGCCGGAAGTGGAAACCTCGCCTGCCGACAAGGCGACCGTGCGCTTGCTCAATGATCTGGCGCTGGAAGCGGCTGGCCACACGGCCGCGCAACTGGCCACCGTCAAGCGCGCATTGGCCAAGTTCGACGACGGCAGCTACGGCATGTGCGAGGAATGCGGCAACGAGATTGGATTTTCGCGTCTGCAAGCCCGGCCCGAGGCACGCTTATGTATCGCCTGCCAGACGCGCGCCGAGAAGCGCTAGGCTGCTGCGGCAGTGGCAGCGGCTTCGGCGCATGGCCGGGCAAGCCGGTGCCGTCGCCAGACGCCGTCACCGCTGCCCCAGCCGGCACGTACGCCTGCCGCCGGCCCGGCAGGTCAGCTCATGTGCTGACCGCCATTGATCGCAATGTTGGATCCGGTGACAAAGGCCGCCTCGTCCGACGACAGGTAGGCAATCAGCGCGGCGACTTCGTCCGGCTCGCCCAGACGGCCGATGGGAATCTGCGGCAGGATTTTTTTCTGCATGACTTCTTCCGGCACGGCGCTGGTCATCTTGGTGCGCAGGTAGCCGGGCGAGACGGTGTTGACGGTGACGCCATGGCGCGCCAGTTCCAGCGCCAGCGACTTGGTGAACCCATGCATGCCGGCCTTGGCGGCGGCGTAGTTGGCCTGGCCGATGGCGCCCTTCTGGCCATTGACGGACGACACGTTGATGATGCGTCCCCACTTCTGCGCCACCATCGGTTCGATGGCCTGCTTGCTCATGTTGAAGATACTGTCGAGATTGGTCCGCATGACGTCCGACCACTCCTGCGCCACCATCTTGGACATGGTGCGGTCGCGCGTGATGCCGGCATTGTTGACCAGCACATCAATGCGGCCCAGCTCGGACAGCAGCCGCTGCATCATCCATTCCGTCTCGGCGAAATCGGTGACGTCCACCTTGTAGGCGCTGAAACGAAAGCCTTCGTCGCGCTCGGCGGCCAGCCACGCTTCGGGCGACTGGTTGTGCGGCGAATAGGTCGCCGCCACGGTAAAGCCGGCCGTGTACAGGCGGCGGCAGATGGCCGGGCCCAGCCCGCCCAGGCCGCCGGTCACCAGCGCCACCCG
>CALRYE020000270.1:0-4599 GCA_943372275.1 Janthinobacterium lividum
GGGCGGGGTCGGCATGTCGACCACGGCGGTCAACCTGGCGTTGGCGCTGGCGGCCGAAGGCGCCGCGGTGGGGGTGCTGGACGCCGATATCTACGGCCCGTCGCAGCCGATGATGCTGGGCATTAGCGGCCGTCCGGAAAGCCGCGATGGCAAGACCATGGAGCCGCTGGAGAACCACGGCCTGCAGGTGTCGTCGATCGGCTTCATGATCGACCCGGACGAGCCGATGGTGTGGCGTGGCCCGATGGTGACCCAGGCCTTGCAGCAGTTGCTGGACCAGACCAACTGGCGCGACCTGGATTACCTGATCGTGGACATGCCGCCCGGCACGGGCGACATCCAGCTGACCCTGTCGCAGAAAGTGCCGGTCACGGGTGCGGTGATCGTCACCACGCCGCAGGACATCGCCCTGCTCGATGCGCGCAAGGGCTTGAAGATGTTCGAAAAAGTCGGCATTCCGATTCTGGGCGTGGTGGAAAACATGAGCACCCACATCTGCACGAACTGTGGCCATACGGAAGCGATTTTCGGCCACGGCGGCGGCGCCAAGATGTGCGCCGACTTCGGGGTGGAATTCCTCGGCGCCTTGCCGCTGACCATGGCGATTCGCGAGCAGACCGATTCGGGCACCCCGACCGTGGTGGCCGAGCCGGACGGGCCGGTGGCGGCGATCTATAAGGACATCGCGCGCAAGGTGGCGATCAAGATCGCAGAGAAGGCCAAAGACCTCAGCAGCAAATTCCCCAGCATCGTCATCAAAAACGACTGACCGGGCGGCTGACAGCGCTTAGGCGACTGCAAACCTTACCAAAAAAACACGACTTGACAGCATGACGGGCGTCCGCCCGGACGCCCGTCCACGTGCCCGCGACCAGCCGTTGCGGGGCGTCGTCCCCTCCTATTTTGCCTCGTGAATTACGCAATATTGCCGTTCCGTGCAAGGCACTTTCCTGAATGATATCAACGACTTGACTAGGACAGTTCAATTTTGTGCAAACTGCTGAGCTAAGCTAAATAGCTGGCTCAATTTTCCTATTCGAAATACATTCCATCGTGCAATAATCGATTTATGCCTGCGACCCAGCGCTTCCGAGGAGGCCGGTTCAAGGGGACATTTTTCGATTCGCAACTTTGGAAGAAATGTATGTCTAACCCAATTCGTCACACCGCCTTTCCCGTCCTGCGCCGCGTACTGTCGAGCGCCGTTTTGACTTCCACCGCTGCGCTGGCCGCCAGCGTGGTGCCTCACGCGGCCGCCGCCACGCTGAATGTCGGCCCCGGCCAGACCTATGCGACCCCGTGCCGCGCGTTCGCCGCCGCCGTTGACGGCGACCTGATCCAGATCGCCGGCAACGCCACCTACAGCGGCGACGTGTGCGGCATCTACAAGCACAACCTGGTCATCCGTGGCGTCAATGGGCGTCCGAAAATCGATGCGGCAGGCCGCAACTCGATGGGCAAGGCAATCTGGGTCGTGGTCGGCAATAACATCACGGTCGACAACGTCGAGATGTTCGGCGCCAAGGTCCCCGACCGCAACGGCGCGGCCCTGCGCCTGGAAGGCACGGGCTTCACCTTGCTGAACAGCTTCCTGCACGACAACGAGAACGGAATCTTGTGCGGCGCCAACGCCAACAGCGACATCCGCATCGAGCGTAGCGAGTTCGGGCACAACGGCTATGGCGACGGCCGCTCGCACAACCTGTATATCGGCAATGTGCGCAGCCTGCTGTTTCGCTACAACTTTACGCACGATGCGGTGGTCGGGCATAACCTGAAGTCGCGCGCGAAAACCAATACCATCATGTACAACCGCTTCTCCAGCCTGGCGCCGGGGCAGGTGGGTTCGACCGCCAGCGGCCAGCCCAGCTATGAAATCGATCTGCCGAATGCCGGCACCTCGTATGTGGTGGGCAACGTGATCCAGCAGCCGGCCGCCAATCAGAATCCGGGCATGCTGTCGTATGGCGCGGAAGGCGCGACCAACCCGGGCCACGACCTGTATGTGGTGAACAACACCTTCCTCAACGACGACACCGCGCGCGGCACCTTCGTGGCGGTCAGTTCGTCCGTGACCAAGCCGGCTGTGTTCCAGAATAATATTCTGAGCGGCACGGGAACCGACATCAACCAGATCACCGCCATCAAGAAAACCAATTACCGCTCGATCGCACCGGGGTTCGTCAACCGCGCCACCTTCGATCTGCGCCCGACGGCCAACGCGCTGGTGATCAACGTGGCATCCGATCCGGGCGTGCTGCCAAATGGCATGTCGTTGCGTCCCCAGGCGGAGTACGTGCACACCGCCAGCGGCCGGACCCGCCCGATCGTCGGCTACTACGATATCGGCGCCTATGAAGCGCTGCCGCTGACCCAGTAATTGTTGCTGACTACCAGCGCATGGCACCTGAGCCCATGCAGGCAAGCCGATCGGCCTGCCTGCATGGGCTTTGCTCATGGCGTCGCGCACATCGCGGGATGTGACTGGCTGCAAGCGGCGGCTGGCTGCAAGCGGCGCTGATGGGGATGGAGGGACGCTGTAAAATAGCGTCTTTACCTTTTCAAGCCTCCGCCATGACCGTCGTCCGCACCCGCTTTGCTCCCAGTCCTACCGGCTACCTTCACCTTGGCGGCGCCCGCACCGCGCTGTACAGTTGGGCGTTCGCGCGCCACTTCGGCGGCACCTTCGTGCTGCGCATCGAAGACACCGACCTGGAGCGCTCGACCCCGGAAGCGGTGCAAGCCATCATCGAAGGCATGCAGTGGCTGGGCCTGGACCACGACGAAGGTCCGTTCTATCAGATGCAGCGCATGGACCGCTACCGTGAGGTGATCGCCCAGATGCTGGCGGCCGGCACCGCTTACCTGTGCTATTCGTCGCCGGACGAAGTCGAAGCGATGCGCGAACGCATGCGCGCCGCCGGCGAGAAGCCCCGCTACGACGGCACCTGGCGTCCCGAGCCGGGCAAAACTTTGCCGGACGTGCCGGCCGAGCGCAAGCCGGTGGTGCGCTTCAAGAATCCGCTGGACGGCGAGGTCAGCTGGGACGATGTGGTCAAGGGCACCATCACCATTTCCAACCGCGAGCTGGACGACCTGGTCATTGCCCGCCCGGACGGCACGCCGACCTACAATTTCTGCGTGGCCGTGGACGACTGGGACATGCAGATCACCCACGTGCTGCGCGGCGACGACCATGTGAATAACACGCCCCGCCAGATCAATATCCTGCACGCCATCGGCGCGCCGCTGCCCTTGTACGGCCACCTGCCGATGATACTGGGCGCGGATGGCGAAAAGCTGTCCAAGCGCCATGGCGCCGTGAGCGTGATGGATTATCCGGCCAAGGGCTTCCTGCCGGAAGCCATGCTGAACTACCTGGCGCGCCTGGGCTGGAGTCACGGCGACGATGAAGTGTTTTCCATGGAGCAGTTCTGCGCATGGTTCAACCTGGATCACCTGACCCGCTCGGCCGCGCAGTTCAACAATGAAAAGCTGGCGTGGCTGAACAACCATTACATCAAGCTGGCCGACAACGACCGCCTGGCCGGGCTGGCCCAGCCATTGATGGCCGCGCAGGGCGCCGTGTTCGACCAGGCGCCCGCGCTGCCGGCCGTGCTGGCCCTGTTCAAGGAACGCGCCAACACCGTCAACGAGTTGGCGGACGCGGCCATGCTGTTCTACCGCGCACCGCAGCCCGATGCCGCGCTGCTGACCCAGCACCTGACCGACGCCGTCAAGCCGGCACTGGCCCAGTTCGCCGAGCGTTGCGCCGAGGTGGAGTGGAGCAAGGTGGCGATCGCCGCGATGATCAAGGAAGTACTGGCCGCGCACAGCCTGAAGATGCCGCAGATCGCCATGCCACTGCGCCTGGTGCTGACGGGACAGTTGCAGACCCCGGCAATCGATGCCGTCATCGAGCTGTTCGGTCGCGACACGGTTTTATCGCGGGTGAAGAAATTTCTCTAACTTCTGTGATTTTGCCTTTGCATAATGCATGTCGTAGGCTATAATTTTGCTTCTTCGCGATACGGGGGGTATAGCTCAGCTGGGAGAGCGCTTGCATGGCATGCAAGAGGTCAGCGGTTCGATCCCGCTTACCTCCACCATCAAGAAGAGTTTGAGGTACAGTAGCCAGGTACGTCGACGTAGTAGCAGTTCCGGGTCCCCATCGTCTAGAGGCCTAGGACATCACCCTTTCACGGTGAGTACAGGGGTTCGAATCCCCTTGGGGACGCCAAGATTCGAAGTGAGTAGTTGAAGTTTAGCACGACTAAACGCCCTGATACGTCAGGGTTTTTTGTTGGCGAGGAAAGGCCCGGATGCCCAGCACGTCCGTGGAATGCGGCCTACCGCAGTCCAGCCTGAACCGCCAAATTGGTCGTGCGGCCCGACTGCGACGCGAAATGGGGGGTATAGCTCAGCTGGGAGAGCGCTTGCATGGCATGCAAGAGGTCAGCGGTTCGATCCCGCTTACCTCCACCATCATTCAGTGTTCACGTACGTGTGCACAGCAGTTCCGGGTCCCCATCGTCTAGAGGCCTAGGACATCACCCTTTCACGGTGAGTACAGGGGTTCGAATCCCCTTGGGGACGCCA
>CALRYE020000271.1:0-4597 GCA_943372275.1 Janthinobacterium lividum
GAGCGGCGCCAGCGCCTGCGGTTGGGGCTGGGGTTGGGTCTGGAACTGAGGCTGCGGCGGCGCGGCCAGTACGGCCGGCGCGGCCTGCCCCGGCCCGGCATCGCGTCCGCGCAGGCTGCCATCGGTGCCGGCGTCGAATTCGACTTCGCCACTGGCGCCGCGCGCCTGGTTGCGCACCACCCGCGGCGTGATCGACAGCACGATCTCAGTCTTGGTGCGCTCGCTGCCCTTCACGCCGAACAGCCGGTCCAGGATCGGCAGCTGGCCGATGCCGGGCACCGCCGCCGACGTGCGTTTGTCGTTGTCGCTGATCAGGCCAGCGAGCACCTGGTTCTCGCCGTCACGCAGACGCAGCGTGGTGCTGGCGTTACGCGCGCCGATGCGATAGCCGTAGGGCTGGTTGTTGTTGTCGAAAATCGTGCCGAGGATGCTGGATACTTCGAGACTGAGCTTGATCGAGATCTCGTCGTCCATGTACACCACGGGTTCGGCTTCGAGCATGAGGCCCACGTCCAGGTAATTGACCGACTGCGACGTGACTCCCGTCGAGGTGACGTTGGCCGACACGCTCGGCACCCGCTCGCCCACGCGGATCAGCGCCTTCTCGCGGCTCTTGATGCGGATGCGCGGATTGGCCAGCACGCTGACGTTGTCGCGCCCGACGTTGGCCGATATTTTCATCGGGTCGACCGAGGCCACGATGCCGCGCGACGTCAGGTTGGCCAAATCGTGCAGCGTGAAGGCGCTATTGGTCACGCTGCCGTCCGGGTTGATCTTCGCGCTCGCCAAAGGCGTCAGTCCTATGCTGCTCGGCCACTTCACGCCCAGCGACTCCAGGTCGCTGCGCTGCACTTCCAGGATCTCCACCTCCAGCATCACTTCCGGCTCGGCCACGTCGTGCAGGGCCACCAGCTTGGCGGCCATCTGGATGGTGTCGGGCGTATCGCGCAGCACCAGCATGTTGAGCTTTTCATCGACCACCAGGTCGCGGGTTTTCAGCAGCGTACGGATGCTGGCCGCCACGGCCTTGGCTTCCGCATTGGCGATGCGGAAGCTGCGAATGCTCAGCTTCTGGTATTCGCGCTGCTTGGCCGGATCGTTGGCATACACCAGCACCGTGCGCGCGTCGACGACGCGTTGCTCCATCTGGGCGCTGAGCAGAACCGTGCGCAGCGCCGATTCGACCGTCGCGTCCTGCAGGTTGACGGTCACGCGGATGTCGGGCGAGACGTCCTTGTCGAACGTGAAGCTGATGCCGGAACTGCGGGCGATGGCTTCGAACACGGCGCGCAGCGGGGCGTCGCGAAACTGCAGGCTCAGGCGCTTCTGGAAAGCCTTGCCCATCACTGCGTCGGGCGCCATGCCGTCGCGCGCGCGCAGCGTTTGCATCAACGCGGCGACCTTCTGGTTGCGCGGGTATTGAGCCAGCATCAGGCGCAGCGCCTCGCGCGCTTCGTCGGCCTGGCCTGCCGCTGCCAGCGCCGTGGCGGCGGCCAGCAGCTCGGCCTGACGCTGGCTCGACGCCAGCGCGCGCATACCCACCATGGCCTGGTCGACCATGCCCAGCGCGGCAGCGCGCCGGTAGTTTTCTTCGGCACTGGCCCACGCTTCGCGGCGCGCCTCCTGCGCGGCCGTGTTCAGATGGCGTTCGGCCAGCTGCATGCGCGTGTTGGCCAGCAGCAGACGCGCCTCGATGTGGCCGGGCGCCGCAGCCAGCACCTGTTCGAGACGGGCCATGCCCTCTTCGAGCTTCCCGGCGTCGAGCAGCGCGCGGATCTCAGGCGCGGTGGGCTGGGGCGCGCTGGCGCAGGCACCCAGGATCGCCAGCGTCAGCACGCAGACGGAGCTTGTGATTGGTCTCATTATGCTTCTTGTGCTCATTGTTTTTGTTCGAACCCCACGTCGATGGCAGCGCCGGTTTGTTTGTCCTGAAGCCGCACCGACTCCTGCTTCAGTGCCAGCACGCGGTAGCGCTGCCCGAACACGGCGCCGGGCCGGGCGATCACCATGTCCTCGTTGTGCATCAGGTAAGCCTCGCGCACGCCGTCGGCGTCGCGAAAGCCCAGCAGCACCAGCTTGGGCGAGCCGGCGTTTTCGCCGTCCGCTGTATCGGTTTGCGCGCCGGCGCCATCCGTGTCCGGCGCCGGCGCAGCGCCTGCAGTGGCGGCGAACAGGTCGACGATGGGTGCGTCATCGTCCACCGGATCGGGCACGGGCGGCATGGTCGCCGGCACAGGTGCGCGCGGCGCCCTGCGCGGTGCGGCTGCCGCCACCAGCGTATCGCCGGAGACGTCGGCGGCGGCATCCGGCGCGCTGTCGGTCAGCACCAGCAGCGCCACCACGGCCAGCACTGCCAGCAGCACCATCATCCGTTTCGACATCAGCCGCCCTCCCCGGCCGCGAACCAGACCGAAAACAGCATGCGTGCCTCGACCGCGCCGCCCTTGCCCGCGCGGTGCAGGCCCAATTCATCGAGCGACACGCCGGGTATCATCTTGGCGGCGCGCACGAAGCGGCGCACTGCAGGGTAAGTACCGGTGGCGGGCAGCTGCACCTGCCAGCGCGCCGCGCGGCCGCTCTGCTGGCGGCGATAATCGGCCTGCAGCACCTTTAAACCGTGCTGCGCGGCCAGGGCGAACAGCTGCTCCAACGCCGCCGCACCATCGGCGCTGTGCGGCAAGGACGGCGCGGCCACGGCATGCGTCGGCGCCTGCCGGACGCGCTGCTGCTCGCTTGCCAGCGCCAGCTGCGCCGCGCGCAGTGCCGCCTCCTGCGCCGGCAGCCACCAGATCCATGCCGCCGCGGATGCCGCCAATAGCAGCATGGCCGGCACCAGCCACAGGCCATGGCGCACCGCCATCACCTCCAGCCGCCAGCGCAGCGCGTTCAGTACATTAGGCGCGATCATGGCTCGGCACCCGGCTCGGTCTGGGGCAGCCGGTAAGGCGCCGACAGGATCGCTTCGTAATGGGCATTGATGCCGTCGCCTTCGGGCGGCGCTTCGTGACGCAGCAGGCTGACACGCTGGAACACCGGATTGGCTTGCAGCGCGCGCAGGTACTGCTGCAACGCGGCCACATCGGCCAGGCTGGCCTGTACCTTGACCACGCCGCGCGCCAGATCGGGCTCGAAAGTATGCAGGCGCACGGGCGGCGCGCTTTCGAACGCCTGAAAAATCGCTTCCCAGGGCAGCGCGCGCTGCAGTTCGCCCTGACGCAGCAGCGCCTGATCGGCGGCTGCAAGGCGCAGCTGTGCGCCGGCGCGGCGGGCGGCATCGTCGCGCGCCGCTTGCAGGCGCATATGCTGCGCATGGGTGTCGGCGGTCGCCTGGCGCAGTGCCTGCCCGCGCACCAGCGCCAGCGATCCGGCGGCCAGCGCAAGCAGCGCACAGGCGACGGCGAACCGGGTAGCCGGCATACGCGCATCGAAGCGCCACAAGCAGCGCCAACCGACCCTTTCGTCGGCGAAGTCGATCCGGATCGGCTTCATGACGCGTTCTCCAGCGTGCGCCATCCGCGCGGCGCATGCGCACCCGACCAATATAGCTCCGGCACGGGCGCCGCGCCCAGGCGCGCCAGTTCCAGCGCCAGCAGGTCGTCGGCGCCGTCGGCGGCAGCGCGCTGCTGGCGCACAACCTGCATCGTGTCGTTTTCCCAGTACAGCATGGTCAGCATGCCGTCGGCGGCGCTGCACCACGCGCCGGTGGCCGCCAGCGCGCCGCAGTGCCGGTTCCACTGGTGCAGCAGCGCCGGTGTCATCCGTTCGAGGCGCTGCGGCAGCGCCGCGCGCAGCGCATGGGGCATGGCGCACGCCAGCATGGATCTGCCGACCTGCCAGTCGGCCTGCAGCAGCCAGTCGGCCGGGTCCTGTCCGTACAGGGCGTCGAAGCGCGCGTCCAGCAGCAGCCGGCAGTCGCGCACGCTGGCGATGCCGTCAGGCGCCACCAGCAGGCTGTAGCGCACCCACACATCGGCCACCCGCACCGACAGGCGCGCCTGCGCCGGCAGCGCGGCCGCCAGTTCCGGCGCCAGCGCGCTCCAGTCGCCGGGCGCCGCCGTCAGGGTCCGGGTCACGCCGGCGCGCCGCAGCAAGGTCGCCTGCGCGCCGATCTCCAGGTGCATTTCCTCAGCCCGCCAACGTGACACGTCTGACCTCCTCCAGCGTAGTGTCGCCGCTGGCCACCAGCGCCAGCGCATCCTCGAACAGACTGCGCATGCCGCCCGCGCGGGCCAGCTCCTTGATTTGCCTGAGTGGACGGCGCTCGACCACCAGTTCGGCCAGCGCATCGTCCAGGATCAGGATTTCCGCCACCGCGCGGCGCCCCTTGTAGCCGCTGCCGCGGCATTCGCCGCAACCGGCGCCGCGGCGGAATACGTAGCCGCAGGTAGCGGCGCGCGTCAGCGCGCTGCGCAGCAGTTCCTCATCGTCCGGTACATACGGCGCCCTGCAGTGGCCGCAGTTCAGGCGCACCAGCCGCTGCGCGATCACGCCGTTCAGCGCCGAGACGAACGAATACGGATCGATGCCCATGTGGGCGAAGCGGCCGAACACGTCGAACACATTGTTGGCGTGCACGGTCGAGAGCACCAGGTGGCCG
>CALRYE020000272.1:0-4584 GCA_943372275.1 Janthinobacterium lividum
GGTGGATTTTTCGATTGTACGAGGCAAGGCTAACATCACACTAGCCGATAGAGATTGGTCAAGTGCTTCGGAAAAACCCGAAACTACGGGGTCAGGTCTGGCAAATGGACACGAACTCATCCTTAGCCCCCCCCCAAGTCTCCGCTTTACAGCCACCGCAGCAGAGCTTGTGTCCGTTTGCCAGACTTGACCCCCAGGTTTGTTTTAGCCAACGCGCTATGCGAAGGGACATGCTCAGGACGCCGGGTTAGCCAGCTTGCGCTGCCGCTCCTCGCGCGGCGTATTGCCGAACAAGGTGCCAAAAGCCGTGGAAAAATGCGATCCGCTGGAAAACCCGCACATCAAGCCCACCTGCACGATCGAGTAATGCGTCTCCAGCAACAGCTGGCGCGAGCGCTGCAAGCGCAGTTCCAGGTAGTAGCGCGACGGCAAACTGCCCAGATACTGCTTGAACAAGCGCTCCAGCTGGCGCCGCGAAATGCCCACCAGGTTGGCGATGTCATCAGTCGAGAGCGGCTCCTCGATATTGGCTTCCATCAGGCTGACCGCTTCCGTCAGCTTGGGCTGCAAGGCGCCGAAGCGCGCCTGCAAGGCCACGCGCTGGCGTTCCTCGCGCCCGCGCACCCGGTCGATGCACAAGGTTTCCTTGATCTGCGCCTGCAGCGGCGTGCCGTAGATGGCTTCGACCAGGGTCAGCGAAAAGTCGCTGCTGGCCGCGCCGCCGCAGCAGGTCAGGCGGTTTTCATCGATCTCGAACAGGTTCGGGGTGAAATTGGCGTGGTCGGCCAGGCTGTCGACATCGGCGTACAAGGCCCACGGCAAGGCCGTGCGCACGCCGTTGAGCACGCCCGCGTCGGCCAGCCACAGCACCCCCGCCCCCACCCCGCCCCAGAACGGCGCGGCGCGGCAGCGCTCGATCAGGGCGCGGCTGTTGGCGGGCTTCAGGGCCGCCTGGGCTTCGTCGGCCACCAGCAGCACCAGATGCCAATGATGGGCGCTGGTATCGGCAAACTTGTCGGGGCTGCGCACGTCGACATGCAGGCGCGCCGGACCCAGCAGCTTGGCGGCCAGCCGCAGCGGCTGGTACAGGCCGGCCCAGGTGAGCGTGTCCGGTTCGCCCGCATTAATCAGCAGCACGCGTAGCGGCGTTTCCTGCGCCAGGAGGGCAAGTTGGGCTAAGGGCATCGAGCGGCGCGTGAAGGATGAATGGACGGGCCGACCATGATACAAGAAATAACTGAGCCAAGAAATGTGCAGCCAAGAATGCCCCGGGGCCGCCGCCCGCCCCGCACCATGGGTCCGGGCGGCTATAATCACGCCATCATGGGGGAACGTTATCTAAAGAGTGTGCGCTTGCTGGCCGAGTGCGTGCAAGGCTTCGAGCGCTTCTCGAACGCCTCGGTGCGCAAGTGCGGCCTGACGCCGCCCCAGTTCGACATCATCGCCACCCTGGGCAACACGCCCGGCATGAGCTACCGCGAACTGGGCGAACGCACCCTGATCACCAAGGGCACGCTGACCGGCGTCATCGAGCGCCTGGAACAGAAGGGCCTGGTGGCGCGCACCCGCAGCGAGGACGACAAACGTTCCTTCTTCGTGAAGCTGACCGCCACGGGCGAGGCCGTGTTCGAGGACGTGTTTCCGCGGGTAATAGAACACGGCAAACAACTGTTCTCGACCTACACTGAAACGGATTTCGACGCGATCGAGCAAAACCTGCGCAAGCTCAAGGCGCTCATCGCCCAGGCAACCGCCGCGCCCGGAGCGGTCACGGACAGCAGTCCAGACAATAACGCAACGACCAACACATCAACACCAGAGGAATAAATTGAAAACTACTTTGCTCGACGGCATCAAGCCCGCCAAATTCGACAAGCACATCATCGGCAACCTGCTGCTGGACGTAGCTCCCCCCGAGGAAGTGCGCCACGAAAAGATGCTCATCGGCGTGCGCAATGAGGACGGCGAAATCTATCGCCTGATCGGCGCCACCAAGCTGAACAGCTACATGAATGCCGTCGAAGAGCTGGGCGAACTGGGTCTGGGCGACGAATTGCAGGATATCGAGGAAATCCGCGAAGGTTGCGACGCCATTTTCAGCGAACTGTAAGCGCAGCGGCCGGTGGCCGGTGTAAGCTGTATGCACCTGGAATAATTTCTCTTGAGAACGCTTTTCGGCGGGCCGGGCAACTAGATGGGAGTATAATTTTCCGATGGACAGACTGGACGCCTTCAAAAGCATTGCTGCTCAAGCAGGTCGCGGCGATCTCACCTTCCCCACCAACGTGGATGCCACCCTCAAACTGCAGAGGGCGCTGAACGATCCCGATTGTCACGCGGACACCGCGGCGCGCCTGGTCCAGGCCGAGCCGCTGCTGGCCGCGCGCACCGTGGCCATCGCCAACTCGGTGGCCTACAACCGCTCCGGCCACGAAGTGACCAATGTGCGCAGCGCCGTGCAGCGCGTCGGCTTTCGCACCTTGAACGCGCTGGCCGCCGCCGTCATCGTGCGCCAGCTCGACAGCAAGATCACCAATCCCGCCCTGCGCGCGCTGGCCGACCAGTTGTGGCAGCATTCGGCCCACGTAGCCGCGCTGTCGCAGGTGATCGCCCGGCGCGTGGCCCACGTCGATCCGGAAACGGCGCTGTTTGCCGGCATCGTGCACGAGGTGGGCGGCTTTTACCTGCTCTCGCGCGCCGAGGAATTCCCCGGCATCCTGGAAGGCGATCCGGACGAATGGATCGAATACGGCGAGCAGCAGATCGGCCGCGGCGTGCTGCAAAAGCTCGGTGTGCCGGCGGCCGTCATGGCGGCCATCGAAGCGCTGTGGATCGGCATGCGCGCGCTGCCGCCGGAAACCCTGGGCGACACGCTGATGCTGGCCAAGGATCTGGCGCCGATCCCGTCGCCGCTGCATTCGCGCCCTGGCGCGACCAGCCGCAACGCGGCCGCCACGATCGACTTCGTCAGTGGCGATGGCACGCTGGCCAGCATCCTGGCCGAGTCGGCGGAAGAAGTCAAAGGACTGGCTGCGGCGCTGCAGTGACGCACCGCCATCCTGTTTAGCGAGCTGCACTAAACAGGCGGCGTAGCGATGGTGATGGCGTCGCCGCCATGCTTGTCGATGTACCATGCCTTTTTTGCCCGCCGATGCGAATCCGTGGGCAAAAAAATGCCCGCTGTTTGAAAGCGGGCCTAAGTCCAAAACTAGGGATGTCCTGAAAGAGACAGCTCAACTATAGTGGTGGCGGGCGCTGCGATCTGTGCGTCAACACACACAGTTACGCAAAAACCCCCAACAACCTGAAAACTAATTGATAGACAGCATGCTCGCTGCGCGTTGCGCGGGCCTGCGGTCCTAACCTGAGACGCATCCATGAGTAAGAGCCGCTCCAGCGGACGTACCACCCTCGCCGCCGTCGCCGCCCACGCCGGCGTATCGACCATGACGGCCTCGCGCGCGCTGAATCAGCCGGAACTGGTGTCGTCCGCCGTGCGCGTGCGCGTCGACGAAGCGGTGATCGCGCTGGGATACGTGCCCAACCGCGCGGCGCGGGCGCTGGCCTCGTCGCAGTCGAACGTGATCGTGGTGCTGGTGCCGTCGCTGTCGAACGCGGTGTTCACGGCGGTGCTCGACGGTATCCAGGATGCCGTCGATGCGGGCAACTACCAGCTCCTGATCGGCAACACCCGCTATTCCGACGCGGAAGAAGAGAAACTGCTGGGCATTTACCTGCAATCGAACCCCGATGGCATTTTGCTATCGGGCCTGTCGCACAGCCCGCGCGTGGAGCAGATGCTGGCCGGCTCGGGCGTGCCGGTGGTGTCGATGATGGATCTGGCGGTGCGCAAGGGGCAGATGTCGGTGGGTTTCTCGCAGCAGGAAGCCGGCTACACCATGACGCGTTACCTGATCGACAAGGGCCGCAAACGCATCGGCTTTATCGGCGCGCAGCTCGACGAGCGCACCCTGAGCCGGGCCGAAGGGTATCGCAAGGCCATGATCGAAGCGAAGCTGGCCGATCCGCGCCTGGAGCTGATGGTGGCGGACGCGTCGAGTATCGCGCTGGGCGCCGAGCTGCTCGGCCGCATGCTGGCCAGCGCGCCGGACTGCGATGCGATCTTTTGCTGCAACGACGACTTGGCCCATGGCGCGATTTATCAGTGCCAGCGGCGCGGTATTCCGGTGCCGGAGCAGCTGGCCATTTGCGGGTTCAACGATCTGCCGGCATCGGCGTGGATGAAGCCGTCGGTGACGACGATCGGCACGCCGCGTTACCGGATCGGGTTTGAAGCGGCCACGCTGCTGCGCGCGGCGATCGACGGCAATCCGCCGCCGACGACGTGCATTGATCTGGGATTTACATTGATGGCGCGCGAGAGCGCTTGATGCGATGGTGCGCGAATGCGCATGACTGATTAGGTACCCTCAAAACCGTCATCCTCGCGAAAGAGGGTGTCGCGAAAGGTACCGTAACTCTAGGCCACCAACTTCAAAACCGTCATTCCCGCGCATGCGGGAACCCATGCTGAGCCGGCTTCCATAGTGCTGCATGCTCAGCATGGGTCCCCGCTTTCGCGGG
>CALRYE020000273.1:0-4403 GCA_943372275.1 Janthinobacterium lividum
TTTTTGCAGCTGACGATCCTAAGTCCGACAGGCTGCTAGGTCAGCGCCCGTCCGCAGTTTTCAACTTTTACAAGGAACCGAATGGATCTGCAACTCACAGCATGGACCACCCTGGCGTCACTGGCCGTGTACCAGTGGACCTGTACCAACGTCGGTCTGGCGCGCGGCAGGTACAAGGTGCTGGCGCCGGCCACGGAGGGCCCGCCGGAATTCACGCGGCGCATGCGGGTGCAGATGTACACGCTGGAGCAATTGCCAATGTTGCTCGTGCCGTTGTGGCTGTGCGCGTGGTTTCTGGGCGATACGTGGGCGGCTGCCGGCGGCATGCTGTGGTGTATCGGACGCATCCTCTATGCGCTGGCGTATTACCGCGACCCGGCCAGGCGGGCACCGGGTTTTATCATCAGCAGTGTTGCCAGTGTCTTATTAATGGTCGGCACGGTGGTTGGTTTACTGACGCATTAATGCAAAAAGATGCAATGAAGCATCGACAAACCTAAAAAACCGCAATAAGCTTGGTCGTTACAGGATTGCGCGGGTGACTTGCCATAAGGGCATGGCATACATGCCGCCAAGCGATGAAGGAGTCACCATGCTGTTTTTGAAGAGTACCTCGGTCACCAAAGCGCCGGGCATTTATGAAGTCGACATCGCGGCCAAGCCGCCGGGCAAGACCTTCGGCGTGTTCCTGGCGACCGATCCGGACCATCCGCCGGCAGCTGTGCTGGCCACGCTGGCCGAACTGGGTTTCGAAAACACCTACACCTCCGCGTACACCCACAAGGACCGCGGCCGGGTACTCGACCTGCACTTCCAGAAAGACGGCACCGACCTGTTCAAGGGCTGGAAAACCGAAGAGTGCGCGGCCAATCTGGCGGCCATCGAAACACTGTTCGGCAGCGTCGGCATTACCGTGACGCCTCGCGTGATGAGCCTGGCGGAAGCCTACGCCTAAGCCAGCGCCCAAGCGTGCGCCTAAGTCTGCGCCGACACGCACTCCGGTAAGGCGCCAGCCCGGACGACCGGCGCGCGCCGCGTCTGGCGCGACCGGCTGTCAGGCCGTGCCCACCTCGATGTGATACAGCGCCCACGGGCTGTTGCCGAAGCGCTCAGCGAGCGGACGCGCGGCCGCCGGCGCATGGCGGTCGGCATCGTACACTGCCCATAGCGGCCCCAAGCCTCCCAATGCCATCGGCTGCCCGTCCAGATGGGTGGCCACGATCATGCCCTGCGCCCGTGCTTCGGCCAGCGTCATCGACGCGGCAAAGCCATCCACCGCGCGCAACACGAGTTTGCTGGTCTCGTTCAGGCGCGCGCCTGCGGCCGTGAGCACGTCGGCCAGCTTCGGCCCGCGCAGCGTGTGCACCTTGGCGTCGTATTCCAGAGTCGGGCGGATCTCCACCGCGGGCAGGCTGGTCAGCGCGGCCCAGTCCATGGCATACGCTTTGTCGAAAGCCAGCTTTTGCTTGAACATCATCTGGTCGAGCAGCGGATCGAGCGCCGGCCGGTTGGGACGGGCGATGGCGCCGGTAATGGTCAGCAATGCCGGGCCGCGGCCGTTGCGGACGGACGACGGGGCGGCGAAAGCGGGCAGGGCGCCGGCCAACGCCGCCGCGCCCAGGAAATGGCGTTTGTTCATGCGAGAATACCCTTCATTGGCGAACCGCCATCATAGCCCGAAGCCATGGACCTGTTACCCCCATCGACGACCTTGCTGCCGCTGCAGCTGCCCGACGCCAGCGTGTTCCTGCTGGAGCAGCTGGCGTTGCCGCTGTCAAACGAGGCCATCCTGGATCAGTTGTTGGCCCACACCGCGTGGCGAGCCGAGCAGATCGTGCTGTGGGGCAAACGCATGGATCAGCCCCGGCTGACGGCCTGGCATGGCGAAGCCCGCTACACCTATTCCGGCCTGACCCTGGAGCCATTGCCGTTCACCGCCCTGCAATTGCGGATCAAGCAGGCCGTGGAAGCGGTGAGCGGGTGCCGCTTCAATAGCGTGCTGCTCAATCTCTACCGCAACGAGCGCGACAGTATGGGCATGCACAGTGACGACGAGCGCGAACTGGGGCCGCAGCCGGCGATCGCCTCGGTCAGTTTCGGCGCCACCCGCACGTTCATTCTCAAGCATAAACGGTCTAAACAGACCGTCAAGCTGGACCTGAAGGCAGGCAGCTTGTTACTGATGGTCGGCGACACCCAGCGCAACTGGGTGCATGGAATTAACAAATCGACGCGTACCATGGGAGCGCGCGTCAATTTAACTTTCCGCAATATCCTGTAATTACTGCATAACTTCAGGCAATATGCATACACATCAACTGAACGAAAAGTCAGTTATTTCGCTTTTTTCTTACATCCTGTAACAAAACTTACGGGATCGCCACGGACTTGCCTTTTTTGCGATGCTATCTTGGCTACTCCGCGATTCATTGTGAATGGCGGACCAGACTGTTTCACAAGAAAAAGGAATCCGCTATGAAAAAGCTTATTTTTGCATTGCTGGCAGGTACAGCGGCCATGGGCGCAGCCCAGGCCCAGACCATGACGCAATCCCTGGTTCAGAATGGCTATGTGGGCGTCGGTGTGGCCGCCGTTGACCAGGACTTCAGCGCTGGCGCTGCATCCAGTTCGGCCGGGTACAAGGCTGCCGGCAAGATCTTCGCCGGTTACGACATCAACCCGATGTGGGCGGTGGAAGCCGGCTATACCAATTTGCGTAGCGCCCAGGGCAATTACAACGTCGGTCCGCTGAACTATGGCACCGAAGTCGACGGCCGCCGCACGTATGTAGCGGCCAAGGCCTCCGTGCCGGTGAACGAGGCGTTCTCGTTTTACGGCAAACTGGGCGCCGGTTACAGCAAAGCTGAGCTGACCACGGCGGCCCCGGGCGGCAACCGTTCCGACAGCGACACCGAACTGTATGGCGCCATCGGTGGCCAGATGAACATCAACAAGCAGGTCGCCCTGACCCTGGAATACGAGCGTTATGGCAAGAAGAAGGATTTCGGTCCTAAGCCGGATGCCATCACCGTCGCCGCGCGCTTTGCGTTCTAAGCTGGTCCGACGCGTTTCGCCAGGTTGATGTCCAATTTGTCGACCTGATAAAAAAAAGCCGCCACGTGGTCTGCACGGGGCGGCTTTTCTTGTTGTGCGGCATGTCGCGCGGCCTGTTCCGCGCCCTGTCCCGTCATGCCGGATCGGCGACTGCCGCCAGCACTTTCTTGCTGGATGCTCGGGCCCCGACAGCAATCCCCGTCACAGTGATCGCGGCCCCCAGCCAGTGCTGGAGATGGATGGCTTCGCCCAGCACGGCGCCGGACAGCAGCAGCGCGGCGACCGGGTAGACCGCGGTGAACAAGGCCGCTTCGCCGCCGCTGACATTCGCCGCGCCCCAATACCAGAGATAAAATCCCAGCACGGTCGGCACGACGGCGTAGTACAGCGCCGCGCCCGTTGCGGCGCCTGTGAACACCGGGCCGGTGGCGTGCGCCCACTGCAGTCCTGCAGGAATCAGGCACAGCAGCATCGACAGGATGGACATCGTCGCCGCCACCACCAGCGGGGGAATGGGGGTTTTGATGGTCTTGTTGAGTAGCAGGAAGAGCGCCTCGCATGCCATCGCCAGCAGCACCAGGGCGTTGCCGGTCCAGCGGGCAGTGGCGCTGGCTGCCCCGGTGGCGTCTCCCAGACTGAGCATGGCCACGCCCACCGTTGCCAGCCCGATCGCCAGCACCGCGCCGGCATTAATGCGTTCGCGCAGAATGAGCATGGAGAGCAGGGCCGCCACGGCGGGAAGCGTGCCGGCGATGACGCTGGCGTCGGAGGCCTGCGTCAGCGACAAGCCCAGCATCAGCAGTACCGAATAGCCGACACTGCCGAGGCCGGCCTGCAGGCACAAGGTGGCCCACTCGCGCCAGTGCAGGCGCGGCAGGCGGCTGCCGCTCAGCCAGACCAGGCTTAGCAATATCGGACTGGCGATCAGAAAACGGACAAATGCGGCGATGAACACCGGCATTTCTCCCATCAGCTTGCTGGCGACGATGGTGCTGCCGACGGTGACCATGGCGCCGGTGAGGGCAAGGTAAGCCATCCATTGTTGCGATTTCATGGGCGCGGGAAGAAGTGGGATCGACGGACATTGTCGGGCGGCTGGCGGGCGCTGTATTGAACGTTCTTGCTGTCGGGGAGGGCGGCTGCGGCTGCAGTCGGCAAAACCGCCATTTAACGACGCTAACCCATCGTCCCCGCGCAGGCGGGTGTCGCAGAACACGCATTTATTTCAAAACCACTGCCATTTGCTCCGTCATCCCCGCGAAAGCGGGGACCCATGCTGAGCATGCAGCACTATGGAAGCCGGCTCAGCATGGGTTCCCGCATGCGCGGGAATGACGGTTTTGAAGTTG
>CALRYE020000274.1:0-4329 GCA_943372275.1 Janthinobacterium lividum
ACCGGTTCCGCGCCCTGGCCCACACCCAGATGCCCGGCCACCTGCGCCAGCAGCCGCCCCACCGCGTCGTACTGGAACTGGCTGGTCAAGGCCCCTTGGGTGCGCTGCGTGGCCCGGTGCAGCTTGTCGCGCTCGATGTCGGTAATGACTTCGCCGTCGAGATTGATCTGATGCAGATGCCCCGAACCGTAGTACAGGTTATTCAGCACGCGCCCGTCCGGCAGCACCGTCTGAATGCGGTTGCCCAGCTCGTCGTAGGCATGGCGCAGCGTGCTGCTAACCTCGCCGCTGCTGGTCGATTCGCCAATCAGCTGGCCCAGCGCATCGTACTGCAGCGTCACCTCGGCGTCGGCATTGATCGCCTGCGTCATGCGACCCACCGCGTCGTAGGCGTAGCGCAGGCGCAGCTGCTCGGCCTGCGCGTCGCCCGTGGTGCGCGCGATGATTTTTTCCACCAGCTGGCCGGCGCTGTCGCGCAGGTAGTGTGTGTCGATGCGGTTGTCGATGGTGCGCGCGCCGCTGCCGTATTCTTCCTTGGCCGCCACCAGCCCGCTGTCGTCGTAGCGGTAGCGCGTCAGGCGCGCGTCAAACCCCGTCTCTTCGCTCAGGCGGTCGAGCACGTCGTAGACGAAGCGGTGCGCGTCGCCGTTCTCGTTGATCAGGGCGGCCACGCGGCGCGCCTCGTCGTACTCATAGGCCAGCACGCCGCCACGCGCGTCGATGCGCTTTAGCGGCTTGCCATCCGCATCGAGCACATAGCTGGTGCGGTTGCCGGTGGCATCGATGCTGGCCGTCAGCCGGCCCAGCGCATCGTATTCGTAGCGCTCGGTCGCCCCATCCGGCTGCAGCGCTTCGCGCAGGCGCCCCGCCGTGTCGTAGCTGTACGCGGTCACGTTGCCGGCGGCGTCGGTCACCCGCACCAGCCGGCCATTGTCGTCGTAGCTGAAGTAAGTGGTCAGCTGCGAGCAGTCGGTATAGCTGATCAGCTGCGCGGCCCGGTTGTAGGCCAGCCGCTTGACGCCGTCGGCAGCATCGGTCACGCGCACCGGCAGGCCGAATTCGTCGTACTTCGACCTCAGCTTTCCCTCACGTCGCTAGCTAATTTTTACGCAGCGCTCGTGCCATCTCCCGCTCGCCGGATTTTCCTTCCGATCAACACCTATCCACTAAGATGAATGAACATCAATACGCAGAAACAGGAATTCATAAAAGTCATCTGCATAATATACACACTCACCAGAAGGAAGCCGTAAGTAAATAGTACACTCTCCATTTTCGAACTGCGTGTAATCGAAGAAGAAGACTTCTCCAAAATCCGTCTCACTAATCACTAACTTCGAATCATCAAGCAAGCCAGCTTTACGAGTCGCCAAATGTTGAAAGACAATATCGCCCCCATTTACTGAATCGAACGGCATCCCGTAAATACTGTAAATTTCCTCTCCGCCGATTTCGCCTCCGGCAAATTCCCCTAAAAACCATTTGTATGAATCAGGCAGCGTTCGGTTCAACGCGACTTCTGCCTTAACGATCCAATCATTCGCAACGGCATCAGCTGGCGTGCCAAAGTTGACGATGGAGGGATGTTCCGCAACCACCTTGTGGACGTCATTTGTAGAAATATTCATATTATTGTGATCCATAATTAGTCGACCGATTTGTCCACTAACGCGCCTTCATGCATCGAACGCGAGTCGGTCGATACAAGATGGAATCGTACTTGGATTGATGTGAAGCACCCTGCTGGTTTTGTTGATGGAACTTTTGCGTCAACTCGGCAATCGCGCTGTCATTCGGCAGCGGCGCGGGCAGCGCAAAGTCCAGCTCGCTCGGGCCGGCCAGGATCTTGCTGCCGGTGATGGGATTGATCGGATACGCCACCAGCAGGCAGGTCGGGCAGGCGCTGTTCGCTTCGCCCTGCTTGCGGGCGGTAGATGGCGACTCCGGAGCGGCCTTGGCCGGTGCGCCCTTGGCCGATGGCGCCGCCTTGGCGGCCACGCCCTCGGCACCGGCGCTCTTGGGCAGCAACGCCGGATGTTCAGCTTGTCGCGGTTCAGGCCTACCCAGCCAGCAAACCCCGGCCCCAGCTTGCTCTTGCCCAGGCCGTCGAGCAGCAACTCGTGGCACCTGGTTTTTCCGTCATGAGGACTGAATTCTGAAAATATTCAATACGTCGCGACTACCTATCACGCGTACCAGTAGTCCCGCGTTAGTCGCTGTTTCGAGCGAATCAAGGCTGAAGTTATCACTCCTTCTTTTACTGTAGTCGAAGACCACTTCATCTATATGCCGTTTATTGTTGGCATAATCCCATATGAAATCAAGATGAACATCGATTAAATAGAGCAAACCCTCAAATTTTGATGTAGTCGAAAACCTGTTTGTATCGCCGCCGCAAGCCGGGTGCACCAAACCATTTCTCCATCAGATCTTGAGCGTCACTTGACCTATCTAAGACAACGGCCGCAGCGACAACACGCATTAGTTGAGCGCGGTCCCGAGCGATCCTGGCGTCGTCGCGCTCGTTAGCGGCAATAATGTCCTCGGCGTTAGCATAGCCTTCCAAGAATGGAAGCGTCCAGCGTTCTATAAAAGCTCTGATATCCGCTACCACAGGCAAAACCGAGTCGGGTTGAAATACGAACCATCGTCCATCATGCTGCTTAGCTGACGTAAAACCAATGGGCTGCTTAGTTCGGCCGCCGGTGACGCCTTCGAGAAGCCCTAGATTGTCTCCAACAATATCGTCCAACACTTGGTCCACTGTTGGGACCAATACTTCCATTTGAGGATAAATAGCTGCGGATGAATCGGGCCGGTCCTTGGGGTGAATCTGCAAGGCAATGTCGATGATTTGGACTGCTCCTTTGAACTGTCTCTTATAAATAAGACTTGGCTTGGAACGCGTAAAACCTTGAGTGACCATATATGGATCAAGAATCGCTTCCAAATTTAATATTAAACAGGCTTTAATTTCGCTTTTCATTGTCATTTCTATGGCACCCTGATTAATACAGTTCTTTGCACAACAGTTCCCTTGCTTTGACCTACGCCTATAGCGGTATTCGAAGCGCTCGAGTTCAAGCTAGTATCAAATCTTCTTTGCGCTGCTGTTTGTGCAGCGGTGCCCGATTTTACTTCGAGGCCGATTACCCGCCCACTTGGCGATATGGCAGCGCCGTCATAGTATCGCAGCTGACCAGATGCATCTCGGACGGCCACCGGACCTCTAGTAACACCCCAGCCCGGCTTTCCTTCGATAGCGTCCCACACCGATGCTTCGGCGTTGGCTCCTGCCCGGCCTTGACCGAGTGGACTGGCGAATTTTCCATCTGCGGTACGCCAACCATTGTTCCACGCAGGAAGAGCGTCTTCTACAACGCTATTGATCGCACCGCAATCACACGTCTGCTTCGATAATCCAAGCGGATCCGACCACCCACTCGGGTTTGGCGCATACTGGTACGAATTGTTGCCGCCCTCCAAACCAATCGGATCCAGCGAAACATACCGTCCACAGTCCGCATCATAGTAGCGGAACCGGTTGTAGTGCAAACCAGTCTCGCTATCGTGATACTGCCCCAGGAACCTGATCGGTTGCGCCTGCTCGACCGCGTTCTGCGCGGCATTCGCATCGACCAACGCCAGCGCACCGCGCTTAGGCACAGCACCCACAACCCGCAGCACATTACCCCACGCCTTGTACTCCGACGCCCACGTGATCTCACCATGCTCATCGGTGATCTCGTTCGGCGTGCCCAGGTGATCGGTATGTATGTGATGCACCTGAACCTGCCGCGCCGTGTCGCCCGCAGTATCTAGTTGCCCATCGCCGCCAACCGCAACAACATCCAACTGCGCCAACGGCACAAACGACCCCGGCTCATACACATACGTACGCTGCCACTGCCCACGCGCTTCGCCCAGCAGGCGGTTGCCATCCCAGATAAACCGCGTGGTGCCGAACGCATCCTTCTTGGCAATGCGCCGCCCGAACGGGTCATACGCATACTTCACCATCTGCACCGTCGGCACGGGCGACTGCGCATTGCGCGTCACCTTGGACTTAACCAGCTGATGCGCCGCATTCCACTCCAGCTGCAAGCGCGTGTGTCGCCCCGTCAGCTTTTCGGTCAAATTGCCATGCGCATCGTAGTCGTAGCGCTTGTCCTCAAACACCCGCACCCGGTTGCCCTCGACCCGCCCGCCAGCGGTAGTGGCCATCGAAGGATCCAGCAGATTGTGCGCCGGATCGAACGCGAACCGCTCCGCCAGGTCCGGCTGCACCGCCGTCATGATCCGCCCGATCACATCGTAGCTGTAGGTTTT
>CALRYE020000275.1:0-4271 GCA_943372275.1 Janthinobacterium lividum
CGGCCCAGGGCGATGCGCGCGGCCGTGAACTGGCGCAAAGTGTGCCAGGGGTTGCTGGTGACGCTGTTTTTTGGTTCGCTCATGATGCCGGCTCGCTTATGCTGTCCACTCGTTCATGCGGTCTTCCCCGATTCCAGCTGCAGCAGGGCGCCCTGAAAGCGCGCCGGGATGCCGTCGGCCAGGGTGGTGCCGTCGCCTTCTCTGAAGATGGCCATGTGGCGCAGCCAGGCGTCGAACTCGGGCGCCGGTTTCAGCCCCAGCACGCGGCGCGCGTACAGGGCGTCGTGGAAGGAGGTGGTCTGGTAATTGAGCATGATGTCGTCCGAGCCCGGGATGCCCATTACAAACGTGCAGCCGGCCGTGCCCAGCAAGGTCAGCAGCATGTCCATGTCGTCCTGGTCGGCCTCGGCGTGGTTGGTGTAGCACACGTCGCAGCCCATCGGCAGGCCCAGCAGCTTGGCGCAGAAATGGTCTTCCAGCCCGGCGCGGATGATCTGCTTGCCGTCGTACAGATACTCGGGGCCGATGAAACCGACCACCGTGTTGACCAGCAACGGCTGGAAGCGGCGCGCCACGGCGTAGGCGCGCGCCTCGCAGGTTTGCTGGTCGACCCCGTGGTGGCCGTTGGCCGACAGGGCGCTGCCCTGGCCCGTTTCGAAATACATGACGTTGTTGCCGACCGTGCCGCGCCCCAACGACAGCGCTGCCGCCTGCGCTTCGGCCAGCAGGGCCAGGGTCACGCCGAAGCTGCGGTTGGCCGCCTCGGTGCCGGCGATCGACTGGAACACCAGGTCCACCGGCGCGCCCCGCTCGATAGCGGCGATGGTATTGGTGACGTGGGTGAGCACGCAGGACTGGGTAGGGATGCCGTAGCGGGCGATGATGTCGTCGAGCATGCTGACGATGCGGATCACCTGGGGCACGTTGTCGGTGGCCGGGTTGATGCCGATGACGGCGTCGCCGCTGCCGTACAGTAGGCCGTCCAGCACGCTGGCGGCAATGCCGGAGGCGTCGTCGGTGGGGTGATTGGGCTGCAAGCGGGTGGACAGGCGTTGTTCCAGCCCGATGGTGTTGCGGAACGCCGTGACCACGCGGCACTTTTTTGCCACCAGGATCAGGTCCTGCACGCGCATGATCTTGCTGACCGCCGCCGCCATTTCGGGCGTGATGCCGGGCGCGACCCGGGCCAGCGTGGGGCTGTCGGCCTCATCGCCGAGCAGCCAGTTGCGAAAGTCGCCCACTGTCAGATGGGCCAGCGGCGCGAAGGCGGCGCCGTCGTGGCTGTCGATGATCAGGCGGGTGACTTCGTCGCTCTCGTACGGCACCAGCACGTCGTTCAGGAACGTGGTCAGCGGCAAGGCGGCCAGGGTCATTTGCGCGGCCACGCGTTCCTCGGCGCTGGCCGCCGCCACGCCGGCCAGATAATCGCCCGAGCGCGGCGGCGTGGCCTTGGCCATCAAGTCCTTCAGGTCCCGGAAGCCGTAGCTGCGGGCGCCGACGGCGTGGGTGTACTGGTGCATAAAACTCCCGTCAAAAACTGCGCATGAGCGTCGCCTGGGCGCGCCGCCCGACCACTTTCTTTCCCGTGCCGTTGGCGTTGAAGAAGATCCACAGGGGCAGGGCGCCATCGCTGACCTGGCCATCGTTGTAGATGGCCGCGCCCGACAAGGCCCAGCTGCCCCAGGTCTTGGTCAGCCCGATCTTGGCGTCCGAAAAATTGTAGACGCCCAGATTGCGCACGCGCTGCGAGCCCACGTGCAGGTTCAGGTTCAGGCCCGGCGCCAGTTCCGGGTTCCAGTTGGCCTCGACATAGGTGGAGCGGCGCGACTCGACCAGATTGCCGCTGTACGGGTCGACCGCATAGCCGAACCAGTGCTTACTCAGCGTTACCCAGCCGTAGACATTGAAGCTGCCGCTGTTCCAGCCCAATTTTACATCCTGCGTGTGATAGTCGATTTTCGTCGTGCCGGCGCGGTAATGCGCGCCCGGATACCAGTAGGTCACCACGCCGGCGTCGATGTTGCTCGACTCGCCCAGCGCGAAGCGGTAGCCGCCGTACAGGTCGATTTCGACGCCGCTGGTGTTGTTATATGCCGCATTCGACACGGACGAGCCGAATACGCCCAGATAGGCGCCGCCGGCGTGGACGAAGTCCAGCGTGGCCTGCACGGCCGGCTTGCCCTGGGTCTGGGTCACGCCGCGAAAGACATAGTCCGACAGCAGCATGGCATTGCCGGTTTGGGTCCAGGCCGGGGCCGGGGCTGTGGCCGGCGCCGGGGCTGTGGCCGGGGGCGAGGACGGTGCCGCATCGGCCGACGTGGCCGGCGCCGCCGCAGTGCTCTGGGCCATGGCCAGCGGGGCGGCGGCGAGCGCCGTGATCAGCGTAATGGTGCGGAAAGAAGAGCGCATGGGAGCCCTTGGGCGATGTGGATGAACGGTCAGGCAACGTCGGGCACGGCCAGGGCGGCACGGCGCCCGCCCGTCAGCAGAAACACGCCGTAGCCGGCCAGCAGCAGGCCGGCGAAGATCAGGGCGATCAGAAAGTTGTAGTACACCATCGTGGCCAGGCACACCACGGCGCCGACCAGCGCGATCAGGGGGAATACCGGGTACAGCGGGGCGCGGAACGGGCGCACCATGTTCGGCTCGGTGCGGCGCAGCTTGAACAGGGCCAGCATGCTGATGATGTACATGGTGATGGCGCCGAACACCGACATGGTGACGATGTTGGCGGTCAGGGTCAGGCCGCCGATCTTGATCAGTTCGTCGCTGTAGATGGCGGCGATGCCGACCACGCCGCCGGCCAGCACGGCCCGGTGCGGGGTGTTGAAGCGCGGATGGATCTTGGAGAAATAGTGCGGCAGATAGCCTTCGCGGGCCAGCGCGAAGATCTGGCGGGAGTAGCCGAAGATGATGCCGTGGAACGAGGCGATCAGCCCGAACATGCCCAGCCAGATCAGCATGTGCAGCCAGCCGCTGTCGCCGCCGACGATGCTCTTCATCGCTTGCGGCAACGGGTCGTTAATGTTCGATAACTTGGTCCAGTCGCCCGCGCCGCCGGCGAACACCATCACGCCCACGGCCAGCGCCACCAGGGTCAGGATGCCGGTGACGTAGGCGATCGGGATCGAGCGGCGCGGGTCCTTGGCTTCTTCGGCCGCCATGGCCACGCCTTCGATGGCTAAAAAGAACCAGATGGCGAAGGGAATCGCGGCGAACATGCCCGGTACGGCGGCCATGGTGAACACATCCTGGCCGGCCCAGCCGCCCTTGGTGAAGTTGGCGGCTTCGAAGCCCGGCGCCACCACGCCCATGAACACCAGCAGTTCGAAAATGGCCAGCAGCGCCAGCATCAGTTCCAGCGTGGCCGCCACCTGCACTCCGACAATGTTCATGGTCATGAAGATCACATAGGCGCCCACCGCCACCAGCTTGGGATCGAGCGCGGGAAACTGTACGTTGAGGTAGGCGCCGATGGCCAGGGCGATGGCGGGCGGCGCGAAGACGAATTCGATCAGGGTGGCGGCGCCGGCGATGTAGCCGCCCACCGGCCCGAAGGCGCGCTTGCTGTAGGCAAACGGGCCGCCCGCGTGGGGAATCGAGGTGGTCAGCTCGGTGAAGCTGAAGATGAAGGTGGTGTACATGGCGGCGATGAACAGGGCCGTGACGGTGAAGCCCAGCGTGCCGGCCGAGGCCCAGCCATAGCTCCAGCCGAAGTATTCGCCGGAAATGACGAGGCCAACGGCAATACCCCATAGCTGGAAGGTAGTGAGGGTTTGCTTGAGTGCCGGTGCGGCGGCGGTAGTGTTCGGTTTCATGGCGATCCGATCCGGGTAGGTGGAGTTCACGGGTTGTCCTGGCAACTGTGCGGTCAACGCTCAGTTCCGGCCCCTGCGCCGCACGCGCCAGCGTATCGCGTGGGCAGGCGCGGCGAGGAAGGCCGGGTATGAATGTTGCTCAATTGATTATAGGAGTCACATCCCAGCGGGGGTTATCGCAGATCGGCAAAGTTGCGTGCTGTTGCGCGCACTGTTGCAATTTGTCCCACGCACCTTTACTACCCGCCTGTTCGAGGAGAAACGGCATGCACCAAGTTGTAACAACTTTGCAACCCACTGGTCCATTTCCGCACAGTGGTCCCAGGCTGCGCACCGTGCTGACGCAGAGTGCCGATGAGCTGGCGCGCAACCTGACGGACTGGGAGCGGAGCTACGACCAGATGACGGCAGGCAGCTTCAAGGGCATGTTGACGGAGTGGCGCACGCCGGAGT
>CALRYE020000276.1:0-4258 GCA_943372275.1 Janthinobacterium lividum
AACAGTTGAAACAGTTGAAACTGCACTCCGCACCCAAACCTTGTGCGGAATGCGAGCTTTTACGATTTGACCAGGCAGTCACCGTCACACTCCGCTCTGCCCTGCCTCCGCGTTCCCCGTACCCGTTCCCCCGCCCCCTCAGCTACTAACTTACTCTACGCCGTAGTGCTTCGCATAACGGCTGTCCAGATTCGCCAGCGGCAGCATCAGGAACATATCCGCGCTTTCAAAATCGGGGTCCCATGCCGGCTCGCCGCACAGCCACGCGCCCGAACGCACATAGCCTTTGATCAGCGGCGGAATCTGTGGCGAACGGGCCGGCATCAGTTCGTGGATCGGGAACGGCAGATGGGGCGTGACGCGGTATTCGGCCGGCGCCGCATGGGCCGCCAGCAGCGAATGATAGACGGCGATGGCATTGTGGCCGCCATCGGCCACGCTCATGCTGGCGCAGCCGACCAGGTAGTCGCAGCGTTCGCGCCGCATGTAGTCGGCCAGACCCGACCAGAGCAGCATGATGACGCTGCCGCCGCGGTACTCAGGGTGAATGCAGGCGCGTCCGGCTTCGACGATGCGCGTGCGCAGATGGTTCAGGCGTCCCAGGTCGAATTCATTTTCCGAATAAAAGCGCCCGATCTTGCGCGCCTTGGAAGCGCTCAGCACGCGGTAGGTGCCGACCACCTTCAGGGTGACGGATTCGCGCACGATCAGGTGATCGCAGTGCTCGTCGAATTCATCGCGGTCGAGGCGCTCGGCGTTTTTCATCGCCGTCAGGCCCAGGCCTTCGATGAATACCTTGTAGCGCAGGCGCTGCACTTCACGTACTTCGCTGGCGCTCGACGCGACGCTCAATACCAGCCGTGGCGAATGTTGCCGGGTCTCTTGCGATGGAATCAGGTTTTGCATGCTTCTTCCTTAACGTTGATGACAAGGCCAGCGTACCCGCGCAATTTGTCAGGAAGATGACATGCCGCCTGACGGCGTAAATCCATCCGCGCTCCACGCCTCGCTGCCGACACCGTGGTGGACGAAGAATATGCAGTCCGGGTCGATGCGCTGTTTGACCCGCAGCAGACGCGCATAATGCGTGCCCCAGAACGCCTCGCGCCAGCGCGGATTGAAGTAGTCGCTTTCGGACACGTACGATCCGGCGTTGGGCACCAGCCGGTGCAGCTCGGCGGCGGCGGCATTGATGTTGCCGGCGTCGGCGCGCGCGGCGGCCAAATCCGGCTTGCCTTGGCCCGGGTAGGCGCTACCCTGCGCGTCGGCGATCAATGCCAGCGCAAAGGCCTCGCACACGGCGCCGTTGGTGGCCGTGGCGCGCGCGGCGGCGATCGCTTCGGGCGGCGCGCCGGCCAGGCCTTTGTTCAGATGCAGCTGGACCTTCTTGTGGCGGCTGGCGCGCAGCAAGGTGGCTGCCAGTTCGGGACGGCGCGCCGGGTCGAGCAGGCTGGCCGGCATCCACAGCGTATCGTAGGCGTGCAGATACACACCCACCTGATCGGCATCGCCCTTCCACCAGCCGCGGTGCGCCGGCGCGCCGGGCCGCGCGTCGGCCAGCATGGCGCCATTGTCCTTGACGGCCCACCACGAACGCGGATCGCCTTCGTGGATGCCGAACTTGTCGGCGCCCGACAGTCCGGGCGTGGCTTTCACCCAGTCGATGAACGGCTGCCATATGGCCCTGGCCTGCCCCTTGTCCAGCCCCTGGCACACCATCGAAATCTTCAGGGTGTTATCCGGCTCGAACGCCACCTGCTCACCCCAGTGCCGGTTGAACAGGTGCGCGCGATAGTACGTCAGAAAATAGTCGATCAGGCGCAGATAGGCCGCGTCCGAATCGGCCTTGATCTCGCCCCAGGCCGCACCGAACAAGGTGGGCAGCGCGTGCGTGCGCAAGGTGACCTTGGTGATCACGCCCCAGCTGCCGCCCCCTCCCCCTTTGATGGCCCAGAACAGCTCGGGGTCGCGGTAGGCGTTCACGGTGCGCACCGCGCCGTCGGCGGTGACGATTTCCGCTTCCAGCAGATTGGCCGCGGCCGTGCCGAAACCCTTGGAAAAGCTGCCGAAGCCGCCGCTTTGCACCAGCCCGGCCACGCCCACATCGGTGCAGCCGCCGCCCTGCACGTAGCGCCCTCCCACGGTGGTGACGGCGTGATACAGGTCGATCCACACCGCGCCCGATTCGCTCGTGACCGCATGCTGAGGCGCGATCTTGCCTGCGCCGCCGGCGGGCACGAACGCGTCGTGCAGCGTGATGGCTTTCATGGCGCGCGTCCAGATCAGCAGCGAGTCGGCGCAGTTCGAGGTGCCCTGATAACTGTGGCCCGTGCCTTTGACCACCAGGCGCAGCTTGTGCAGGCGGGCGAAGTTCACGCCGGCGGCCACGTCGGCGCTGCTGCGCGCGGCAATCGCATAGGCCGACGGCGCTGGCGTCCAGGCATCGAGCCAGCCCGAGACCTGCGTGCCGGCCGCCTGGTCGCCTAAATAAAACGGGTTACGCATGTTCGACTTCAGATCCTTGCAGGCAGAAGAGGCGGACGCGGAGGCGGAGGCCGATGCCGCGCAGCGCACAAACAGCGCCTGCGGCTGGCTCAGGCGACCGCCGACTTGCTGCGAGAGCTGTTGCCACGCGCGCGCACTTGGCCAGCCTGCCTGGCCAGGCCGCACTCTGGCATGCGCAATCTTGCCGGCCTTGATGCCTGCGCTCGCCAAAGAAACGGGCGCCAGCCCGAGGGCAAACCCTGCTGCTGCGCCAGCGAGAAATCGTCTTCTGTACATAGTAATGTGCTCCCGGATTGGTGAGATCCGACAGTAGCAGGGGCGCGAGCAGCAATCGAGCTCGCCGGGGCGAAGCGCTATCGGCGTGGGGTAAAACGCATTTCAGCCCACGAAGTTCATGTCAATTGGCTGCGGTAATTGCGCGACACGCGCAGCACTGTCCCGCAGCTGACCGTCACGCTGGCCTCGCCATTGGGCAGCGGCGCAATCGACGCGATGTGCGCCGCATTGACGGCGTGAGAACGGTGCACGCGCACGAACCCCACAGCAGCCGGATGGGCCAGAAACGACGCCAGCGTGCGCCGCTCCAGGTCGCTGTGCGGCGGCGCATGCAGTTCAATGTAGTTGTCCGCGCTGGCCACCCACTGCACCTCGGCCAGCGCCAGCTTGTGCAGCGCGCCGCGGCGCTCCACCAGCCAGTGCTGGTCCACCGGCTGGATCTGCTGCAGCGCGCCGATCAACCTGCCCCGCTGCACGGGCGCGGCGCGGCGCGCGGCCACCCGCCCGATCGCCGCGGCCAGCCGCTCGGGGCGCACGGGCTTGAGCAGATAGTCGACTGCATTGAGTTCGAACGCCTGCACGGCATAGGCGTCGTACGCGGTACAAAAGATGCATGCAACTTCCGGGGGCAAGTCCAGCGCCAGCGCCAGTCCGCCCGTACCGGGCATGTGAATATCGAGCAGCACTGCGTGCACCGTCGTCGCTTGGAGCACCGCCAGCGCCTGCGCCGCGCCGTCGGCCTCCAGCACCGCGCCAATGCCGGGGATATCCTGCAGCAGGCGGCGCAGGCGCGAGCGCGCCGGCGCCTCATCGTCGATGATCAGGACGGTCAACTGCGCCGGCGGATTCGATGGATTCAATACGCTCATGGTATCCGCGCCGGCAGCGTCAAGTGCAGACAGCTGCCGCCGGCCGCACGCGGGGCCAGCGTCGCCTGCCCCCGCTCACCATGCAGCGCGTGCAGGCGCGCGCGCAGATTGGCCATGCCGACGGCGCCCTCGCGCACGTGCGCTGCCGGCGCCATGCCGCTGTTTTCCACCGTGATGTTCAGCACTGCGCCGTCGACCCAGGCGCGAACGGCCACCAGCACCTGCGCATCGCTGTGGGCGACATCGTGCTTGATGGCGTTTTCGACGGGCGATATCAGCAGCAGCGTGGGCACCCGGCAGCGCCGCGCGCTGTCGCTCGCCTCGACGCTCACGCGCAGGCGTTCGCCGAAGCGGGCCTGCATGATCGCCAGATAGGGTTCCGTCAGCGCCAGCTCCGCGTCCAGCGCATGCTCGGGCGCCTGTTGCGCCGCCAGTGTCTGGCGCAGCAGATCGGACAGGTCGCACAGCAGACGGTCGGCACGGGCCACGTCTTCGTACATCACCGACGAAATCAGATTGAGACTATTGAACAGGAAGTGCGGCTGCAGCTGTTCGCCAAGGCGCGAGAGGCGTTCCTCGGCCAGTTCGGCGCGCAGGCGCTGGGACTG
>CALRYE020000277.1:0-4168 GCA_943372275.1 Janthinobacterium lividum
GATGCGCGGCAAGGTCCATCTCCAGGCCGGCATAGTCGAGCGCCTGGGCGGCCAGGGCCGGACGGACGCGGCGAAGCACCGCCGCGGCGCGCGCGACCAGCTCCTTGGGGCTGAACGGCTTGGTCACATAATCGTCGGCGCCGATTTCCAGGCCGACGATGCGGTCGATCTCATCGCTGCGCGCGGTCAGGAAGATCACCGGCACGCTGGAGAACTGGCGCAGGCGCCGGCACACTTCAAAGCCGTTCATGTCGGGCAGGCCCACGTCGAGCACCACGAGGTCCGGCAGCGCGGCGGCGCCGTCGCGCATGGCGTCCAGCCCATGCTGGCCCAGCATCACGTGGCGCGCCGTGTAGCCATCGGTGCGCAGGGCGTAGGCCAGGCTGTCGGCAATGGCCAGCTCGTCTTCGACTATCAATATCGTTCCAGGCATGCGCGCGCGTCCAGGGTCGGTGAGTAAGAAGGCAAGTATCGGCGCTCGCCCCGGGGCAGTCAATCCTGCCGCCGAGCATGCCGCCCTGCCCCCGGCACGGCGTCTGGCGCGAACCGGAAATGGCCGGTACAACGGCCGGCACAGCGGCCCCACTTTCCCCTTTGCCAAAATTTACATGCCCTGCTATAATCTTGTTTTCGCGGCTGTAGCTCAGTTGGATAGAGTACTTGGCTACGAACCAAGGGGTCGTGGGTTCAATTCCTGCCAGCCGCACCAAAATTCGTAATCTGCAGTAAAAGCAACGGGCCCGACAGAGCAATCTGCCGGGCCCGTTTGCTATGGTGCGAGTCTTTTTGCTGAGCTGATTTGCACCTCATCCGTATTGAGAAATCGCACCCTTGCCAATCATGGATAGCGCACCCATCGCGAGAAATTTTCTCGTCTTTCTGTAGGCCTGATCCTACATTCGAGTGAGCAACCTAGCAATGTTTATATTTCAGCAATTAGACCAAGGCGTCGCTCCCTATGAAATGTGTTAAATATTGTTGTCTTATAAAAATCAGTTAGCCACAGGAACTGTTACATTGTGGTGCAGGGATCTCACATAAAATCGTGGATGTTGAACGTGATTTTGCTAGCATGGAGTTCCCCCGATTCTTGATAACCGAGGTCGCTCAACGCGGCTGCATTTCTACGAGGTAACACATGAAACCTATCAAATCGCTGATCGCCGCGGCAGCCATCGCTGCCGCTTCGTTCGGCCCATCCCTGGCATCCGCCGCGGATGTCAGCTCGCCAACCGAGGCGCTGGTGTTCAACAACAACGCTATCGACTTTGGCAACACCCTGTCGGGCATCGCCGGCGACACATTCGCCGATCAGTTCACGTTCACGTTGGCTCTGCCAGGTAATGTAACGGCATCGGTCACCGCGGCCTCGCAAACCGCAACCACCGGCCTGAACATTACCGGCCTCGGCTTGTACAGCGATGCTGGCGTACTGGTTGGCAGCGGCACCGGCACCAGCGGGCTGTTCGACTTCTGGAACCTCAGCGCCGAAAGCCTGGCCGCCGGCAGCTACTACGTGCAGGTCAGCGGTACCCTGGCATCGACCGGCACCGGCGCCTTCGGTGGCTCGGTCGCCCTCAATCCCGTACCGGAACCAGAAACCTACGGCATGATGCTGGCAGGTCTGGGCGTGGTCGGTTTCCTGGCGCGTCGCCGCAAGGCAAACCAGGCTTAATGCCTGCTCTTTGCACGACGATTGCCTGACCACTGTTTGGCCAGGCGTAAAAAACGGAAGCAGCGCTTCCGTTTTTTTCATCGGCCTTTTGATTGCCAGGTGCGCACTGAATGGCAGGTGCGCACTGATTGTCAGGTACGCCCCGATTGTCAGGTGCGCACTGATTGTCAGGTGCGCGCCTTCTTGATTATGCTGCGGTTGCTGAGGATCTCCTCGATCTGCTCGAAACGCACCGGCTTGACCATGTGATGGTCGAAGCCCGCCTCGAAGGCCAGCTGGCGGTCTTTTTCCTGGCCCCAGCCGGTCACGGCGATGAGCATGGTCATCGGGCCGCACGACAGGCGCCGGATGCCGCGCGCCAGATCGTAGCCGGACATCTGCGGCAAACCGATGTCGAGGAACGCGTAGTCGGGGCAGAAGCGCGCCGCCGCCGTCAGCGCGTCCGGGCCGTTGTGGGTGATCACCACGCTGTGCCCCATGGCCGAGAGCAGCGCGCCGATGCTGTTGACAAAGTCGACGTTGTCGTCGGCGAGCAAAATCCGGTAGGTCTCGGCCGTGATGAACGCGGCTGGACTGGTCTTGGTGGGCATTTCCGGTTCCACCACGATGGGCAGGCGCACCGAGAATTCGCTGCCCCGGTTGATGCCCGGGCTGTGCGCTTCGATGGTGCCGCCATGCAGCTCGACCAGCCGGCGCGCCAGCGACAGGCCCACGCCCAGCCCGGCATTGGTGCGCTCCAGCGTCGAATCGACCTGCACGAACATCTCGAATACGTTGTCGAGCATGTCCGGCGCGATGCCGATGCCGTTGTCGGCCACGCTGATAATCAGGTCGCGGTCTTCCACCCGGGCCGACAGGCTCACGCGCCCGCCCCGGTTGGTGTACTTGGCCGCATTGTTGAGCAGGTTCGACAGGATCTGCGCCAGCCGCGTGGCGTCGCCATTCAGGAACACCGGCCGGTCCGGCAGGTCGATCACCAGTTCGTGGCCGTGCAGCTCGATGTACGAGCGCACCACTTCCAGTGCGTCGTTGACCACCGCTTTCAATTCCACCCGTCCCATCTTGATGGCGAACTTGCCGGTATTGATGCGCGACACGTCCAGCAGGTCGTCGACCAGGCGCACCATCTGGCGCAGCTGGCGTTCCATGATGTCGGTGGCGCGCTGGGTGGCCTGGGCGTCGCCGCTGCGGATGCGCAGGATGTCGAGCCCGGTGCGAATCGGCGCCAGGGGGTTGCGCAATTCGTGCGCCAGGGTGGCCAGGAACTCATCCTTGCGGCGGTCGGCCAGCAGCAGCGCTTCCTCGGCCCGGTGGCGCACCTGCATTTCATGTTCCAGGGTCAGATTGGCTTCCTGCAAGGCATGCGAGCGGCGCCCGATTTCGGCCAGCATGTCGTTGAAAGCGTCGACCAGCACGCCGATTTCGCCGCTGTTGTTGCCCGGCACGCGCAAGCTGAAATCGCGCCGCTGCATCACCTCGCGCGCCACCTTGGTCACCGCCAGCAGTGGCCGGGTGATGCTTTGTTGCAGGCGCGAGGCCACCAGCGCGGCAATGACGAGCGACGCCAGCAGCACGCCGCCCAGGATGGCCGCGTAATTGATCAGGCGGTCGACCAGCCCGTAGCGGGCGCGCAGGTAGACCGTGCCGAGCACTTCGCCGTTGTCGACAATGTTTTGATACACCACCAGCTGGCCACCCTCGATGGTGTAGCCGGGCGTGCCCGGCCGCGCCGGAAACGTGGGCGTGGCCGCGCCGCGCGAATACGAGGCGAAGCGTGCCCCGGCCGTGGTGTACACGGCCCCGGCCAGTATCTGCGGGCGCACCCGCAGCACGGCCAGGTTCTGCTGGGCCGTCTTGGCGTCGTTGAACGCCAGCGCCGGCGTGGTGACGCTGGCGATGATGTCGGCCTGGGTGGTCAGGTCGTCGACCCAGTAGCGCTGGAACGTGCGCAGGTCGTACAGCAGCATGGCGATGGACGAGGCCAGCAGCGCCACGAACGTGGTCGATACGGCCATCAGGATTAACTTGCTGCGGACGGAGCCGGTGTCGTGGTGCATCACGGCGTACCTTTTTGAACATGGTTAGCGACCGTCAGCAGCCGGGAACTGAGCTTGACGCTGTTCTTGTCGGCCGCTTCGAGCGAGACGTCGAACCGCACGCGCTCCTCGACGATCTTGAAATTAATGACGCTGCCGTACAGCAGCCCGTTGTCGGTTTCCGTGACCAGCAGCATGGGCGCATCCTTGACGGCGCGCAGCACGCTGCGCACCCGCGCCGGGTCGGCCCCGCCGATGAACAGCAGGTGCACGCCGGCCGGCGTGTCGCCGTCGCGGAAGGTCTTGACCACTACCGGGCGCGCCATCACGGTGCGCCCGGCCACGATGCGGCTCAGCTCCGCGGCCAGGTCGTCGGCGCCGATCACGCCGATGGCCACCGGGGCGGCCGCGTCGGCGAAGCTGGTGGGGGGAAACTCGGTATAGCCGAGAAACTTAT
>CALRYE020000278.1:0-4167 GCA_943372275.1 Janthinobacterium lividum
GATCTACATCGACCTTGGCTTCAAGCTGGGCTTCGGCGGCGCCATGACGTTTACCCGCGCGCTGCAGATCCGGCGCCTGGCCACAACCTTGCCGTTGGAAGCGATCGTGCTGGAAACGGACGCGCCGGACATTTCGCCGGCGTGGCTCCACCCCGCGCGCAACAGCCCGGAACAATTACCCGCCATCGGCGCCGCGTTGGCGGAGCTGCGTGGCATGGATGGCAGCGACGTGGCGCGCATCACCTCGGCCAACGCGCTGGCCGCGCTGCCCCGGCTCAGGCCATTGCTGGCGGGCTGACGGCCGGCGCATTCGCCATGCGCTTGCGTGCGGCAGCCGCCAGCACGCCCATACCAGCGAGCATCATCAGCACCACCGACGGCTCGGGCACTGCATACGCACTGCCGCTGACCCCCGCAAAGGTCTGGCCGGACCACCCGCCGAACTCATAGGTTTCAAACGCATAGTAAAAAGTGCCATCGGTTTCGCGGATGGCCGACCACGGCAGCGTGAAGGTCAGCCGGTTGCCGCCAGAAATAACAAACGGCAAGGTCGCTTCGACCGAGCCCCAGCCGCCGTTGTCGCGCGGACCCGGTGCGTCGAGCGGCTTGACCCAGATGGCTTCCATGGTGTTGGGCGAGGGCCCCATGGCGATGACGTGTTGGGTGGTGGCAGGCATGGTGCCGAACAGCGCCTCGTAGGTGCGGGTCAGCGGATCGGGTGCCGCCGAATCGATCCAGAACTGGAACGTGTCGGCAATGTTGCCGACGTCATCGACTGTCAGCAGATCGACGGTCTTGTCGAACTGCACCGTGAAGGTGGCCGTGGACGCAGCGACGTCGACAGTGGCGCCATACCAGAGCGGCAAGACCAGTGCCGAGGCGGGAGCGGGCAGTGCCAGTGGCGCGGCCAGCGCCAGGGCGGTGATAACGCGGCGTAATGGGAAGGGCATGGTAATTCTCCTTGGAATTGGGCAAGCGTGGTGAGCCCGATGGCTGATCGTCTGTCCATGATGCGCATAAAAATGAACGCGCCTTCGCGGCAGGTCAAAGGTACGTAGCGTCGCAGGCCAGATTGCCCGCACGCCGCGTGTTGCTGCACCTTGGCGCCGGCGCCGCCGTTGGATGTGCGACAAGCCGCGCGTGTGCATCTGGCGCCACACTGGCCGCTTTGCCGATCGGGTTCATCCATGCGCTGCGCGATACTCGGTTTTGCCGGCGGTGCCGCGTGCCTGCAGATGCAAGCGGTGTTGCCGCAGGCAAGCACCCTGGCTGCGCTGGGGTTGGCGGCGTTACTGCTGGCCTGGGTACGCAGCGCGCTCAGCGCGGCGGCGGCCGGCGCCCTGTGCGGTTTTTGCTGGGCTGCACTATTGGCCCAGACGTCGCTGGAGCAACAGTTGGCCCACGCCGACGAAGGCCGCGACATCGTGCTGACCGGAACCATCGACAGCTTGCCGTACCGCTTCCAGGAGGGCACCCGGTTTAATTTCGCGATAGAAAAAGTCAGCGGCGCCACGGCGCCCGTGCCCACCCGCGTGTCGCTGGCCTGGTACGCCGGCTATCGCGGCGCCGGGCAGCGCCCGCCGCAGGTGCAACCGGGCGAACGCTGGCAGTTGTCGGTGCGGCTGCAGCGTCCCCACGGCAATGCCAACCCATTCGGATTCGATTACGAAGTATGGCTGCTGGAGCAGGGCGTGCGTGCCACCGGCTACGTGCGCGGCGATGGCGCCGCCAATCGCCTGCTGGACAACTTCGTGCCCAGCGTGCGCAACGTGGTGGAGCATTGCCGCGCCACCTTACGCCACCGTATCGAACGCGCGCTGCCTGATCACGCGTACGCCGGCGTCATCGTGGCGCTGGTGGTGGGCGACCAGCGCAGCATCGGCCAGTCGGACTGGGAAGTATTCAACCGTACCGGGATCGGGCATCTCATTTCCATCTCGGGTTTGCACATCACTATGGTGGCGGGGGCGTTCGCCATGATCGCATCGCTCCTGTGGCGGCATTCGTTCTTCACCGACGCGCAGCTGCCCTTACGCTTGCCAGCCCAGAAAGCGGCGGCCCTGTGCGCTGTGGTGGTGGCGCTGTTGTATGTGCTGCTGGCCGGCTTCGGCGTGCCGGCCCAGCGCACGCTGTACATGCTGAGCGTGGTGGCGGCCGCGGTATGGAGCGGGCGTATCACCTCGGTGTCGCATGTGCTGTGCGTGGCGCTCGGCCTGGTGGTGCTGGTCGACCCGTGGGCGGTGCTGTCGCCCGGCTTCTGGCTGTCGTTCGGCGCGGTGGCGATGCTGCTGTATGCCACCGTGGGGCGGATCGGCGCGAGCGACACCGGCTGGCGCGCCGCGCTGCGGCTGGGGGTGCACACGCAGTATGTGGTCACGCTCGGACTGGTGCCGCTGACCATGCTGCTGTTTGCCCAGGTCTCGCTGGTCAGCCCGCTTGCCAACGCTTTGGCGATTCCCCTGATTAGTTTTCTGGTCACGCCACTGGCGCTGATCGGCAGCATGCTGCCGGCGCCGTTGTCGACGCTGCTGCTCACGCTCGCCCATGCGCTGATCGAAGCGCTGGCGTTCGCGCTTTCCTGGCTTGGTCACATGCGCTACGCGGTCTGGAGCGCGCCCGCTCCGCAGCCGTGGGTGTTCGCGTTCGCGTTGACCGGCACCGTATGGATGCTGGCGCCGCGCGGCTGGCCCATGCGCTGGATCGGGCTGGCGTCCTGGCTGCCGCTGCTGGCCGCGCATCCCACCAGCCCGGGCCCCGGGCAGATGACGGTGACCGCCTTCGACGTCGGCCAGGGCATGGCGCTGCTGGTGGAAACGCAGCACCACCGGCTGCTGTACGACACGGGGCCTGCCTATTCGCTGGAGTCCAACGGCGGCAACCGCGTCATCGTGCCATATCTGAAGGGCAGGGGGATTTCCAGGCTCGATGTGATGGTGGTCAGCCATGGCGATGCCGACCACGCGGGCGGCGCCATGACGGTGCTGGGCGCGGTCGATATCGATGCGGTGATGTCTTCGCTGGCCCCGGAGCACCCGGTCGCGCGCGCCGCGCTGCGTCACCGCCAGTGCGTCGACGGCCAGCGCTGGGAATGGGATGGCGTGGTGTTCGAGATGCTGCATCCCACCGCGGCCAGCTACGCCGACACATCGCTCAAGCCGAACGCGCGCAGCTGCACCTTGCGCATCACGGCGCAGGGCAAGTCGGTGCTGCTGGCCGGCGACATCGAGGCGCAACAGGAAGCCGAGTTGCTGGTGCGCGAGCGCAGGCTGAACGCTGACGTGCTGCTCGCGCCCCATCACGGCAGCGGCACCTCGTCGACGCCGGGCTTTCTGGCGGCGGTCAAGCCGGCCCTGGTGGTGTTCCAGGTCGGCCACCGTAACCGCTACAAGCACCCCAAGGCCGAGGTGGTGGAGCGCTACCGCGAGCTTGGCGTGGCGCGCTTGCGTACCGATGAATCGGGGGCGCTGACGCTGGAGTCCGTCGACGGTCTCAAGCCGCGTGGCTATCGCCGCGAGCATGCCCGCTACTGGCATGGCAGATAGCGCGGCTGCCCGAACGCCGCCGTGCGTCTCCCACCTGCAGTCACGGCAAGCGGCCCAGAAATACATCTTTGCACGACGCCGCGCTCAATGCTAATCTGAACGCTGAATCGGAAAGGGATCAGTGGTGGGAAACGCATTTGAGCTTTTTTTGCTGGATAGCTGCAATCATGGCGATCGGAATACGATCCTTGTACTTGGGCGCAGCGGTAACAACACCGCCATCGAAGTCGTCCATATCGATCAACGCCTTGCTACCCTGATTGCATTCGGCCGCCGCATCGGTACGGCGATCGGTGGCGGGGGAAACCGGCCGACGCCAGCTGAACTTGACAGGTTCGGGCGCGACTTATTCGCTTTCCTGTTCCCCGAAAAAATAGAGATCATGTACCGGTATTTGCTGGCCGAGGCAGTCAGCCTGCAAATACTCACGGACCGTACCGATATTCGCGAGGTACCGTGGGAATACATGCTGCCGCCCGATTGCAAGCAGGTTCCCCACCTGCACCGCTCCATCGTGCGGGTCCACCCGGCCTGTGGTCCGGTCGCCCCGCTGCAAACGCGCAGGCACGATAAACTGAAAGTGCTGTTCGTCTCGGCCGACCCGCATAATCTGGCCGGCGCGCCG
>CALRYE020000279.1:0-4141 GCA_943372275.1 Janthinobacterium lividum
GGTCATGGCCACCGGAATGCGGCGCGGACCCATCGCGCCGATCAGGCTCATGGCAATGCGCCGGGCCGCCCCGCTGTCGGCGATCAGCTTGCCGAACACGGCGCCGATGCAGATCACCACCACCAGTGAACCGAGCAGGTCGCCAATCCCCTTCTCGATCGAGCCGGGAATTTTAGCCAGCGGCATGCCCAGCAGCACGGCGGCGATCATGGCGGCTGCCACGAACGCCAGCAGCGGCTGCACCTTGCCCCAGGCGATCATCAGGGTCAGCAGACCCACCGCCAGCAGTACGGAAAAAAGACTCCACACGGCGCGGCCCCTTTAAAACGTCATGCGCACGCCGGCGCGATAGGTACGGCCGACCGCGTCGTAGATGGCAGGATTGAGGGCGATACTCAGATTGGTTTGCGGCACGAGCACAGGGTCGCGGTCGGCCAGGTTGTCGATCTTGAAGTACGCCGTCACCTGCCTGGAGACGTTGTAGGTGCCGCCGAAGTCGATGTAGACGGCGCCCGGCAGGTGGTTGTCGAAGATGGTCGGGTGCGCCGCCGTGGGCAGCGGACAGCCGCTCTGGCATTCGATGTACTCGTTGTTGAACACACCGGCGCTGACCCAGCGCTCGGTCAGCGTCAGGCCGAGTTTGCCTTGCATCAGCCCATCGACCGACTGCGACAGCAGGGCTTTCCACTTCGGCGTGGCGCCGGTCATGTTGCCCGCCCCTTCGCTGGGCGTGGTGCCGGGCACGCCGGGGTCGGAGATCGCGTGGATGGTGCGCGAAGCCAGGCCGCGCAGGGTCAGGCTGCCAGGCAAGCCGTACTCGCCCAGGTTGACGCGGTAGGCGCCTTCGAAGTCGACACCGCGCGTGTGCAGCGAAGCGAAGTTGAAGCTTTGCGCCAGCACGTAGTTGGTGCCTGCCGGGCCGTTGATCGACACGGCCGCGCAGACCTGCTCGTTGCCGGCGTAGCACAAGTCGACTTCCTGTTGCGGGTTCAGGGAACTGATCACGTCCTGCACCCGGATGTCGAAGTAATCGACCGAGAAGTTGAAGTTGCGCGCCCAGCTGGGCTGGCTGAGCACGATGCCGAACGAATTGCTGCGCGCGATCTCGGGCTTCAGGGCGGCATTGCCCACGTTGCGCTGCTGGATCTGGATCGACGTGCCCTGGTTGTTGTTGACGGCCTGGTTGGTGACCGTCATGGCCGCGTACAGCTCGGACAGGTTGGGCGCGCGCACGTCGCTCGAGCGTACGGCGCGCAGGCGCAGGCCGTCGACCGGCGTTTGCCAGGTGGCGCCCAGCTTCCAGGCGCGCGCCTTGCCGGCGGTGCTGTACTTTTCCTCGCGGTCGGCGATGTTCAGGTTGGCTTCGCCGAAGGTGGCCGACTTGAGCAACGGAATGTTCAGTTCGGCATAGGCTTCCTTGACGCTGAATCGACCCTCGCCATTGTGGTAATTGCCCGCGAACCAGTTGTCCCCCGTGACGGACAGCGTTGGATCGGCCGGATAGGTGGGGCTGTACGGCGACTGCACCGTCACGCCGGCGCCGTACGGATCGCCCGCCACCTCGTAGGCTTCGCGCCGGTATTCCGCGCCCAGCGCCAGCGAGATCGGGCCGGCCCAGCCCTGCGCCAGCTCGCCGTTGAAGTTGATGCTGGCCACGTTCTGGGTCGACTCGGTGTACTGGCGCGGACCGTTGGCCGGCGCGATGTAATTCCAGCCGGCCATGTTGATCGGCACGTCGCCGAAGATATTGATCGGCTGGCAGCCGGCCCCGCGCGCGGCCGCGCTGCGGCACACGATCTGGCCGGTCGCGGCATCGCGCACCGCATCGATGGCGAAGTTGTAGCGCGGGTTGAGCGTGATGTCGCGCACCTGGATCACGGTGGTGTTTTCGCCGTGGGTTGCATACGCGTCGTACGACCAGTCCTTGCCGAACAGCGTGAACTTGCCGTCGGCGCCCAGCACGAAGCGGCGCTGGGTGCGGGTCGGGTGCACGTTGATGTTGGCCGGGAACTGGGCGTTGGCCGTGCCGACCGCCATGGTGCCGGTCGGATAGCCGGACACGCAGCCGGCCGCGACCGACGCCGGCAGATAGGCGTTGTCGCACTTGATCGACAGGTTGCCTTGCTTGGCGGCGCCCGGATTGGGCGAGAACGCCGAATTGACCTGGGCCCAGTTGGCGGTGAGGTAGATTTCATTGTCCGCGTCGAGATCCCACGACAGGCGCGTGTACGCCACCTGGCGCTTGAAATTCATCGACAGGTTGGTGCCGGCGCCCACGCTGCCGGAGCGGTCGCCGCCGATGCAAAAGTTGCCCACGCAATCGGTGCCGTATTCGAACGGATACGGCGTGCCGCCCGCGCCGAACGCGGTGCCGCGCAGCGGACCGGCGGTGATCAGGCCGTATTTGGCGTACTGCACATGCTGGGCATGCACGATGCTCTTGTAGCGCGGCGCGCCGGCGGCCTGCATGGCGCGGGTCGATTCCTGCAAGGCCGGATTGTTGTACCAGGTGCGGCCGTTCGCGCCCACTTCGCCGAAGCCGGGCGAATCGATGCCGTTTTGCTTGGTGAATTCGCCACTGACGGTCACGTGCAGGCGATCGTCGATGAAGCCCTTGCCCCAGGCGGCCTGCAGGGTGCCGCTCTTGTCGTCCTCGTACTTGGTCATGCCGCCCGAGACGTTGGCTTTGAAACCGGTGAATTTTTTGTCGGTGATGAAGTTGACGACGCCGCCGATGGCGTCCGAGCCGTAGGAGGCCGAGGCGCCGCCGGTGACCACGTCCACGCGCTTGATCAGCAGTTGCGGAAACTGGCTCACATCGGTCACGCCGGTCACGTTGGCGCCCACCACGCGCTGGCCATCGAGCAGCGTCAGCGTGCGCAGCGTGCCCAGGCCGCGCAGCGACAGCGACGACAGGCCCTGAATGCCGCTGGAGGTGCTGAAGGTGTTGGTCGTGCGGCCGGTGCTGCCCTGCAGGGCCGGCAGATCGCGCAGCGTGTCGAACAGATTCGGCTTGGCCGCCTTGTCGAGGTCGGCGGAGGTCAGCGTGGTGGTCGGGGTCGGCTGGGTAAAGCCGCGCGCGGCGATGCGCGAACCGGATACGACGACTTTGGTCGGCTCAGCGCCGGCTGCGGGCGCCGCTGGGGCGGTGCTGGTGCTGGTGCTGGCGGTGGTATTGGCCGTGGTGCCGGCATCGGCGCTGGCCGGCGCTGGCGTGCCGGCGGGCTCGGCCGCAGTGGCTTGCACTTGCTGCGCATGGCCGGCGCTGGCCAGCAAGGCACAGGTGCCGGCAACGGCAAGGTTCATCAACGTACGCTGAAAAGGTGTGTGCATGTCTGTCTCTCATATTTTTTATTAGTCGGCGGCGTCTTCCGGCACGTGGCCGGTGCGCCAGGGCTTTCATCCAGCCTTACCTCAGGCTCACTTCGCTGTACTGCTGCGCTACTTAACTACGGCACTACACTACTGCCTTGCATTTGGTTTGGGTGATGTCCTCCTCGGAGTTGCGTGGGTGTGAAACGCGACAGATCAGCAAGCCGGTCGCGGCGCCGGCGCGGGCGCGCCGGGATATGAATGGTAGATGGAGCGGTAGCACGGCGGGAACGTGACGGACGGCGGCGTACGCAGTGGGCAGTACGCGGTCATGGGTGCCCGGCTGGACGGGTGTGTCTGACGTTGATGCATGTTATCCCCCGTATGAGCGAAGCAATAAAATGTTTGCGCTAACACTAGGCCAGCAAGCGGAATGTATAGCGTAAACGGCGTAAACGCAAATACTTTTTTGCTCACGTTGTGTTCTGGAGGTGGGAATTGGCGATATTTATGTTCGCGCTAACACGCGGTTAGTCACCAAACAAAGTCGTTACTGGGGGATTGTTCAGATTCCTGGCCGATGAATGGGTGCAGGCCAGGGCAAGCATCGGTGAGGCTGGCGCCCTCCCCGATTGCACGGTGAGATAGCGAAAAAAAAGGCGCTGTCCTCGTTAAGTATTGATGACTCCGACTGCGCTGCGCAACATTGCTTCAGGACTGTTGATACGCTGCAGGTCGATGGCCCAGCGCCAACCGCAGTAGTTGCCCAGATAGCGCGTGGCCACACCGCGGAAGTGGTGCAGCCAGGCGCGCAGACGGCTGTGATACG
>CALRYE020000280.1:0-4086 GCA_943372275.1 Janthinobacterium lividum
CCAGCGTTCAATCTGAGCCAGGATCAAACTCTTCAGTTTAATCTCTGTTTAATAGACACTTTCGTGTCTCAGTCATTGCTGACTGGTCGCTCACTCAAAATACTGACAGGCCACTATTTTCATAGCGCCTATATTTCTTTTTTGTGAACATTTGATAATTTAAGTATTCAAAGACCGAAGTCTTTGGCACCTTCATCAAACGCCCACACTTATCGACTGTTAATTTTTAAAGAACTTATTCGGTACTGCTTCCGGCGTTTGCTGCGAAGCGTTATGTTCGCTGCACCAGAGAGGCAAGATTATGAAGCGTTTCGTTTGAACCGTCAACCTCTTTTTTCCTGCCCTGCCGCTTTCGCGGCACCCTTTACAACCCGCCAACTACTTGATTTCGTTAACGTTTTCTTCGGGGAGGCGAACTATAGCAAAGCCGCATCCAATCTGGCAAGGACTAATTTGAGGATACCGCGCCGTGATGATCGCGCTGGCGTACACATAGGCGTTGCGCCGACAGTAAGCTGGACGAAAAAAAACCCGCCGGGCCAAAGCCGGGCGGGTTTTTTTAACGAACCGGACGACTTAGAAGCCGAACGACACGCCAACGCTGAAGTTGGTCGAATCATCGCTAGGACGCTGGATTTCAGCACGGCCCGAAATGTTTGGAGCGAACGCGTAGGTCGCGCCAACGCCAACCAGTGCGCCGTCGGTCGACTGGGAACTGCTGAACCGGCTGATGCTGGCTTTTGCTTTCAGGTCGTTGTAACCCAGGCGGGCGAACACGCCAAAGCCGTTGTTCAGTGGCAGGGAACCGATCAGCGAAACCGCGCGCTGGTCGACGGTTACATTGACGCCATCCATATCGAAGTCAGCCAGACGGCGATAGCCGCCTTCTACTGCGAAGTTGGTGTTGAACTGATAGCCAACGAATGCGCCGTAGCTGGCTTCACGGTCGATACCTTCGATCTTGGTGCTGCCGACATCGGCGCCGACGTAGAACTTAGGAGCGACCTGTGCGGATGCGGACGAAGCGATCAGGGCCAGGGCGGCGGCAACTGCGATTTTCTTGAACATAGTATTTCCTTTGATAGTGTTCTTATAGAGCGACGAAGACAGTGTCTAAGCCGGGGGTGCATATTTTACTCTATATTGACAATCTGCTCATGCACACGCGTCAAAACTTTATTAAACCGCCTTATCACGTTCCGGCAGTAAGCCTTTGTTATTCAAGGGAAATCAGGTTTTACGAAATGATGACGCATCGATGGGAAAATTAAAGTTCAAACGCTCACGAGAATGCTGCCGGATTCACCAGGCACGCATCCGTTATCGCGCTTAACGTCGTCTCCGGCCTCGGCGGCCCCCTTGGCGGGCCCCATAGCACCGGGATCGTAACCGCGATTGCAGCGTAGAAAGTGGGCAGAATTGATGGTTAGAACCGGCTCCGGAAGTAAGCGTCGCCTCAGCACCGTATTGAGCTGACTGCCGATTTCCATGATGGCATCACACCGCTGGGAAGCGGAGTGGTTTTTAGGCAGGTGCCAACTGCCCGGCGCAATGCCAGGGCAAGAACTCGTCAACGCGGTTGACGGGATGATCGGCGATGTGGGCTAGCACATGGCGCAACCAGGCTTCGGGGTCGACACCGTTCAGCTTGGCCGTCCCGATCAGCGAGTAAATTGCAGCGGTGCGTTCGCCGCCGGTGTCGGCACCGGCGAACAGGTAATTGCGCCGACCGATAGCAACGCCGCGTAGAGCGCGCTCCGCGGCCGAGCTGTCGATTTCGATCATGCCGTCGGCGCAGTAGCGGGATAGCGCCGGCCACAGATTGAGGGCGTACATGATGGCGGCCGAGGTATCGGATTTGCGTGACAGCTTCTCGAGTGAGCTACGCAGCCAGGTTTCCAAGTCATCGATCAGTGGTTTCGCCTTTGCTTGGCGCACCTGACGTCGTTCATCGGGTGGTTTGCCGCGAATTTCCGCTTCGATCACATAGAGTTCGCCGATTCTGCGTAACGCTTCGGCCGTCAGTTCCGAAGGCCGGCCTTCGTGCAAATCGTAGAATTTGCGCCGCGCGTGCGCCCAGCATGCAGCTTCCTGGATCACACTGCCATCGTAGAGTGCGTTGAACCCAGCATAGGCATCTGCTTGCAGCACGCCTTTGAAGTTAGCGAGGTGGGTTTGCGGATGGATGCCTTTGCGATCAGGGCTGTAGGCAAACCACACGGCGGGCGGTGCGGCATCACCGCTCGAACGGTCGTCACGCACGTAGGTCCAGAGGCGCGCAGTTTTAGTCTTGACGTTGCCGGGAGCTAGCACCGGGATCGGCGTGTCATCTGCGTGCAGCTTGGTCGCGGCCAGCACATGGCGCCGGATTGCATCAACCAGTGGGCGCAGCAAAGCGCTGGCGGCGCCGACCCAGCCGGCCAGCAGCGCACGGTCGAGGTCAACGCCGTCGCGCGCATAGATCACGGACTGCCGATACAGCGGCAGATGATCGGCAAACTTAGCCACCAGGATGTGAGCCAGTAGTCCGGGCTCTGCAATGCCCCGTTCGATGGGCCGGCTTGGTGCCGGCGCCTGCACGATCGCGTCGCAGCAGCTGCATGCCATTTTTGGGCGCACATGGCGGATCACGCGGAAGCTGGCTGGCACGTACTCAAGTTGCTCGGCTACATCCTCGCCCAGTTGACGCAGACCGCCACCGCAGGACGGGCAAGTGTCGGCCGTCGGCGCATACACTTTTTCATCGCGGGGCAGGTGGTCGGGCAGCGGTTTGCGAGCCGACTTCTTGAGCGGCGCTTGGTCGGCCGCGGGCATTTCGCGTCCCGCCTCGCCTTCGTCTGCCTGCAGATCTTCTAGTTGCAATTCCAGCTGCTCGATCTGGTGATCGAGCTTTTCGGACTTGCGGCCGAACTGCATGCGCCGCAGCTTGGCGATCGTCAGCTTGAGATGCTCGATCTCGGCAGCGCGCGTGTTGAGCTGCGCCTCCAATCCCAAGATCCGCTCGTCACGCATGAACAGCAGCGTCTTCAAGGCTTCGATGTCGTTGGGAAGGTCGGCGGCGGTTAGCATAGGCCAAGTTTACGCGGGCCGGTGTTCGTTTACAAGCCCGACATTGGCTTCCACGTGCGTTCAGGTCGACGCCAGTCGATCCCTTCGAGCAGCATCGACAGCTGCGCCTGGCTCAGTGACACCGTCCCGTCGGTAGCCTGCGGCCAGATGAACCGGCCACGTTCGAGGCGCTTAGCCAGCAAACACAGGCCGTCGCCGGTCCACCATAGCAGCTTGATCAAGTCGCCGCGCCGGCCACGGAAGACGAACACGTGTCCGCTAAATGGATCTTCCGCCAGTGCCGTTGTCACTTTCGCGGCCAGGCAGTTGAAACCGGCACGCATGTCGGTCACACCGGCGGCAAGCCAAATGCAGGTTCCTGCAGGCAGACCAATCATGGGCGCAAACTTTGAAAGACGGCCCTAAGAACGGCTGGGTCTGGCGTACCGCTGATGCGCACGCATGCGCCACCAATCATGACTTCAACTCTGAAATCGTCCGATTTGCATAGCGCTGCGCCTGCAATTGGGGCTGCCGCTGCTTGATCGCGCTCGAGAACGATGGGAACCAACGTCGTCGGCCCTTCCTTACTGCCAGCGGCTCCGGCGGCCAGTTCCCGTCGCCACCGAAACACCATGTTAGCGTTAAGTCGATGGGTCATAGCCAGCTGCGAAACGGAGGCCCCTGGCAACGAAGCGGCAGCAACGATCTGCCGCTTGAACTCAGGGGAGTAGTTTGGGCGGCCCTTGCGGCTGCCGGAGTTAGCGACGCTATCCAAAGTAGTTCCCATCAAAAAATAGTGGGACTACTTTGGAGTGAATGGCCGATCAGGTAAAGACGGTGATGAGGAGACGCTTACTGGTTAGAACCGGTTCCGGAAAGTGAAAATCACTTTTCTCCAGACGAAAAAAAACCCCACATTTCTGCGGGGTTTTCTTCTTATAACTAGCCTGACGATAACCTACTTTCACACTGGTTGCAGCACTATCATCGGCGTAATATCGTTTCACGGTCCTGTTCGGGATGGGAAGGGGTGGT
>CALRYE020000281.1:0-4049 GCA_943372275.1 Janthinobacterium lividum
CGCCGCGTCAGCGCGTCGAATCGGGTCGCTTGATGCTGGCGCGGGCTTCGTGACCTTCCCAGCCACGCGGTCGCGCATCCCCCAGTCGCGGATCCGCTCCCGCAGGCCGCTGCCGTCGTTCAGCGCCAGCGACAGGAACACGGCGGGCAGCGCCATCAGCAAGGCCTTACCCCATTGCCGACGCCAGGCGCAGGCCAGCGCTGTCAGCGTGGCGGCCAGGGTCCACAGGCAGCATGCCAGCAACGCCAGTGAAGAAATGGTTCCCTGCGTGAGCAGATGCACCAGAAACAGCAGCACGATGCCGAACAGCGGCCATGCGGGTGGGATGGGCTTGCGTGTCAATCTGGATCCATGCGGTACAGTGCCTGCCCCGGATGGTGGCGGCTACCGCGCGCCAGTATAGAACAGGTCTCCGTCCAGCAGACAAAAACGGCGGCGCGCGGCGAGACCGCCGGACCAGCCCCGCTGCGGCGGGACCGATCGACGCGGGCGCGGCGCCCGCGTCGATGCTGTTACCGGCGACGTTCCATCACAGCTTGTAGTTCACCCCCAGCAGCAGCTGGCGGCCGTAGGTGGTGTAGCGCTCAGGCGCATACGAGCCGCCCGAAAACGCATCGCCCTGCTTGGTCTGGTACGGCTCGTTGCCCAGGTTATTAATCTGCAGCAGAATCGACGCGCCTTTCAACGCTCCCTGTTCGAAGTTATACCCCATCTGGAAGTCCAGTTGCTTCTCGGCCAGAATCTCGCTGAACGCGCGCTGGGCGAACAAGCCGGTCACCTCGCCCCGATACGCCGAGCGGTAGCGCTGGCTGATCCGCGCCGAGAACCCGTGTTTTTCATAGAACGCCGTCACGTTCGACACCACGCCGGACAAGCCGGGCAGCTTTTCCTTGGTGCCCGGCCCGTTCGGATGGATCGAGCTTTCCGTGGCCGAGGCGCTGCCCAGGATGCCGAAGCCGTCGAGCGCGCCCCACAAGGCGGACAGGTCGAACGAACCGGACAACTCCAGGCCCTTGACCATGCCGCCCTGTCCGTTGGCCGGACGGTTCATGGTGCCCAGGTTCGTCAGCGGCACCACCGTCGACGGATTGGGGAAGCCGGTGAAGTCGAACGGCGTCTGCTGGTTGTAGATGTAGCTCTTGAGGTTCTTGTAGAACGCCGCCGCGGCGATGTAGCCGCTCTTGCCGAAGTAGTGTTCCAGCGACAGGTCGAACGAGTTGGCGCGCCATGGCTGCAAGGTCGGATTGCCGCCGCTGCCATTCCACATCTTGGTGGTGGCGTCCACGCCGCCGGTGGCGCCGGCGCGCATGTCGGCCATGCGCGGGCGCGCCAGCGTCTTGGCCGCGCCGAAGCGCAAGGTGGTGCTGTCGATGTACTTGCCCAGGTCGAAAATCAGGTTGGCGCTTGGCAGCACGTCGCTGTAGCTGTCGCCGCCCGAGATCGGCTTGGTGGTGGTGCCGGCCAGCGCCACGCCTTCGGTGCTCTGCTCCATGCGGATGAACTGCACGCCCAGATTGCCGCGCACCGGTACCGGACCCAGATCGGTGTCGATGCCCAGCTTGGCGAACGCAGTGGTCTGCTTCTCCGTCACGCCCCAGTTATTCAGCGCGTCGTTGTCGGGCCGGGCCGGTTGCTGGTCGTAGTATTTGTTCAGCACGGCCAGCGTGTCGTAGCTCAGGCCTCCCGGCAGGCCGGCGAAGGCCAGCGACGTGGTTGGCAGCAGCAGGTCGCTCGACACCGACACGGGCGCGCGGCCGTTCTTGAGGTTGTAGTAGTTGTTCACATCCAGGTGGGTCTTTTCGCGCTTGGAGTACGACAGGCCCGATTCGATGGAGCTGAACATGCCATTGAGCTGATGCTTGGCGCTGACCTTGATGGCGCCCAGCGTGTCTTCCACCACCGGGCGGTGCAGATCGCCGTCCTTGCCCCAGCCGCCCACGTCGGTCAGCTTGATGATGTTCGGGTCGGCGAAGTTCAGGCTGGGCGTGAACACCGGCAGACCTGCGCCCACGGGGATGTCGAAGCCGAAGTTGTTGTCGGTGATGCCCGAGCCGGCCGGCCCCAGGCCCGCGTAGGTTTCCAGTACGTGCTCGGTGCGCTTGGCGCTGGAGTACGACAGGTCGCCGTCGATCGACCAGCCATCGAGCTTGAGGCGGTTGTTCCAGCCCAGCGCGCCGATCTTGTCCTTGCGCTGATTGAAGTCGTTGCGCACGATCGGTTCCAGGTTCACCAGCGCGCCGCCGGTGAGCAGCTTGGTGCCGCCCACGGTTTCAATGACCGGGTTCTTGTAGGTGACGGGGCTCCACTGGTGCGAGTTCCACATCATGCCGCGCATGGTGGTCTCCTGGTCGAACTGCGAGTAATACAGGTCGACGGCGGTGCGGTAGTTTTTGCTCGGCTTGTAGTCGATGACCGCCATCAGGCCGTCGCGCTGCTGGCGCCGCGACGACGCGGTCACTTCCGCGCCCTTCAGGCCCACCACGTCGGCCGGCACGCCGTTGTTTTCCGCGCCCCACCACCACGATTTGTATTCGCGCTGCTGGCCGGGCGAGTCGAGGTGGGCGAAGCCAATGGCCACGCCGACGGTGTTGTCGAGGAATTGGTCGACGTACGAAATGCTCATGCGCTTGCCGCTGTCTTTCGAGCCGGCGTTCAGCGAACCGTTAGAGTTCTTCTCGCCGCGCAGGTTGAGCGCGATGGTGCGCCCGCGCCGGTCCAGCGGACGCACCGTCTGCAGGTCCACCGTGCCGGACAGGCCTTGCCCCATCAGGCTCGCGTCCGGGGTTTTGTAGACGGTCACGCCATTGATCAACTCGGACGGATACTGGTCGTATTCGGCGCCCCGGTTGTCGCTGGTGGAGACCAGTTCGCGCCCGTTCATCAGGGTGCCGGCGAAGTCCGGCGCCAGGCCGCGGATCGAAATCACCTGGGCGCGCCCTTCCACGCGCTGGGCCGTCATGCCGGGCAGGCGCGAGATCGATTCGGCGATGCTTACGTCGGGCAGCTTGCCGATGTCTTCGGCGGTAACGGCTTCGACGATCGAGTCCGATTCGCGCTTGATGGCGATCGAGCTGGCGATACTGCCGCGGATACCCGTGACCATGACGACGGTGGGCTCGTCGGCGGGCGTGCTCTGTGCCTGCGCCGCGCCGGCTGCGAACAGCAGCGCACAGGCCGCGGCGATGGGGGTGATGGTCAGCGTGGACCGGCGCGCAGGCGCGACGGGAAATTGGAAGGTGGTGGTGTTCATGCGTTTATCTCTCTCCGACTATTGTTATGTGAATACATTCACGTGCGATCCGGGTCACACGCGCTGCTCCTGCTGCCCGAACATGGAAAGCTTCCCATATTTATGGAAAGGTTTCCAGATTAGGCCGACAGATTTCCTGCTCAAGCTTGCTCCCAGCGGAGTGATGCTGTCGGCGATCTTCCAAGGGCTCAACGTGGAAACGTTCCCACATCGACATGGATCGTAGCACCCCCTTGTTTTGAAAGTCAACCGATTCCGGCGCATGACGCACAAGTTGTTGTAAATATCAGCCGAGCGACCCGCAACCGCGAAAAAAAAGGCTATGTCATCGTTAAATACGGGATATTGAACTCTTCCGTCGAGCCCCGGTCTGACCCTGATCGGATCGCCAACGGAAGATCGCCATGGATGGCTACACGTTCGAGCACATGTCGGAATGGCTGCGCACGCACGTCGACGAGCTGTCCGTCGCGCAACGTCAGCAGATGGCGGGCACGTTGCAGCGCGGCTCGCTGCGCCAGCAAACCATCGGCATCATCGAAGCGGTCGCCGCGCCGACGCTAGCCTGTCCGCGCTGCGGCGCGCGCCGCCTGCACCGCGACGGCCAGGCCAACGGGCTGCAGCGCTATCAGTGCGTGGCCTGCGGACGTACCTTCAACAGCCTGACCGGCACGCCGCTGGCGCGCCTGCGCCACAAGGCCAAGTGGCTGCCGTATCTGGACACCATGCTCGACTCGGCCACAGTGCGGCGCGCCGCAGCGCGGGTTGACGTCCATCGCAATACCAGCTTTCGCTGGCG
>CALRYE020000282.1:0-3973 GCA_943372275.1 Janthinobacterium lividum
AAATACCTGGGACGGTCCATATTTCGCCGCTTTCTCGGTCAATAGCTCGCTATTGACACTGCGAAATCGTCAAAATCTGGCCTCGCCCAGCTATTTTTTCGCTCTGACTCCCTAAGTCCGACAGGCTGCTAGGACCTGCCGCGCCTACGCCGTTTCCCGCGCGGCGCTGGCGCCGGCAGCCGTGTCGACGCCGTGGCATGCGGTATCGGTCAGCTCCACTTCCAGGCCTTCGTACGCCAGCACCACGTTCAGGTGGGCCGGCAGGGGAGCGCGCCGCGCCAGCACGGCGGCAAACGCCGCTTCCAGTTCGTCGTCGCCGCGCGTCGGTTCATGATGGGTGCAGTACAAGGTGCGCGCGCCGACCCGGATGGCGCTGTCGAGGGCCGAATCGAAGGTGCCGTGGCCCCAGCCCTGCTTGGCGGGGTATTCCTCGCGGGTGTACGAGCAGTCGACGATCAGGGCGTCCACGCCGGCCATGGCCGCGTCGATGGCGCCCTGGCGCTCGGCCATCCAGGCCGCGTACGGCGCATGGCGCTCGTCGTCGTCCGGATACACGTTGTAGAACGGCTCATGGTCGCCCGTGAAAAACAGCGACTTGCCATTGCAGCTGATGCGGTAGCCCAGGTTGGTCACCGGATGGTTCATCACCACGTTGGCCACTTCGGCGTCGCCCACGGTCACGGGCACGTCCGGTTGCAGGGTCAGGTAGTCGACGCTGGCGGCCAGCTGGGTTTCGCTGACGGGAAAATAACTATTCTGCAGCTGCACCCCCAGCACATGTTCGATGCCGTTGCCCGTGACTGGGTCGGTGGCGCCGTGCAGGCGCACCCGACTGCCGCGGATAAACAGCGGCGTGAAGAACGGCAGGCCATGGATGTGGTCCCAGTGGCTGTGGGTGACGAAGATGTTCGCGTGCACAGGCAGGCGCGTGAGCAGGTGTTGCGCCAGCGCGAAAATGCCGGTGCCGGCGTCGAGTATCAGCAGGGTGCCGTTGTCGGTGCATACCTCGATGCAGGTGGTGTTGCCACCATAGCGCGCGGTACGCGGGCCCGGCGAGGGGATCGATCCGCGCACCCCCCAAAAACGGAATTTCATTCACACTCCCTAGTTCTTTTCACGCCATCGCGTCCAGCCGTCGCGCCGACCCATCGCAGCGTCCGGCCGGCCAAACGATGATAGCCGGTTTGGCCCGGCACGGCGTCAAAATTTACCGAAAACAGTTGCAAAGTAGAACATTTGTTACGTTTTTCGTGACAAAATTCTTTCCGGGATGTACAGGGGCTTGCAGCAGCGCTACACTTTGCCGTTCCCATCGTCCATCCTTTGCCGGTCAGGCTGCCGCCATGCCGTTTTCCCCTTCCTTCCGCGTGGCCCGCCGCTACGGCGTACGCTGGCTGCTCGGTCTGCTGCTCACGCTGCTGGCCGCCGCCTACACCCTGATGCTGTTTCCCAGCGATTCCGTGGCGCGCATGGACGGTTTCCTGTCGGGCCTGCGCATGCGCGTGGAAGCGCCGGTGCTCGATACGCGCGTGGTGATCGTCGACATCGATGAAAAAAGCCTGGCCGCGGTGGGGCGCTTTCCATGGGGCCGCGACGTGCAGGCCACCCTGGTCCGGCAGCTCACCGGCCACTACAGGGTCGGCGCGGTCGGCTTCGACATCGCCTTTTCGGAGCCGGATACGTCGTCCGGTTTCGAGGTGCTGGAAGGCCTGGCGCGCGGTCCCCTGAAAGGGGTGGCGGGACTCGATGCCCAGCTGGCCGCCCTGAAAGGGGAGATGGATTACGACGGCCTGTTCGCCGCCGCCATGCAGGGTCAGCCCGTCGTGCTGGGCTACAGCGTGTCCAACCATCAGGAAAAAGGCCAGCTGCCGGCGCCCACGTTCACCGTGGAGAGCCTGAACGGGCGCGCTCCGCTGGCTTACGTGGCGCGCGGCTACGAAGCCAATATCGCCCGCCTGCAGCAGGCCGCCGCCGGCGCCGGCATCTACACGGCGCTGACCGACGCCGATGGCGTGATCCGCTCATCGAGCCTGCTGCAGCGCATCGGCGACGGCTATTACCCCTCGCTGTCGCTGGCCACCGCGGCGGTCTATTTACAGGCGCGTTCGATCGCGCCCATCTTCCACGGCACCGTCGACACCTTGCAGCGCGACGAGCTGGCGCAGCCTGACCTGGAGCAGCTGATCATGTTCCTGCCCAAGGGAGCGCTGGAGATTCCGGTCGGCGAAGGCTTGACCACCATCGTGCAGTTTCGCGGCAAGGGCGGCCCGCAGGGCGGGGCGTTCCGCTATGTCTCGGCCATCGACGTGCTGACCGGCGCCGTGCCGCAGAACGTGCTGAAAGGCGCGCTGGTGCTGGTGGGGACCACGGCGCCCGGCCTGCAGGACATCCGGGTCACGCCCGTGAACGCCGAATATCCCGGGGTCGAGGTGCATGCCAATCTGGTCAAATCGATCCTGGACGGGCGCTTCAAGGCACGCCCCGACTACGCGCACAACCTGGAATTCGCGCTGGTGATGGTGGCCGGGCTGGTGCTCTCCGGCCTGCTGGCCGTGCTCTCGCCTCTGAAGGCCACGCTGCTCACCGCGCTGGCGCTGGCCGCCTGCGTGGCCGTCAACTTTTATCTGTACAGCCAGCAGGACGTGGTCATCGACGGCGCCGCTTTGCTGCTGCTGATCGGCGCGCTGTTCGTGCTCAATGTCGCCTACGGCTACTTTGCCGAGGTGCGCAAGGGCCAGGCGCTGGTGGAGCGCTTCGGCGAATACGTGGCGCCCGAGCTGGTGGCCGAGATGGCTGCAGACCCCGCGCAGTACAACATGGACGGCGAAAGCCGCGACCTGAGCGTCATGTTCGTCGACGTGCGCGGCTTCACCACCATTTCCGAGGCGCTTACGCCCAAGGTGCTGCGCGAGTACATCAATCTGTACCTGACGGCCATGTCGGAAGACATCCGCGACAGTCACCGGGGCACGCTGGACAAATACATCGGCGACGCCGTGATGGCGTTCTGGGGCGCGCCGGTGGCGTTCGCCGACCACGCCAGCCGCGCCGTGGCCAGTGCGCTGCTGATGCAGGAAAGCGCGCGCCGCCTGAACGCCGGCTTCATCGCGCGCGGCTGGCCGCCGCTGGCCATCGGCATCGGCATCAACAGTGGCCTGATGCATGTGGGCGACATGGGCTCGCGCATCCGCCGCGCCTATACCGTCATGGGCGACGCGGTCAACCTGGCCGCCCGGCTGGAAGGCATCACCAAGATCTATGGCGTGGGCATCGCGGTCGGCGCGCTGACGCGCCGCGCCGCGCCGGAGTACGTCTACCGCGAACTCGATCTGGTGCGCGTGAAGGGCAAGACCGAACCGGTGGCCATCTATGAGCCGGTGGGCCGCGCGGGCGAAATAGATGCGGCGGTGCTGGAATCGATCGTGGCGTGGGATGGGGCGCTGGCGCGGCTGCGCGCACGCGACTGGGACGGCGCCGACGCGCAGCTCGCGGCGCTCGCCGCGCACGATCCGCAGCGGCGCCTGTACGCGCTGTACCGCGAGCGCATCGCGCTGTACCGGGCCATGCCGCCCGGCCCGGAGTGGGATGGCGTGACGGTCTTCGACAGTAAGTAAGCACAAGTAAGAGTGGATAAGTTGTCGCAATAAGTTGTCGCAATACGTTGTCGCAAGTAAGCAGGTGGAAAAGGCGCCAAGCTTGCCATTTCGGCAGCGTGGTATTTTCACCAAACGGGTTATTTATTTCCCATCGGCAACGTCAGGCCGTTTAAACTTGGCATATGATCCCCATCCAATCCGTCGCGGCGCGCACTTGCGCCTTTGACCACGTAATTCGACCACCTACTTCGAGTCCCTCCATGACTGACCGCCTTGCCCGCCTGTGCGCCGGCGCCGTGCTCGCTGCCGCCGTGAGCGCGGCCTGGGCCGCCGAGCCGGCCAACCCACCCGATACGGCCGTGATCCGGTTCGACATC
>CALRYE020000283.1:0-3752 GCA_943372275.1 Janthinobacterium lividum
ATCAGCGGGCGGCCTTTGCCGCCGTGACGTTCGACCAGCGTGGCGCCGACCTCGAAGCGTTCCGCGGCGACCAGGGTGTTGGCAAAGCGGTTGGCCCGCAGCGGCTCGGCGCCGACAGCGGGCGAGGCCAGCGACGCCGCGGCGGCGGTGATCAGGATAGAAGCGAAGGTTGAAGTAAGGCGGGCGATCATGGTGTCTCCGGGTCGGGGGTGAATATGGCTTCGATCGTCTGATCGAACAGCTTGGAAATCGAAAAGGCCAGCGGCAGGCTGGGGTCGTAGCGCCCCGTCTCGATGGCGTTGATGGTCTGGCGCGATACCTTCAGCAGATCGGCCAGGTGGGCCTGGCTCCAGCCGCGCTGCGCGCGCAGTTCGCGGACGGTGTTGTTCATCGGCTGCGCAGCGCCCGGCCGACGCTGATCAGCATGAACACGCCGCCGAACAGCATCCACACATAGAACATCGACAGTTTCGGATAGCCGGCGATCTCCATGAAACCGTAGGTGAACGTGATGCCAAGCGTGACGGCGGCGGCGAGCGCAATGGACTCCAGCAGCAGCCGGCGGGCGTATTCGTCGACCCGGTACAGCATGCGCCACACCGCCCAGATCATCAGCACGAACCCCGTCATGGGCGCCAGCAGCAGCGCGGTGCGGGCCGGGCCGGGGGCCATCGGCTTGCCGTACTTGATGGCGAGCACCAGGATGACCGCGTACACGGCGATTGCGCCCAGCAGTTCCATCAGATAGACGCCGCCCAGCTTTTTCTCGTGCCTGGAAAACCGTGGTTCCGCAGCCATCGACCTTCTCCCATGTAGTAAAGTATGCTTTACATCCTAGCAGTTCCGCAGCCGATGTCAAGTAAGCTTTACATATGCCGTACGCCTGATCTCGACTACAATCCCGGCTTCCCCATTCGACCGAGTACTCCATGTCTTCCAGCGTTTCGACAAATGCCCGCGTGGCCGTGATTGGCGGCGGCCCCGCAGGCCTGATGGCGGCCGAAGTGCTGGCCGGCGGCGGCGCGCAGGTCGATCTGTACGACGCCATGCCGTCGGTCGGGCGCAAGTTCCTGCTGGCCGGTAAGGGCGGCATGAACATCACCCACGCCGAACCCTACGCGGATTTCGTGCGGCGCTATGGCGCGCGCAGCGACAGCGTGGCGCCGTGGCTGGAATCCTTCGGGCCGGAGCAGGTGCGCGCCTGGATTCACGGCCTGGGCGTGGACACGTTCGTGGGCACCTCGGGCCGCGTATTCCCGGCCGATATGAAGGCGGCGCCCCTGCTGCGCGCGTGGCTGCACCGGCTGCGCGACGCGGGAGTGCGCCTGCACATGCGCTATCGCTGGCTGGGCTGGGAGGCGCAGCCGCAGCCGCATCGGCAGCCGCAGCAGCAGCCGCAGGGGCAGCAGCCGCGGCAAGGCCCGCAGGCGCTGCGCTTCGCCACGCCGGAGGGCGAGATCGTCGAACAGTTCGACGCCGTGTTGCTGAACCTGGGCGGGGCCAGCTGGAAGCGGCTGGGCTCGGACGGGGCCTGGGTGCCGCTACTGGAACAGCGCGGCGTGGCGGTGGCCCCGCTGGCGCCGTCGAACTGCGGCTTCGACACCGACTGGAGCGCCCACTTCGCCAGCCGCCACGCGGGCGCGCCGCTGACCACGGTGGCCATCGGCTGGACCGACGCCGGCGGCCACGCGGTCAAGCGCCAGGGGCAGTTCGTCGTCACCGCAAGCGGCGTCGAAGGCAGCCTGATTTACGCCTTGTCGGCGCCTGTGCGCGACCAGATCGCCCGCGATGGCAGCGCCACCATTTACCTCGACCTGCTGCCCGACCTCTCGGCGCACAAGGTGGCCGCCGAAGTGGCGCATCCGCGCGGGGCGCGTTCGCTGTCGAGCCACCTGCAAAGCCGGCTGGGGATCAAGGGCGTCAAATCGGGGCTGCTGCACGAATGCCTGTCGAAGGACGACTACGCCGACCCGGCGGCGCTGGCCACGGCGTTAAAGGCGCTGCCGCTGGTGCTCAAGCGGGCGCGCCCTATCGATGAAGCGATCAGCAGCGCAGGCGGGGTGCGCTTCGACGCCCTGGACCAGGCGCTGATGCTGCGCGCCGCGCCGGGCGTGTTCTGCGCCGGCGAAATGCTGGACTGGGAAGCGCCCACCGGCGGCTATTTGCTGACCGCCTGCTTTGCCAGCGGCCGGGCCGCGGGCGCGGGCGCGCTGGCCTGGTTAGGCCGCGCGCAGGGCAAGCGAATGAGCGCATGAGCGAATGAGGGACTGGGGGACGCAGCGGTAGGAACGGCAAGGTGCCGAAACGCTTAGAGAAACCGCACTTCACCCGAGCCGGTGCCTTGCACCTTGCGCTCGGCCGGATTGCCATGCACCTCGATGTCGCCGCTGCCGAACAAGGTCATGTCGGCCTTGTCGCGCACCGTCACCACCGCGCGCCCGGAACCGCGCAGCGACACGTCGGCTTCCTGCGCCGTCATATGCTCGGCGTGCACGTCGCCCGAACCGGTCTGCTGAAGCGTGAAGCGTTTGCTGCTGCCCACCACCGTCAGGTCGCCCGAGCCGATCAGCACGACTTCCACGTTGTCGCTGCTGCCGCCATTGAGTTCCATGTCGCCCGAGCCCTGCAAGGTCCCGACCACCTCCTTGTAGCGGCCATTGAACTTGACGTCGCCGGCCCCGCTCAGGCGCACCGTGATGCGCTCGCCGCTGAAGCCGTTGATGGTGCTGTCGCCGCTGCCGTACACGTTGATGCTGTCGATCGACGGCACGATCAGGGTCACCTGCAAGGGCTGGCGATGGTGCAGCAGCATGCCCTTGATGCCGATGTGCAGGGTGGCGCCTTCCTGCAGCGTCTCGACGTTGCCCAGCAGGCGCTGTTCGCCCTTGACCACCAGCGACGGCACCGCCCCCTGGCGCATGGTCAGGTCGATCGGCCCCGACAAATCGATGGCGCGGATGCTGGCGCCCACGCTGCGCGTTTCGCTGGCGATGTTGCGGCCTTCGGTGTTGACCACGCCCGGGGTGCCGCCGGCGCGCAGCATGCTGTACGACAGGGCTATCAGGGCAAACGCCAGCATCAGCAGGGCGAATCCGACTTTGAGCAGAGTGCGCATGGTGTTCTCAGTGGCCCTTGAGGAGCGAAATGTTCATCTGGGTGTAACGCCTGACCCCGACCAGCGTGTAGCGCGTGAGCACCAGCCCAAGCAGGAACAGCGTGATGCCGCCCAATAGAATGCACAGCCCCAGCAGCGTTTGCGTGGTGCGCGTTCCCGGGGCGACGTCGGACATGATGCGGATGGTCTGGCCCTTGGCGTCGTCGTCCTGGCGCGCCCCGGGCGGCGCCGGCTGGCCGCTGATATTGACGCCGCCCTGACCGATCACGACGACGATTTCGCGCTCGTTACCCGCGCCGGCGCCGGTACCCGCGTCATTGTCGCGCATGCGCACGTGCTGGAAAGGACTGGTCAGCACCAGTTCACGCGCCCCGGCCATGCCGCTGGACGTGATGGCGATGCCGCCCACGTAAAAGCCCAGTGCGGCCACGTACACCGCCGCCAGCAGCGCCGCGTAGACCATCGCCGGCACCACCATGAACAGGTTGAAGATGGCCAGGCCGACCACCGACACCAGCAGGCGCAGCACGTCGACCGGGTTGCGGCGCTGCTTGAACGCGCTCATGTGCGCATTGGCGCGCAGCGTCATGGCGATCTTTTTCGGGTCGCCCAGTTCGTCGGCGACCGCGGTTTCTGG
>CALRYE020000284.1:0-3750 GCA_943372275.1 Janthinobacterium lividum
CGCACACCTGTTCGCTGGAAATGCCGCGCTTGCTGGCCCGGCCGCCATGGCGGCGTGCCTTGCGGCTCAGCTTGCGCGCGCCTTTTTCCGATTCCAGCACGTACATCTCGTCGGCCTCCACGATGCCACGCAGGGGCAGCTGGCGGTCAAGCTTGACCCAGGTGAGAATGCGGTGGCGCCAGCGGAAGCTGGTGTTCTTGTGCACCTGCACGCGCCTGGCGGCGCGACGCACCGTGGTGGCCGGATCGAGCAGCGTGTCGCAGTAGTCGAGCCACTTGTCCTTGTGACGCAGGCGCGCCAGTGGCGTGCCGCTCAGCGCATTAAACGTGCGGCCACAGGCGCAGCAGCGATGCCGTTGCAGCCCGTTGGCCTGGCCATGACGCCGATGCTCCCGGCAATGGCAGAGGGGACACGCCAGGCGAGCCGCACGGGCCGACTCCACGGTCGTCACCACGCGCTGGTACTGGCTGATGGACTGCAAGGCAAGCAGCGCCACATCGCGTTGCTGTGGCGATAGAGTTTTTAGCTGACCCAACAGGGTTGAGAAGGAACGGCGCCGCATGCCTGACTCCACTGTGGAGGGATGCTGTTTGGACCGTTACTGCTGGGTTGAAGTTCAAAATCTATACTTAACGAGGACAGCGCCATTGATTTTGCGGATCGCGGCATCATGTGCCTGTATTGAACCATCATCCTGAACCGCAACTGGAGACGCCATGACTGCCCTGCTGCCCACTTACTTCGTCTCGCACGGCGGTGGCCCCTGGCCGTTCATGAAAGAGCAGTACGGCTCCATCTACGACCAGCTGGAAGCGTCGCTGGTGGCCATGCGCGAGCAGGTCGGCGGCAAGCCCAAGGCGGTGCTGGTCATTTCCGGCCACTGGGAAGAGCGGGAAGCGACCGTGTCCTCTGGCGCGCATCCCCCCATGATTTACGATTATGGCGGCTTTCCGCCGCATACCTATCAGGTGCGCTACGACGCGCCCGGCTCGCCCGCGCTGGCGCAGCGGGTGGCCGATCTGCTGGGCGCGGCCGGGCAGGCGGTGGCGCTCGACGCGCAGCGCGGCTTCGACCACGGCACGTTTTCGATGCTGTATCCGGTGTATCCGCAGGCCGACGTGCCGGTGGTGCAGCTGTCGCTCAAGCATGGGCTGGATCCGGCCACGCATCTGGCCATGGGGCGCGCGCTGGCGCCGTTACGCGGCGAGGGGGTGCTGATCATCGGTAGCGGGCTCAGTTATCACAACCTGCGCGCGTTCGGGCCGTCCGGCAAGGCGGCCTCGCATGCGTTCGACGCGTGGCTGCAGTTGACGCTGCTGAAGTTGCCGCCCTCCGAGCGCTCGACGGCGCTGCTGCACTGGGACGAGGCGCCGTATGCGCGGCTGGCCCATCCGCGCGAAGAGCACCTGCTGCCGCTGATGGTGGCGCTGGGAGCGGCCGAGCAGGAGACCGCCGCCTGCGTGTATCACGAGGAGGCGTTTTTCGGCAGTCTGGCGGTGTCGAGTTTCAGGTTTGGGGACGCGGTCGGCGGTGGTTGAGCCGGGGTGCGATCGACTCGGCGCGATCGGCTCGGCGCGATCGGCTCGGTGCGATCGACTCGGCGTGATCGGCTCGTTAACGCAAAACCGTTTCCCCGCGCAGGCGGGGAGCCATAGCGCCTCTGCGCACAGGTGGTATGGGTCCCCGTCTGCGCGGGGAAGACGTTAACCGCGGTAAAGTGGTTGTTTGCTGTCGTACTTCGAAGGCATCTGGATCTCGGCGTGCCTCGATCACATTCCGCTCTTACGTGCCGCGCTTGCCCCGCGCCGAATTGGCCGCCTTCTCGGCAGCGATCGCGGCCGCCTTGGCTGCCTTCTCGGCCATCAGCGCATCGTGCTCGGCCAGCCTGAGCGCGCGCGACTCGGGCGTCTCCATGCTGATGCGCCCCAGCGCGCCGGTGCGGTAATCCTGCAGGAAGATGTGCGAGGCCTTTTCGAAATCCAGGTCGCCGCCCTTCTGGCGGAAGCCGCGCCGCGCCGCCACGCCCTCCACCACGGCAATGCCGTCCAGGCCTTCGGTCTTGAAGCCGTAGCGCGCCGTGAGCAGCTGCGGATAGCGCTCCAGCAGCACTTCGGCAAGGAACACCGCCACCTCGTCTTCGATCAGCGCGTTCGAGCCGATCGCGTGGCTGGCCGCCAGCATCAGGCCGTCGCTGGCCAGCGCGATTTTTGGCCACAGCATGCCCGGCGTGTCGACCAGGATGATGTTTTTGCCGAGATAAAGCTTCTGCTGCATCTTGGTCACGGCCGGCTCGTCGCCCACCTTGGCGACCTTTTTCTTCAGCAGCGCATTCATCAGCGTGGACTTGCCCACGTTGGGGATGCCCATGATCATGATGCGCAGCGGCTTGGTCGGCACGCCCCGGTGCGGCGCCAGCGACTGGCACAGGTCGGGAATGCGCGCCACGTCGCCCGGCTTCTTGGTCGTCATGGCGTACGCCGTCACGCCTTCCTGGTTGTTGTAATACGCGCTCCAGGCTGCGGTGGCGGCCGGATCGGCCAGGTCGACCTTGTTGAGGATCTTCAGGCACGGGCGCTGGCGGAACAGGCGCAGCTCTTCGACCATCGGGTTGCAGCTCGCTTCGGGCAGGCGCGCGTCGAGCACCTCGATCACCAGGTCGGTGTTCTCCATCTGTTCGGCCGCCTTCTTGCGGGCGGCGTTCATGTGGCCGGGGTACCATTGTATCGACATGCTGTGCTTTCAAAATCCGTGTTTAACCCGCTATTTTACCGCTTGCGGGGCCGCGATCGGACATGGCACCGCCGGCAGCGGCGCCGACGGATCGAATCGGGCCAGCGCCGCGCGGGCCGCGATGGCGTCGCGCGCGAACTCGTCGAGGTAGCGGGTGCGCTCCTCGCCCTGCCATTCGGCGTCGGAAAAGCGGCTGAACGCATGCGCCTTGCCGGTCAATACCGGCCCCTCCAGGCGCGCCATCAGGGCGCGGTCGGGATCGGCATCTTCTCTCAGCAGGTAGCCGTCCACGTCGCGCAGGGTCAGCGGCTGCGCGGGCGCGGCGTCGCGCAGGAGTTTGCCGAACACGCGCAGGCGCACGTCGTTCGGCCCGGCCGCGAGCACATCGTTGAAGCTGGCCAGCGCGAACGGCTGGCCGCGCGCGTCGTCCACCCGCCCGCTGACCACATACCGCCCGGCCTGGCGCACCTGCGCCTTGAGCACGTAGACCAGCGAGCCGTCTTCCACCACCTCGCGCGGCGCGCCCAGCCACACGGCCGGCACCTCCGGCGTGTAGATCACGTCGAACAGCGCCAAGCCATTGCGCCCGTTGACGCTGTAGCGCACCTCGGTGCGGATGGTGCCGGCGAACCCGGCCAGCCCGGTCTGCGCCGGCGCCAGCGTGCCGGCGTAGGCGCCGTCGCCGGCCCGGACATCGGCGCCTTGCCCGTCGTCGGCGAAGGCCAGCGCGACCTGGGGCGCGGCGCGCGCGCCGTGGTACGTCATGCCCTGGGCCAGCGCGCGCGTGACCACCAGCGGCAGCACGCGGCCCTCGGCATCCTGCGCGCGCAGCGAGAACACGGCCGTCTCGCCGGGCGCCATGAACACGCGCGACTGCGACGTGTGCAGCTGCACCGCCGGATCGCTGTCGGCGCCGCCCGTGCGCATGGCGTGCGCCTCGGTCACGGGGGCGTTCGGCGTCATCTGGTCGGCATGCTGCGCCGCCGGCCGCGAGTCGTGCGGGTACTGCGTGCTGGCCCG
>CALRYE020000285.1:0-3663 GCA_943372275.1 Janthinobacterium lividum
AGCGCCCCGTTAAGAGGCGCTTGTGCTGGATCATGAGGAGTTTTGCGTGAGAAAGTACAATGCCGGCGCGCGAAGGCGTCTGTGACAGGCGCGCGCCGGGCGACGCCGCAATGTTACTTGGGGTTTTGGCCAGCTTTCTTTTTGGGCACGTCCTTGCCGGCGGGGGCGGCCTTGCTGCCGATGCGGCTTTCCTTGCCGGCCAGCAGATTGCCGATGTTCTTACTGTGGCGCATCAGCAGCAGCGCGCACATGGCCAGCACGGCAAAGAAGATGACGTCGAAGCCGAACAGCAAACCATAGTAAAACGGCGCGAACACGGCGGCAATCAGCGCGGCCAGCGAGGAATAGCGGAATGCGTACGCCACCACCATCCACGTCACCAGCGTGGCCAGGCCCAGCCAGACGTTGATTCCCAGCAGCACGCCCAGCGCCGTGGCCACGCCCTTGCCGCCTACAAAGCGGAAAAACACGGGCCACAGGTGACCCAGAAACACCGCCAGCGCGACCAGCGCAATGCCGCTGTCGTCCACGCCGTACTGGTCGGCCAGCAGCTTGGCCAGCCAGACCGCGAACCAGCCCTTGGCGGCGTCGCCGATCAGGGTGGCGATGGCCGCCGCCTTGTTTCCGCTGCGCAGCACATTGGTGGCGCCAGGATTCTTGGAGCCATAGGTGCGCGGGTCGGACAGGCGGAATGCCCGGCTCATCACGACGGCGAAGGAAATCGAGCCGATCAGATAGGCGACGATGGTGAAAATCACGGTGTTCATGGGGTCTCTTTCTTATTGGTAGTCTGCTGGTGCACGTCACGCGGCCATCATGCCTTGCGGCGCGCATGCATTTTATCCGCAACCCGAACGCCGTAGCGACCAAATGCTAAACTACGGCGCATCTATCATGCAGGAAGACCCGATGCAGCACGAAGCCGCCGTTTTGCCCGACCACGCCGCCGCCACCACGCTGGAAGTCAGTTTTTCCGGCTGGTTCGGCAGAGCCAAGGCGGTCGGCCTGTATGGCAAGGGACAGGTACGCATCGACAGCGAGCAGATCTCGCTTACGGGCAGCCGCCTGCTGCGCCCGGGCATGAAGACGCACACATTCGCCCAGCAGGATATCTTCGACGTCGAGGCCATCGACGCCACCGTCTACTTCGACGTCTGGGGCGGCACCCGCACCACGCCGCTGCGGGTGCGCTTCACCACCGACAGCATCAAGACCGCCAACGCGGCCGCCGCCATGATGTCGAAGCGCCAGACCCACGACTTCATCCGCACGCGCGCGGAGGAAGACCTGTTTTCCGACCAGCTCGACAAGGTCAGCAAGCGCGTCATCACCACCCCCGTGCTGGTCGGGCTGAACGTGCTGATTTTTATCCTGATGGCCATTGCCGGCGCGGGCATCATCACGGCCCACCCCGAAGTGACCATCCGCTGGGGCTCGAACTTCGGTCCGCGCACGCTCACCGGCCAGTGGTGGCGCCTGCTCACCTCCACGTTTATTCACTTCGGCCTGCTGCACCTGATCATTAATATGGTGGCGCTGGCGCAGGTCGGCCCCATCGTCGAGCGCCTGTATGGCAGCTGGCGCTTTCTGGCCCTGTATATCTTTGCCGGGCTGTTCGGTGAAACGGTCAGCCTGCTGTGGCACCCCACCGCCAATGGCGCGGGCGCCTCGGGCGCGATCTTCGGCGTGATCGGCGGCATGCTGTCGTTCGTGCTGCACCCGCGCAACGAGGTGCCCAAGACGGTGATGCAATCGATCCGCGGGCGCACCATCCCCATCGTGCTGGTCAACCTGGCGCTGGGCATGCTGATCCTGCAGATCGACAACGCGGCCCACGTGGGCGGGCTGTTCGGCGGCGCGCTGATCGGCATCCTGCTGGCCAGGCCGTTGCCCAAGCTGCCGGTCAAGGGACCGCGTCAGCCGCCGGCCCGCGACTAGGATGCCGGACCGGTGACACGCCGGCTGTTGATGAATGCACTTTTACACGGATACCCATGCTCGGATTGCACAGTCAGGTAAGCCTCGCGTTGGTCCTCGGCATAAACGCCATGCCGGCCTCCGCGAACGAGGATGTCAACCGCATCGAGCGTGGCCTGCGTCCCGCTGTGGCGCTTGCAGGCAAACCCGTGCCGACCCGTACGCTGGCCGAGGAAATGGCGCGCCTGCGTGTGCCGGGCGTGAGCGTTGCGGTGATCCGCAACGGCGCCATTGCCTGGGCCAAGGGTTACGGCGTGACCCATGCGGGCGGTCCGGCAGTGACTGCCGACACGCTATTCCAGGCAGCATCGATCAGCAAACCGGTGAGTGCGGTCGCGGCGCTGCACATGGTGCAGGCCAGGCAACTCGATCTGGATGCCGACATCAACCAGGCACTGGTCGGCTGGAAACTGCCACCTGGCCCCGGCGGCAGCCATGCGACCTTGCGCCAATTGCTGTCGCACACGGCTGGCACCACGGTGTCCGGCTTCGGCGGCTATGCGGCCGGGCAAGCCGTACCCACCCTCAAGCAATTGCTCGACGGCGCCGCGCCCGCCAACAGTGCGGCCGTGCGCATCGATACCTTGCCCGCCAGCACCTGGCGCTATTCCGGCGGCGGCTATTCGGTGGTGCAGCAGGCCATCGTCGACCGCAGCGGCCGCGCTTTTGGCAAACAGCTTGCCGACACGGTGCTCACGCCGCTCGGCATGACACGCAGCACCTTCTTGCAGCCGCTTGCGGCGCCGCTCAAAGCCAACGCCGCGCAACCGCATGATGCGCAAGGTAAACCCTACGCGGGCGGCGCGTATACCTACCCCGAACTGGCCGCTGCGGGAATGTGGACCACGGCCAGCGACCTGGCGCGGTTTGCCATTGGCGTTCAGCGCAGCGCGGCCGGACACCCTGGCGCGATTTTGACTGCAAGCACGGCGCGCACGCTGCTCACGCCTGTCAAGAACGGCTACGCACTGGGGTTCGAGATGCAGGGAAAGAACGCTGCGCTGGCGTTCGCGCATGGCGGCAGCAACAAGGGCTATCAAAACACCCTCCATGCATTCGTCAAGCAGGGCGATGGCGCGGTGATCATGACAAATGGCGACGGCGGCGACGAACTGGCGCACAGCGTGCTGCGCGCCATTGCTGCGGAATATAACTGGCGCGGCAAGCAGACGGCGGTGCGCCAGGCCATTCATCTGACGGCGGCCCGTCGCAGCGAACTGGCCGGCCGTTACGCCATCAAGGACTTGGGCAGCTTCGATATTCTCGAGCAGGGTGGACAGCTGATGTTTTCAATCCGTGAAGGGGTCGTCGAACCGCTGTTTGCTGCGTCACCGACCGTATTGTTCGTGCTGTCGCGCGAGCTTGAACTGCGTCTGCCGGGCGCAGGCGCTGCCGGCGGGCAGCTGGTGTCCGGTCCGTTCGACGTCAAGTTCACCCGTGAAAAAAGTACCGCAGCAAACGCAGATAAGCCGTGATGATGATCTGGCCCCCGTGGCACCGGTAGATGGGATGGCCAGGATCGTCCGCGCAGCCCTTACTTCAGCGCCACTTCGACCGCGCGCGCGGCCAGCAAGCGCTCCAGCTCCTGCGGCGCCATGCCGACCAGATAGCCGCGGCGGCCCCCGTTGATGTAAATACGCGGTAAATCGTAAACCATTTTCTCGACGAACACCGGCATGGTTTTCC
>CALRYE020000286.1:0-3549 GCA_943372275.1 Janthinobacterium lividum
CCATTTGCTCCGTCATCCCCGCGAAAGCGGGGACCCATGCTGAGCATGCAGCACTATGGAAGCCGGCTCAGCATGGGTTCCCGCATGCGCGGGAATGACGGTTTTGAAGTTGGTGGCCTAGAGTTACGTTACCTTTCGCGACACCCTCGCAGGCGAGGATCCATGCTGAGCCAGCCTCGCCAGTACTGCATGCTCAGCATGGGTCCTACGCGGGGGCGCCCAGCCCTGCGCGGGGACAGCGGATCCTACGTTTGTGGTGAGCGCTAGCGCGCCTCACACCATCTGCCGCAATTCCTGCCACACCATCCCCGCCCCCATCTGCTCCATGCAGTTGTGGTGCGTGAGCGGGCACTCGCGCTGCTTGCACGGCGCGCAGTCCAGCCGCAGCGACATCGAGCGCGCCAGATCCGAAAACGGCGGCGCGTGATCCGGATCGGTCGGCCCGTACAACGCCACCACCGGCCGGTTCAGCGCCGACGCAATGTGCAGCAGCCCCGAGTCGTTGGCCACCACCGCATTGGCCCGCGCAATGAGGGCAATGGCTTCATCGAGCTTGGTGGCGCCGGCCACGTTGACGATGCGCGCATCCTGCGCCAGCGCGATGATCGCGTCGCCCGCCTCTTTATCCTTCGGTGACCCCAGCAGCGCCACCTGCGCCCCCGGATCGAGCTTGAAAATCTCCTGCGCCAGCGCGGCAAAATGGCGCGCCGGCCAGCGCTTGGCCGCGCCGAATTCGGCGCCGGGCGCAAACAGCACCAGCGGCCGGTCCAGCGCCAGCCCCAGGCGCGCACAGACGTCCGACGCGTAATCGGGCCCCACCCGCATTGAAGGACGGGGCACGCCGGCGCGCAGCGGGGAATGGGGCGCGTCGGCCAGCGCCGCGTAGAACGGCACCATCGGCCGCTTTGGCTTGTCGTCGTGGTGCATGACGTTGATCAGCCCATGGCGCATCTCGCCCTTGTAGCCGACCCGCACGGGGATCCCTGCCAGCCACGGTATCAGCGCGTACTTGAGCGTATTGGGCAGCACATAGGCATCGGCATAGCCGCGCGCCCGCAGCACCTGGGCGTAGCGCCAGCGCTCGCGCAGCTGCAGCGCGCCATGGCGAAACGGCGTCTCCAGCACCGTGTCGACTTCGGCCATCGCGCGCCACACGGGCGCCACCGACGGCGGCGCCAGCACATCGATGGCGCGAGTCGGGTGGCGGCGGCTGATCAGCGCCAGCAGCGGCTGCGCCATCACGGCGTCGCCGATCCAGTTCGGCGAAATGACCAGGGTGCGCGGGGAAGCCTTCATGCCGGCACCTTGGCGAACTGCAGGTGGTACAGGTTGGCGTACATGCCGCCCATGGCCAGCAGCTCCTCGTGACGGCCGCTCTCGACGATGCGGCCCTGGTCGACCACGACGATGCGGTCGGCCCGCTCGATGGTCGACAGACGGTGCGCGATGACCAGGGTGGTGCGCCCCGCCATCAGCGTTTCCAGCGCGGCCTGCACGGCCCGTTCGGATTCGTTGTCGAGCGCCGAAGTGGCTTCGTCCAGGATCAGGATGGGCGCATCCTTGTAGATGGCGCGGGCGATCGCCACGCGCTGGCGCTGGCCGCCCGACAGGCGCATGCCGTTTTCGCCGATCGGCGTGTCCAGCCCCTGCGGCAGCGCCGCCACCACGTCGGCCAGGTGCGCGGCGCGCACGGCGGCCTCCAGCCGAACCGGGTCCACCGTCTCGGCGCCGTAGGCGATGTTGGCGCCCAGCGTGTCGTCGAACAGCACCACGTTCTGGCCCACCAGCGCCATCTGGGCGCGCAGGCTGGCCAGCTTGATCTCGTCGTAGGGCACGCCGTCGAGCAGCATGCGGCCGGACTGGGGACTGTAAAAGCGCGCCACCAGGCTGACCAGGGTCGATTTGCCCCCGCCCGACATGCCCACCAGCGCCACGGTCTGGCCGGCGGCGATATCCAGCGTCACGTCGGTGAGCGCCACCGGGTCCTTGTCGGAATAGCGGAACGTGACGTTCTCGAAGCGCAGATCGCCGCGGGCGCGCCCGAGCACGCGCGTGCCGGGATCGGGCTCGGCGGGCGAATCGGCCATGCCGAACACGGTTTCCGCCGCCGCCATACCGCGCTGCATCGGGCCGTTGACTTCCACCAGCGCCTTCAAGGGCGCCAGCAGCATCAGCATCTGCGTGATGAAACTGGAGAATTCGCCGGCGCTCATGCCGGCCCGCAGCGCCAGCACGATCACCACCGACACCGCCACGGCGGTGGCGATCTGGGTCACCGGCACGGTGGCGGCCGAGGCCACCGTCAGGCGCTGGGAAAAGCCGCGCAGCGCTTCGCTGCGCTGCTCGAAGCGGCGCCGTTCATAGCGCTCGCCGGCAAACACCCGGATCACCTGGTGGCCGCGCGCGGCCTCTTCGACCACCTGCGTCATCTCGCCGGTGACGCGCTGGTTGTCGCGGTTCAGGCTGCGGATGCGCTTGGTGGTGGCGCGCACCACCACCGCCGTCACGGGCACGATCACCAGCGCCACCAGCGTGAGCTGCCAGTTCAGCAGCATCAGCCCGACCATCAGGAACACCACCACCAGCACGTCGCGCACGAAGGCCAGGAACACCGAGTTGATCATGTCGACCACCTGGCGCACGTCGCCCACCACCGTGTTGATCACGCGGCCAGTCGATTCCTCGTGAAAGCGCGCCACCGGCAGGCGCAGCAGGCGGTCGAACACCATGCCGCGCAGGTCGTTGAGCACGCGGCTCATGACCCAGTTGTTCAGGTAGGCGGTGGAAAACGTAAACACGCCACGCAGGACAAAGATCGACAGCAGCACCGCCGGCACCAGCCACAGGCTGAACGGGACCTTGGCGGTGAAGCCTTTGTCGATCAGCAGTTCGAGCGCGTGGGCCAGCATGGGCTGGGTCGACGCGGTGCCGGCCATGCACACCAGCGCCAGCAGCGCGCGCGCGCGGTAAGGCTTCACCACTGCCATCAAACGCCGGGCGACAACGCTGTTTTCCATCGTGCTTTCCATCGAAATCTTTGCATCCATGTTGCGTTCGCGGGAGCGCGAACCGCTGGCATTTTCGCACAGACAGGCGCGTTCGCACCAGAAAGGCGGCGCGGCAGCCGGCCGGGTCCCGTGCTGTAAAATGCGCAAGATAATAAACATACAGTAATTACAGGCGTACCACCCCTTGAAGACCGATTCTCCAATCTACCCACTCACGCGCATCGAGCGGACCATCCGGATGCTGTTCCTGATGGCCTTATTCGCAGTGCCGTTCGCCACGGCGCTGGTCAATCTGTTCATCGGCCTTGCCCTCATCGCATTCATCCCGGCGCTGGCCACCAGCCCGGCGCTGCGCCGCAGCCTGCGCGCCCCGCCCGGCCTGCTGGCCCTGACCCTGCTGGCGCTGTACGTCATCGCCTGCGCCTGGACCATCGCCCCCGACGCGGACATGGCAACGGCCCTGAAAAAATACGCGCGCCTGCTGGTGCTGCCGGTCGGGCTGGCGCTGAACTGGCGCGATCCCAGCCTGGCCCGGGCCGGC
>CALRYE020000287.1:0-3391 GCA_943372275.1 Janthinobacterium lividum
AGGTCGACTTCCTGCTGCGGTGATAAGGTCGAAATCACGTCGCGCACCTTGATGTCGAAGTAGTCGACCGAGGCGGAAAACCCGGGCGCCCAGCCAGGCTGGTTCATCACGATGCCGAACACCGTGTTGCGGGCGATTTCAGGGCGCAGGTTGGTGTTGCCGATGGTGCGCTGCTGGATCTGCAGGTTGGTGCCCTGGAACGCCACGTTGTTGTTGACCACCACGGGCGCGGCGTACAGCTCCGACAGGTTCGGCGCGCGCACGTCTTGCGAGGTCACGGCGCGCAGACGCAGGCCGTCCACACCGGTCTTCCACGACGCGCCCAGCTTCCAGCTTTCCACGCTGCCGGAGGTGCTGTATTTGGTGCGGCGGTCGGCCAGGTTCAGGTTCAGGTCACCCCAGGCTTCCGACTTCAGCACCGGCACGTTCAGCTCGACGTACGCTTCCTTGACGGTGTAGGAGCCGTTGGCGTTGTGGTAGTTACCCGCGTACCAGTGGTTACCCGCCGGGTTGCGCAGCACCGGATCGGCCGGATAGTCGGGCGTATTCGGGCTGTCGGCAAATACGCCGTTGCCGTACGGGTCGCCGCGCACGAAGTACTGCTCCTTGCGGTACTCGGCACCGGTGGCGACCGCGATCGGGCCGGCCCACGAGTTGAACGGCTCGCCGTTGATGTTGAAGCTGGCCACGTCCTGCTTCTGCTTGGAATACTGGCGCGGGCCGTTGGCCGGCTGGATGTAGGCCAGCGCGGCCGGATCGACCGGCACGTCGCCGATCACGTTGAACGGTTTGCAGCCCGAGCCGACGGCAAGCGGGTTGCGGCAGATGATGCTGCCGTCCGGGCCGCGTACGGCGTCGATGGCGTTGATGTAGCGGTCCACCAGCAGGATATTGTCGACGTTGATTTCGATCCTGTTCTGGCCATGCTCGACATAGGCGTCGTATTTCCATTCCTTGCCGAGGGCGTCGAACTTGCCGTTGGCGCCAACCACCAGGCGCTGCTGCTGCCGCTCCGGCTGCACCAGAATGTCGCGCGGGAAGCTGGCGTTGGAGGTGCCGAACTTGAAGTTCTTGATGTTGTTGGTCACGCAGGCTGCGGCAATCGAGGCCGGCAGGTACGGGTTATCGCACTGGATGGTCAGGTTGTCGTTGCGCGCCGCACCCGGATTCGGATTGAATTTGGACGCCACTTCGGCCAGGTTCAGGGTGAAGTAGATCTCGTTGTCGTCATTGAGGTCGTAGCTGACGCGCGAATACGCCACCTTGCGCGACAGGTCCATGCCCAAGGTGGTGCCGGCGCCGACGCTGCCGCTCAAGTCGCCGCCGACGCACAGGCCGTTGAAGCACCCGTTGACGCCGCCGCGGCCGTCCGGCGTGCCGTTCGAGCCGTACTGGAACTGGTAGGGCGCGCCGCCCACGCCGAAGCCCGTGCCCTGCAGCGGGCCCTGGGTGATCAGGCCGTACTTGGCGTACTGGTATTGCTGCGCGTGCTGGATGACGGTGTACTGCGGCTTGCCGTCGGTGGTCAGCGCGATCGGGCGCACCAGGTAGGCCGGGTTCTTGTACCAGTCGCGGCCATGCGCGCCGACTTCGCCGAAGCGCGGCGATTCGACGCCCTTTTCGCGGCTGTACTCGGCGCTCAGGGTCACGTGCAGCTTGTTGTCCAGGAAGCCCTTGCCCCAGGCGGCTTGCAGCGTGCCGTTCTCGTCGTCGCCATAGGTGGTCATGCCGCCCTGGACGTTGGCCTTGAAGCCCTTGAATTTTTTGTCGGTGATGAAGTTGACCACGCCGCCCACGGCGTCCGAGCCGTACGAGGCGGACGCGCCGCCGGTAACCACGTCGACGCGGCGGATCAGCAGCTGCGGGAACTGGCTCACGTCGGTCACGCCGGTGACGTTGGCGCCGACCACGCGCTGGCCGTCGAGCAGAGTCAGGGTGCGGATCGGGCCCAGGCCGCGCAGACTCAGCGACGACAAGCCCTGGATGCCGCTGCTGGTGCTGTTGGTGCTGGTGGTGCGGCCCGTGGACCCTTGCAGCGCCGGCAGTTCGGAAATGGTCTTGAACACGTTAGGCTGGGCGTTCTTGGCCAGGTCGGCGGCGCTCAGGGTGGTGGTCGGCGTAGGCTGGGTGAAGCCGCGCGCGGCGATGCGCGAACCGGACACGGTGACGACCGCGTCGGGACCGGTGGGCGCCGCCGGGGCGTCAGCGACGGCCGGGGTGGCACCGGTAACCGCGGTGTCGGCGGCTTTGGCGGCGTCGTCCGCCGACTGCGCCGTGGCGGGCGCCGCCTGCTGGGCGTAGCCCGGCACGGCGATCGACCAGCAGGCGCTGGCGACGGCCAGGCTCATGAGGGATTTCTGGATAGGTTTGCGCATTTTGTCTCCCAACTGTTTTAATAAATTATGTGGCGGCCGCGTCACGCGCCTGGTGCGCGCCGCCCTGTCTGTGCTGCCTGGCTGTACCGCTGCGCCACTTGTCCCGTGGCGTTGATCGTGTTTTTGTTTGCGTTTTTGTTCGTGCTCTTGTTCGTGTTCTCGGCTCGTGTTTTCCTGGTTCGCGTTCAGGTGCTGTCGGCGCGGGTCTTAACGCGCCGCGCTCACCAGAATCTGCTCGACCAGTTGCGCCGGCGCGGTGCCGATATCGAGGCGCAGCCCGGCTTCGTCGTCCTGCAGCGGCTCCAGGTCGCGCAGCTGGCTTTCCAGCAGCGACGGCGGCATGTAGTGGCCCACGCGTGCCTGCATGCGTACTGCGATGGTCTCGCGCTCGCCGACCAGGTGCGCAAAGCGCAAGCCCGGATCGCCCTGGCGCAGCTGGTCGCGGTAGCGGCGCTTGAGCGCCGAACACGACACCACCAGGCCGCGGTTGTCCTGCATGGCGCTGCGGATCTGCCCTTGCAGCGAATCGAGCCAGTCGGCGCGGTCGGCATCGGTCAGGGCGAAGCCGGCCGACATCTTGATGACGTTCGCTTCCGGATGAAATTCGTCGCCTTCGACAAACGGTACGTCCAGCGCGGCGGCCAGGGCTTTGCCCACGGTGCTCTTGCCGCAGCCGCTCACGCCCATGACGACCCAGCGCGTCGCCTGGCCTTGTTTATTGATCGGATTATCCATGCTGCTTTCAAAATTAAGTTAGCGCTAACATCAGCGTGCAAGTCTATCCAACTTTAGAATTTTGTAAAGTGATTTTTATGCTGCGTGGCAGCATATGGGATGGGCGCGACGACAGGACACGGCGTCCAAGGGCGAACGCTCCCGACCTTGCACCGTGCAGTGTTGCGTCGTTCAGACAATAATCGTTAGCGCTAACAAACTTTCGGCAGTGTATGGCACCAAACAATGTGCCGCGCGCGGACGATCACGGGGCTGGACCCCGGCCGGGAAGGCTGTGGAAC
>CALRYE020000288.1:0-3383 GCA_943372275.1 Janthinobacterium lividum
CGCCCTTGTCCGTCACGGCCATCGGCCAGGAGGACTTGCGCGACAAAGGGGTCAGCAACCTGACCGACCTGAATAACCAGATGCCGAACGTGCAGATCAGCGAGGCGACCAATGCCGGCCAGCCCAACGTGGTCATCCGCGGCATCACCGGCACCACCACCAGCACCGAGATTGGCGAAGGCGCGGTGGGCTTTCACGTCGATGGCATCTTCCAGCCGCGCCCGCAGGCCGCGCGCGCCCTGACGTTCGACTTAAGACAGGTGGAAGTGCTGCGCGGCCCGCAGGGCACCCTGTTCGGGCGCAACTCGACCGCTGGCAGCATCAACGTGCTGCCCGAAAAGCCCGACACCTCCGCTACCTACGGCAGCATCTCCGCCGAACTGGGCGACTACCAGCTGCGTAACTACACGCTGATTCAGAACCTGCGCGTGAACGACCGGCTGGCGTTCCGCCTGGCCGCCAACACCAAGTCGCGCGACAGCTTCTACAACCAGCTGCAGGATTTCACCGCCGGCCCGCAAGGCAAAAACAGCGCCGGCGTCGACTTCAACTACCCGGCAGGCGTGCCGCTGGTGGACCAGCGCTACAACCGCAAGCTCGACCCGTCCGAATACTACGGCGCCGTCAAGCAAAGCGCCTACCGACTCGGCTCGCTCTACAAGATCAGCGACGACGTCAATCTGGGTATCACGTACGAGAAGTACACCAACACCTCGCCCGGCTGGATGCAGACCCAGGACTGCGCCATGGCGCAAGGCACGCGCTACGCCTGCCGCCTGCCGCAGGACAGCTTCCTGGCCAACGTGCCGGGCGATTCCCGCCAGGACCAGTACAGCGTCAACGCGCGCCTGAACTGGAAGGTCAGTCAGGTCACCCAGCTCGACTTCGTGGCCGCTCACACCAACCTGGAACGGCGCCAGCGCCTGGACGGCTCGACGCTGCACCCATTCCCGTTTAATGTGAACTACGTGTTCCGCCGCCCGGACCCGGCCAATCCGGGCCAGTGGCTCTCGCCCTACGGCGCGGCCGGCTGCACGGGCGCCTTGTGCACCTACCCGGTCAACGACATTCAGAACCACGTCACCTCGTCAAGCTTTCGCTCCAACGTGGCAGAGGCGCAGTTGAAGCAAAGCTGGGACAAGTTCCGCTACGTGGCCGGCCTGTTCTCGATGCACGAGACGAACAGTAACTACTCGGCCAACGAGAATATGGTGGGTAACACCGCGTTTGCCTCGCCGACCTTCAGCAACTTCTTCTCGCAGGCGCACCGCACCATCGACTCGCGCGCCATCTTCAGCCAGGGCGACTGGGACTTCGCCCCGACCTGGACGCTGACGGCGGGCGCGCGCTACACGCGCGACAAGCGCGCCGACCGCGACGGCGTGCGCTACGACGGCGCCACCGGCGCGGATGTGCAGAACGCCTACTACCAGGGCGTGGGCACGTCGCCCGACGGCTATAACCTGGGGCTGAAAGCGGGACAGCCGGGCTGGCGTCCGCACACCGGGCTGGATCTGACCCACGCCATGGGCGCATGGAACATCGGCGAGGCCGCCGCCGCCGCTCCGTTCGGCCGCCCGGTCACGGCGCTGCTGCCGTTCCAGGCCAGGTGGTCCAAGACCACCTGGCGCCTGGGCCTGAAGAAGGACCTGGACGCGCGCAACATGATGTACGCCAGCGTGGCCACCGGTTACAAGGCCGGCGGATTCAACGACATCATCGACTACTGCGGCGGGCGCCCATGCGCCAGCGGCGCCAGCCCCGATCTGCGCTTCCCGATCTGGAATCCCGAGAACGTCATCAACTACGAGATCGGCTACAAAGGGCGCATGCTGGACAACAAGCTGAGTTTGTCGGTGTCGCTGTTCAAGCAGGATTACAAGGATCTGCAGCAGGTCGTCAGCGTGACCGGTTCGCTGCGCCAGGATCCGACCTGCGCGGTGGCCACCGATGCAACGTGCGACCCGATCGCCAAAACCAGTCTGGCCAGTATCTCCAAGACCGAAAACGTGGGCCGGCTGTCGCTGCCCGGCGCCGAGGTGGAATGGAGCTACCGTCCATGGCGCCGCTTTACCTGGAGCGGCTTTGCCAGCTACATCAACCCGCGTCTGCACGACACGGTGCAGCTGGCGGATAACTACTTCTGCAGCGTGCGCAACGAGCCTGGCCGCCAGCCCTGCCCTGCCCCGTATGCCGGCAACGACCCTACCCTGCGCGGCAAGCGCCTGTTCGACGGCGAGAACAAGCGTCCGGCCAACACACCGAGCCGCAGCATCGCGTCGACCTTCTCGCACCGGTTCGAGCTCGATAACGGCTGGCTGCTGGTGCCGCGGGTGTCGGGCCGCTGGCAGGACAAGATCTACTTCGACCTGACCAACTACGAAGACCCCAACTTCGGCAAATTCCAGCGCGCGTATGCCCGCTACGACGCGGGCATGCGCATCAGCGGCCCGGACGACAAGGTGTCGTTCGACCTGGCCGTGCGTAACACCAGCAACGTGCGTGCCAGGACCAGCGCCGGACAGGGCCCGGGCGGTACCGACGGCGCCGTCATGGCGACCTACATCGAGCCGCGCACCATGAGCGTGCGCATGACGGTCAAGTACTGACAGGCTGACTCTCCCGGCAACTGACCGTTGCCGTTCGGGCCACCCCGTTTAACGCCGGGTGGCCGATTTTTTTGTCAAAACCGCCATTGGCGCTGAGCGCAGCTCAGGAGGCGGCAAGTGCCTGATCGATCAGTTCGATCCAGTGCGAGACGGGCGTGTCGGTGCCGCCGGCCAGATGCGTGATGCAGCCGATATTGGCGCTGAGAATGCGTTCGGCGCCGGTGGCGGCCAGGCTGGCCAGCTTGCGCTCGCGCAGCTGCTGCGATAACTCGGGCTGTGTGATGGAATAGGTGCCGGCCGAGCCGCAGCACAGGTGGCTGTCGGCGCACAGCAGCACTTCGACGCCCAGTGTGCGCAGCAGCCCTTCGACCTTGCCGCGGATCTGCTGCCCATGCTGCAGCGTGCACGGCGGATGCCAGGCCACGCGGGCACTGCCGGTGATGCCCCCCGTGCCCAGGCGGGCCGCCAGCCGGACCTCGAACTGGGGCACGATTTCCGCCAGATCCCGCGTCATGCCCGAAATGCGCTCGGCCCGCGCCGCGTAGGCAGGGTCGTGCGCCAGCAGATGGCCGTATTCCTTGACGGTGACGCCGCAGCCGGACGCCGTCATGACGATCGCCTCGACCTGGTCGACCAACGGCCACCAGGCGTTTATATTGCGGCGCATGTCGTCCAGCCCGGCCTGCTGGTCGTTCAGGTGATAGCGCAGCGCGCCGCAGCAGCCCGCCTTGGGCGCGATGATCGACTCCACCCCGCAAGCGTCGAGCACGCGCG
>CALRYE020000289.1:0-3350 GCA_943372275.1 Janthinobacterium lividum
AACAGGACCGTGAAACGATATTACGCCGATGATAGTGCTGCAACCAGTGTGAAAGTAGGTTATCGTCAGGCTAGTTATAAGAAGAAAACCCCAGTAAGCCTTAACGCGCTCAAGATCGCGTTAAGTGCAAACTGGGGTTTTTTTTCGTCCTAAAAGAGTGCGATTCTACTTCCCATAGCTTTCCTCACCGTCGATCCTGCCCGCTGTTTATCGCCGATTCGTCAGGCCCCGATTGAATGCTGGCGCGGCTGGCACAGGACTGGCTGTTCACGTCACGGGCGTCACCGCCGTGGGCTCGGCTTGCACAGCGACGATTCCACGGCTGATACTCTCACCATCCTCGTCGCGCAACCGCCAAAACACCAGCGACGCCAGGATGGTAACTACCGACAAGGTAAGAAAGGCGTGATGCAGTGCAGTAGTGACCAGCACCCGTTCGGTCTGCGGCACATTGCCCAAGTACCATGCCGTCACCAGCGAACCGGTCGCTAACCCGATGCTCATGGATAGCTGCTGGAAGGTGCCGGACATGGTGCTGGCCATGCTGGAATCGCGTGACTCGATGTCGGCATACGCCAGTGAATTCATGGCGGAATACTGCAAGGAGTTGAAGAAGCCTTGCAGCAGACCGAACAAGACGATCAGCGGCACCGGCGTTGCCGGCCCGACGGTCGCAAACAGACCGATGGTCATGCCGATCAGCACGGTATTGGCAATCAGCACCTGGCGATAGCCGAAGCGCCTCAGCAAACTCTCGGAGCACATTTTCATGCCCATCGCCGCGATGGCCGCCGGCATCATGAGCAAGCCGGACTTCCACGCTTCCAGCCCCATGCCGACTTGATACAGCAGGGGCAGCAAAAACGGCAAGCCGCCGATCCCCAGTCGGGTGACAAATCCGCCCACGACGGAAATCCGGAACGTACGCACCCGAAACAAAGCTAGCCTGAGTAATGGATGGGGCGCCGTGCGCGCATGCAAGACATAGGTCAGGAGCAAGCCTAGCGATACAGTCAGCAACAGCAGTTCCACCGTCGACGACAAGCGATGCTCGCCAAACACTTCCAGCAGCCATGACAGGATCGCGGTGCCCGTGCCGAACAGAACCAGCCCGACCACATCGAGCGGCCGGCGTTTCTCCGCCCGATAGTCAGGCATGTAATGGTAAGCCAACACTAGCGCGCCTATGCCGAACGGCACGTTGATGAAAAAGATCATGCGCCAGGTGCTCAGGTGGACAATCAGCCCACCGAGGGCCGGCCCCAGCAACGGCCCCACCAGCGCTGGAATGAGCACGAAGTTCATGGCGCGAAGTAGCTCGGCCTTGGGGAATGTGCGGATGATGGCCAGGCGCCCGATCGGCATCATCATGGCGCCGCCAAAGCCTTGCAGCAGACGCGACACCGTCAGCATATCGGCATTGACCGACATGCCGCACAGCACCGAGGCCAGGGTGAACACGACAATTGCCACGGTAAAAACCTTGCGGGTGCCGAAGCGGTCGGCCATCCAGCCGCTTACTGGAATACCTACCGCCATGCTGAGGATGTAGCTGCTGATGACGGACTTCAGGCTTAGCGGCGTGACCTGCAGATCGGCCGCGATACTGGGGATGGCCGTGTTGACCACCGTCGCATCGAGCTGATGCATGAACAGGGCCGACGCCACCAGCCACGGCAGATAGGCTTTGACCGCCGCGGTAGTCAGGGCAACCTCAAGGTGGTGCAGGGCGGGCGTTTGCTGGGTCTTCGTATCATCGGTGTCATCTGCTGCGCCAGTGCCTGCTTTTTGTATGCTCGATTGAGATGTCGGCTTGCGTCGCCGGTCGTGTCATGCCAGCTGCCTGACCGCTCGACCCGCGCGGAATTAGAACATCCGATCATCGCATCGCCATCACATTGAATCTGTTCGACGCTTCACACAGACCGCGCTGCCTCCACTGGAATTTTTGACTGCCGTCAATACGATTCCGCCCTCCGTTCGTACGATTGCCTGTTGCCTATTGAGGCGAAACTCTTGAAGGGAATCACTATGAATCGGACATTCGTGCGTGGGCTGTGCCGTCATCGCGTGGTGCCAGCCATCATGGTCGCCGGCGCGCTGGTCGCTTGCGGGCGCGGCAATAACAATGCTCCCGATCTTCCTCCGGCGGCACGGACCATGGCAGTGCTTGAGCGCACTTCGTATGGCGTTGCGCATGTGCGCGCGGACAACTTCCACGGCCTCGGCTATGGACTAGCCTATGCCTATGCGCAAGATAACGTGTGCATGTTCGCCGATAGCTTACTCACGGTACAGGGTGAACGCGCGCGATTCTTCGGGCCCTCTGCCTTTGCGACGGCCGGCGCCGACGGCGAGTACGGTGCCGCCAGTGATTTCATGCGTCTTAAGAACGAGGACAGCGACTTCTTCTTCAAGGGCTATCTCGACATTGAACAATTACGAGCAGGCTACGCAGCAGGCAGCAGAGAGGCGCGCGACATGCTTGCGGGCTATGCCGCTGGCTACAATCGGTATTTGAAAGACTATGCCGGCAAGCTGCCCAAGGCGTGCAATGGCGCCGCCTGGGTGCGCCCGATCACCGTCGACGACATGTATCTGGTGCTCGCCGAGAAAGCCCTGCATGCATCGGGGCAGGTATTCGCACAGGAGATCGTCGATGGCGCGCGCGAGGCCGGCGTGCCGGTCTACACCATGCCGCAACAGGCTGGCGCCGATACCGATTTCGTGCAGCGGCGCCTGGCACGCCTGAGCGGCGATCTCGGCAGCAATGCACTGGCCCTGGGCAAGGACACAACGGTCAGCGGCCGCGGCATTCTGCTGGGCAATCCACACTATCCATGGACCAGCACCGATCGCTTCTACCAGGCGCATCTGACCGTGCCGGGACGGTATGACGCCATGGGGGTCATTCTGGGCGGAATTCCCGTGGTCGTTATTGGCTTCAACAAGGACATCGCATGGACGCACACGGTGACCACCGCAGTGCATTTCACCACGTTCAAACTGGCGCTGGACCCGCGCGACCCTGCCGGTACCACCTATCTGATCGACGGCATGCCGTCCAAGATGACCTCGCGCGCCGTCACGGTGGAATCGCTGCAGCCGGATGGCAGCCTGCGTAAGCGCACCAAGACCTTCTATTTCACCAGACAGGGCGTGGTGATGGTCAAGCCGGAGGCAGGAATTGCGTGGACTGCCAGCGCCGTGCATGTGCTGGGGGACCCGAACCGCAACAATACGCGCCTGATCGAACAATGGATCGGCATCGGGTCGGCGCGCAGTGTGACGGACTTAAAAGCTTCGCTGGATCAGATCGTCGGGCTGCCCTGGGTCAACACCATTGCCGC
>CALRYE020000290.1:0-3231 GCA_943372275.1 Janthinobacterium lividum
ATTTGCTCCGTCATCCCCGCGAAAGCGGGGACCCATGCTGAGCATGCAGCACTATGGAAGCCGGCTCAGCATGGGTTCCCGCATGCGCGGGAATGACGGTTTTGAAGTTGGTGGCCTAGAGTTACGGTACCTTTCGCGACACCCTCGAACGCGAGGACCCATAGAACGTCCACCGAAACCACGGTTATATGGGTCCTCGCGTTCGCGAGGATGACGGTTTTTAAGCTAACGGCGAACCCAAACTACTTGGCCGCTTCCTGAATCCGCTCCCCCGCCCGCTCGACCTTCTTGCCCACTTCCTCGGTCGCCTTCTCCAGGCCGGCGCTGGCGTCCTTGGTGGCGTCCTTGGCCGCATCGGTGATCTGGTCGCCGGTGGCCCTGGCCTTATCGGCGATATCCTTGCTGGCCTGCTCGGCCTTCCGCAAATTGTCCTGCAGCTGCTCGGCGACCTTGTCGCCGGCGTTGTCGATCGCCGCCCCGGCCTTTTGCGCCGGGCCCACCGGGTCGTCGCGCTTGGTGCAGGCGCTGCTCGCGGCCAGCACGGCCAGCGCCAGCAGCGCGCTCATGATCGATGATGGTTTCATGTTCAATCTCCGGTAAGGGTGTTGTGTCGCAGCGTTCTGCAGCGTTGCTCAGTAGAACATACAAGCATACCACCGCCGCAGCGTTAATTGTGGTTGACACTCATGCCACTCCTGCCGACAATAGAACGACCGTTCGATTTATTCAGAGAGCTCGCCATGACGTCGTTGTCCTCCACCTCCCACCGCATTTGCCCCCTGTGCGAAGCCGCCTGCGGCCTGGTCGTCGAACACGACCAGGAGCGCGTGATCCGCATCCGCGGCGATGACGACGACGTCTTTTCCAAGGGTTACCTGTGTCCCAAGGCGATCGCGCTGCAAGACCTGCACGCCGACCCGGACCGGCTGCGCACCCCGCTCATCAAGCGCGACGGCGTGTTCGTCGAGGCCAGCTGGCCCGAAGCCTACGCCGAGATCGCGCGCCGCCTGCCGCCCGTGATCGCCGCCGGCGGCAAGCACGCCGTGGGCACGGTGCTGGGCAATCCGGTGGCGCACAAAATGAGCCTGATGCTGTACTTTCCCCGGCTGGCGCGGGCGCTGGGCACGCGCAATATGTTCTCCGCCTCCAGCGTCGACCAGGTGCCCAAGATGCTGTCGGTGGGGCTGATGTTCGGCACCTGGCTGTCGGTGCCGGTGCCGGACATCGAGCGCAGCGACTTTTTACTGATCATCGGCGCCAACCCCATGGTCTCGAACGGCAGCCTGTGGACGGTGCCGGATTTCCGCGGCAAGGCCAAGGCGCTGCGCCAGCGCGGCGGCAAGATCGTCGTGATCGATCCGCGCCGCACCGAAACGGCGGCGGTGGCCGATGCCCACCACTTCATCCGCCCGGGTGCCGACGTGTTTTTCTTGCTGGGCATGGTGCACGCGCTGTTCGACGAGCAGCTGGTGCGCATGGGCCGGCTGGAGCCCCACGTGGCGGGGCTCGAGCAGCTGCGCGCAGCGGTGGCGCCCTACGCGCCGGAACGGGTGGCGGCGCGCTGCGCGGTCGAGGCGGGCGTGATCCGCGAACTGGCGCGCGCGCTGGCGGGCGCCGGGCGCGGCGCCGTGTACGGTCGCATCGGCACCTGCACCCAGCAGTTCGGCACCCTGGCGTCGTGGCTGATCGATGCCATCAACGTCCTGACCGGTAAGCTGGATCACGAAGGCGGCGCCATGTTTCCCAAGGCTGCCGCATTCGCCGCCAATGCGCGCGGCAAGGGCGGACAGGGGCGCGGCGTGGCGCCGGGCCGCTACCAGTCGCGCGTGTCGGGCGCGCCCGAGATCTCGGGCGAACTTCCGCTGACCTGCCTGGCCGAAGAAATCGACACACCCGGCGACGGGCAGATCAAGGCGCTGATCGTGGTGGCCGCCAATCCGGTGCTGTCGGCGCCCAACGGCGCGCGGCTGGCCAAGGCGCTCGGTCAGCTGGACTTCATGGTCAGCATGGATATCTACCTGAACGAAACGTCGCGCCATGCCGACGTGATCCTGCCCGGACCGTCGCCGCTGGAGGACGCCCATTACGACGTGACGTTCACCCAGTTCTCGCACCGCAATCACGCGCGTTTCAGCGCGCCGGTGCTCGAGCGCAGCGCGGGCCAGCCGGACGAATGGGAAAGCATGATGCGCATTGCCGCCATCGTGCGCGGCGAGCCGTATTCGGCCGATACCGCAATCGCGGCCGATGCCGCAGCCGACATCGATGCGCTGGACGACGCGGCCTTGCTGGACGAACTGGAACGCAGCGCCGGTGCGTCGGCGCCGCTGATCATGGCGGCGCTGGCGGGCCGGCGCGGGGCCGAGCGGCTGGTCGACCTGGGACTGCGCAGCGGTCCGTATGGCGACCAGTTCGGCGCCAACCCGGACGGCCTGACGCTCGACCTGGTCAAGGGCGCGCCATCGGGTATCGATCTGGGACCGATGCAGGCGCGCATACCCGAAGTGCTGCGCACGCCCAGCGGCAAGATCGAACTGGCGCCGCAGCTGCTGCTGGACGATCTGGCGCGGGTGGACGCCGATCTGGCCAGCGCCACGCCGGATCTGGTGGTGATCGGACGGCGCCAGCTACGCTCGAACAACAGCTGGATGCACAATCTGCCGGTGCTGGCCAAGGGACCGTACCGCTGCACGGCGCTGGTGCATCCGCTGGATGCGGCGCGGCTGGGACTGGCGGACGGCGCGATGGCCGAGATGCGCAACGGCGCGCGCCGCATCGAGGTGCAGGTGGAGCTGTCGGATCAGATGATGCCGGGCGTGGTCAGCGTGCCGCATGGCTGGGGACACGATCTGGAAGGCACGCAGCTGTCGGTGGCCAGCGAGCGGCCGGGGGCGAACCTGAACGCGCTGCTGGACGAGAACCTGCGCGATCCGTTGTCGGGCAATGCGGTGCTGTCGGGGGTGGCGGTGGAGATGGCGGCGTTATAGCAGTGCTTGGTGACGTAGTGCTTGGTGACGTAGTGCTTCGTAACGCCGTGACCGAAGCCTATTTTTGTGAACCGTCACACCATCGGTCGACGTCGTCCTCGCGAAGGAGGGTGTCGCGAAAGGTACCGTAACTCTAGGCCACCAACTTCAAAACCGTCATTCCCGCGCATGCGGGAACCCATGCTGAGCCGGCTTCCATAGTGCTGCATGCTCAGCATGGGTCCCCGCTTTCGCGGGGATGACG
>CALRYE020000291.1:0-3187 GCA_943372275.1 Janthinobacterium lividum
CGGAGGCGTCCAGGATTTCCTGCAGCACAGGAATCGCTTCGGCGCGCTCGATCTTGGCGATCATCATCGGCTTGTGGTGGTACGGCTCGCCGGCGATGTTGGCCAACTGGCGGGCCATTTCCATGTCGGTCGCGCTTTTCGGGAAGGAAATGGCCAGGTAGTCGGCCTGGAAACTCATCGCCGTCTTGATGTCTTCCATGTCCTTGGCGGTCAGCGCCGGCGCGGTCAGGCCGCCACCCTGGCGGTTGATGCCCTTGTTGTTGGACAGTTCGCCGCCGACCTTGGTGACCGTGAAGATCTCGTGGCCGACGATTTTTTCCACGACCAGCACGATCAGGCCATCGTTCAACAGCAGCTTGTCGCCGGGACGCACATCGCGCGGCAAGGCTTTGTAATCCAGGCCCACGCGTTCCTGGTTGCCCAGTTCGCCGTTGTCGCCCCACTTGGCGTCCAGAATGAACTTGTCGCCGTTTTCCAGGAAAATCTTACCTTCTTCAAACTTACCAACGCGAATCTTCGGGCCTTGCATGTCGGCCATGATCGCCACTTCGCGCCCGCACTCCTGGGCGGCGCGGCGCACCAGCGCGGCGCGATCGATGTGATCCTGGGCCTTGCCGTGCGAGAAGTTGAGGCGGACGACATCGACGCCCGCGCGGATCATGCGAACGAGAATGTCGAAATCGGTGGAAGCCGGTCCGATGGTTGCGACGATCTTGGTGCCACGATACATAGATATCCTTGAAGTAAAAGCGCAGCCGACCGGCTGCGCTGTGGAATTACTGGGAGCTGCGTTGCAGCAGGATTTCGACCGCTGGCAGGGTCTTCCCTTCGAGGAACTCGAGGAAAGCGCCGCCGCCCGTCGAGATGTAACCGATTTTGTCGGTGATGGCATATTTGGCAATCGCGGCCAGGGTGTCGCCACCGCCGGCAATCGAGAACGCCTTGGAACCGGCGATTGCCAGCGCCAGAGTTTTGGTGCCTTCGCCAAACTGATCGAACTCGAACACGCCCACAGGGCCGTTCCAGACGATGGTGCCGGCTGCAGCGATCTGCTCAGCCAGCATGGCGGCCGTTTTGGGGCCGATATCGAGAATCATGTCGTCGTCCGCCACGTCGGCCACGTCTTTGACGGTGGCCACAGCGGTCGGGGAGAATTCTTTGGCGCACACCACGTCCACGGGAATCGGCACCGTGGCGCCGCGCGCGGCCATCATGTCGATGATGGCTTTCGCTTCGATCACCAGATCGGCTTCCACCAGCGACTTGCCGATGTTCAGGCCCACGGCCTTCATGAAGGTGTTGGCGATGCCGCCGCCGACGATCAGGTTGTCGACCTTGTCAGCTAAGGCTTTTAAGATAGACAGCTTGGACGAGACCTTGGAACCGGCCACGATGGCCAGCAGTGGACGGTTGGGCGCGCCCAAGGCTTTGCCCAGCGCATCGAGTTCGGCGGCCAGCAATGGCCCGGCGCACACCTGTTTGGCGAACTTGGCGATGCCGTGGGTGGTCGCTTCGGCGCGGTGGGCGGTGCCGAACGCGTCGTTGACGTAGATGTCGCACAGCTTGGCCATTTTCTCGGCCAGCTCGTCGGCGTTCTTCTTTTCACCCTTGTTGACGCGGCAGTTTTCCAGCAGCACGACCTGGCCCGCTTGCAGGCTTTCCAGCCCGGCGCCGTCGACCCAGTTCTGCTTCAGTTCGACTGGCTGACCCAGCAGCTCGGCCAGACGGGCGGCCACCGGGGCCAGACTGTCTTCGGCCTTGAACTCGCCTTCGGTCGGACGGCCCAGATGGGACGTCACCATCACCGCGGCGCCTGCCTTGGCCGCGGCGGCAATTGCCGGCACCGAAGCGCGGATGCGCGTATTTTCGGTGATCTTGCCGCTATCGTCCTGCGGCACGTTCAGGTCGGCGCGAATGAAGACGCGCTTGCCCTGCAGGGCATTTTGATCGATCAGGTCTTGCAGGCGGGTGAAGTTGAGAACAGCGTGCATGGGGCTCCACGAGTCAAATGATGAAAGAACGCTATTTTACCGCAAGCAGGAAGGTAAATTCTCACAGAGTTTCTCAACCATGGGCGGAAAACCTCATTGAAACCAGATGCGCAGGCCCGTAAAGAACAGCATGCCGAACACGATGGTCTCCAGCATATTGCGACGCAGTAAGTAATAACCCACCGCGCATAGCGCCGCCATCAGCTTGTAGTTTTGCCAGTCCAGCAGCAAGGCGCCGCTGCTGCCCAGCAGCAGGTCCGGGAAGATGATGGCCGACAGCGCGCAGGCCGGCGCGTAGCGCAGCATGTCCTGCACCCGCGGCGGGATAGTAAGATGGTGGCCGACCAGCCAGAACGCGGTGCGGGTGGCGGTGGTGGAGATCGCCAGCACGGCGATGGTCAGCCAGACGTCCAGGTCAGACATGGGCGCGCGCTCCGAAACGGTCCACCAGCGACTCGATCGCCAGCGCGCACACCATGCCCACCACCACGGCCAGCAGCAAGCCCAGCTTGTACGGCAGATCGTTGGCCAGCACGCCCGTCACGCCGGCGATGAGCACGGCGCACACCGAGGCCAGGTTTTGCATCAGCGGCACCATGATGCACAGCATGGCCAGGATGCCGGCAAAGCCCAGGCCCCATTCGGCCGGCACGGCCGCGCCCAGAAAGATGCCGATGATGGAGCCCACCTGCCAGGCGGCCCAGTTGGGGTACAGCAAGCCGCGCAGGAACGACAGCTTGCCGCGCGCCGGCGCTTCGCTGGGAAAGCGCTGCAGGAACAGGGCCACGGTCAGGTCGCCGGCCGTGTAGCCCAGCACCAGCCGGGTACGCCACGGCAAGTGGGCGAAATGGGGCGCCAGGATGGCCGAGAAAATCACGAAGCGCAGATTGATCACCAGCGCCGTGACGAACACCACCGACACGGGCGCGCCGGCGGCGATCAGCGGCAGCGCGGCCAGCTGGGCGGTGCCGGCGAACACGAACAGCGTCATGCCCAGCGACTGGAAAATGGTCATGCCGCTCTTGATCATCGCCACGCCCACCACCACGCCCCAGGCGGCGATGCCGAACAGGGTAGGAATGCCGACCCGCACGCCTTCGCGCCATAGCGCGTCGTCCTCGTCGGGCGGACGCGTGGCCAGCGCGGGGGCGATGGTCGGTTCAGTCATGTGGTTTTCCTGCAACGCCGGGCTGGGC
>CALRYE020000292.1:0-3097 GCA_943372275.1 Janthinobacterium lividum
TGGCCTAGAGTTACGGTACCTTTCGCGACACCCTCGCAGGCGAGGATCCATGCTGAGCTAGCTTCACCAATACTGCATGCTCAGCATGGGTCCCCGCTTTTTCGCGGGGATGACGGAACTAAGGCTAGTGGCGAAAGATGCCCGCTAAATCCCCAACTCCTGCCAAATACGATCCACCTTGGCCTTCACCTCCGGCGTCATGGCAATGGTGGTCCCCCACTCGCGGCTGGTCTCGCCCGGCCACTTATTGGTCGCATCGATGCCCATCTTGCTGCCCAGCCCACTGACGGGGGATGCAAAGTCCAGATAATCAATCGGCGTATTATCGACCAGCAGCGTATCGCGCATGGGATCGACCCGGGTAGTAATCGCCCAGATCACCTCTTTCCAGTCACGGATATTCACGTCCTCGTCGACCACGACAATGAACTTGGTATACATAAACTGGCGCAAAAAGCTCCATACCCCGAACATCACCCGCTTGGCGTGGCCGGCGTACTGCTTCTTCATCTGCACGATGGCCATGCGGTAGCTGCAGCCTTCCGGCGGCAGATAGAAGTCGGTGATCTCGCTGAACTGCTTTTGCAGCAGCGGGATGAACACTTCATTGAGCGCCACGCCCAGCACGGCCGGCTCATCCGGCGGCTTGCCTGTATACGTAGAGTGGTAAATCGGGTCGCGCCGCATGGTAATCCGGTCGATGGTAAACACCGGAAAACTGTCCTGCTCATTGTAATAACCCGTGTGATCGCCAAACGGGCCTTCCAGCGCATGCTCGTAGCCGCTCGGATGGTTCGGGTCGGCATAAATATGCCCTTCGAGCACGATCTCGGCCGACGCAGGCACGCGCAGCTCACTGCCGATCGCCTTGGTCAAGACGGTGCGGCTGCCGCGCAAGAGTCCGGCGAACTGGTACTCGGACAGACTGTCCGGCACCGGCGTGACCGCGCCCAGGATGGTGGCCGGATCGGCGCCCAGCGCCACGGCGATCGGATACGGCTGCCCCTTGGTCACCAAGCCGTGCTCGCGGAAGTCCAGCGCCCCGCCCCGGTGCGCCAGCCAGCGCATGATCACCTTGTTCGGGCCGATCACCTGCTGGCGGTAGATGCCCAGATTCTGGCGCTTCTTGTTGGGCCCCTTGGTAATCACCAGCCCCCAGGTGATCAGCGGCGCCGCGTCGCCCGGCCAGCAATGCTGGATCGGCAGGCGCGCCAGGTCCACGTCGGTGCCTTCCCAGACGATTTCCTGGCACGGCGCGCCGCGCACTTCCTTGGGCGACATATCCCAGACGGCCTTGACCAGCGAGCCCATGCCCATCAGATCCTTGAACCCCTTGGGCGGCTCCGGCTCCTTCAGGCGCGCCAGCACATGGCCGATACGGCGCAATTCGCCCACATTTTCCGCGCCCATGCCCAGCGCCACCCGGCGCGGCGTGCCGAACAGGTTGCCCAGCACCGGCATGCTGTGCCCGGTGGGATGCTCGAACAACAGGGCCGGACCTTCGGCCCGCAACACCCGATCGCAGACCTCGGTCATCTCCAAATGGGGCGACACGGGGGTCGAAATGCGCTTCAATTCGCCCATTTCTTGCAACTGGGCAATGAAATCACGTAAATCTGAATATTTCATCGGGTTTAAATAGTTTTTTTGTTGTCAACTGGGTTGTTCAAATTACCACGCCAAGTCGTTGATTTGTTAGGGGTTTGCTGCATTGCAGCACGAAAAGCTAGATCCAAAAGTAATAAGAGACAAAAGTGTTAGTATTGACTTGATATATGGACGCCTCTACAATTTGTCCAACTTGATGAGGCAGGCACGCAAAACTGGCTGTTCAGTTGTGCAATTCTAGCCTGCTTTCATACATTCACGGGGTCGGGGCCCCAACGACATTTACGGAGTGTTTTCAACAGGCGTCTGCCTACTCCCCCGAAAAAAGTTGTTTTGCCACTGGTCCAATACCACAGGGAACGACCAGCTGAAGCATGCAATGACGGCGTTTGGTTGACCGCAGCAGCGGCGACGGACGATATTTCTGATGCACGGCATGAGCCTGATCGCTGCGTTTTACGCGGTGCCGGGATTGTTTTTGCCGCGACAAAGGGGAATTCGATGATTCATCGTTTCAACGGGGCAGCCAAGCTTGCCCAACCCATGGCCAGCCAGCCATTCACGTGGACTTCCGTGAGCAAATCGGCCCGTGGTGTTGCTACTAAAGTAGTCACCACCGCGCAGCACACCCTGACCGTTACCGGTTTGTCCGCAGTGGCAGTTGCCGTCGTACTGTATGCCCGTCCCGACGTGGCCCACGACGTATCGAAATTCCTGTCGCCAGCGCAGCATGCCCCGGTCGCCGTGGTTTCCGCGCCAGCGCCTGCCCTGTCGGCCCTGATGGCTCAGCCCGTTGCGGCCGCCACCAACGCCGGCGATGCCGTGGACGCCAAGCCGGCGCCCCTGACGGCCGAAGAAAAAGCCATGCTGGGCAGCTCCAAGCAGCAGCAGCATGTCACCACGTGGCTGTCCAAGCGCTATCGCGTGGCGGGCGACGCGGCCAACATGCTGGTGTCGACCGCGTACCTGACGGCGCGTGAAATCAAGCTCGATCCCCTGCTGATTCTGGCCGTGATGGCCATCGAGTCCGGGTTGAATCCGTTTGCTGAGAGCCCCGTCGGCGCGCAAGGCCTGATGCAGGTGATGTCCAAGATTCACCACGCCAAGTTCCAGGACATGGGCGGCACCAAGGCGGCCTTGAACCCGGTCGCCAACATCCGTGTCGGCGCCCAGATCCTGAAGGAATACGTCAACCGCGGCGGTTCCGTGGAAGCGGGGCTGAAGACCTACGTGGGCGCGGCCGCCTTCGAAACCGACTCTGGTTACGGTTCGCGCGTGCTGGAAGAATACAAGCGCCTGAAAATGGTTGCGGTGGGCAAAAAAGTCCCGACCCGCAACGCGCCTGTCCAGCCTGCGATCATGACGGCCAAGTCGGCCCCCGCTGCCGCTCCGGCTGCTCCCGCTGAGCCGACCACCGTGGCAACTGCCGATTCGGATCCGATCGCCGGTCTGTAACACGCCGGCCGACGTAGCGACGAAAAAAAGCCAC
>CALRYE020000293.1:0-3058 GCA_943372275.1 Janthinobacterium lividum
AGGAACGCCAGTTCGCGCTCGCCCACCCAATGACGGTTGCTGGCCTGCGGCAGGCTGTACATGGCCAGATGCGGCGCTCCCTGCTCAACCAGATAACGGTAGGCGGTGCGCACCAGGGCTTCGTTGTCGGAGCCGGCCAGCGGAAACGGTCCATGCGGCGTGTCGGCGCTGGCGCTGCCCACGCCGACCACCTTGGCGCGCGCTCCCGCCAGTTTTTCCACCGCGGCCGGCTGGTCCATCTCGGCGATGATGCCGTCGATGCGCCACTTGGCCACCTGCTCGATGCTGCAGGCCGACAGGTCGGCGGCGATCAGCTCCCAGTCCAGGCCGTGGCGTGCCACGTGGGCGGCCACGCCGGCGGCCACGTCGCGGTAGTAGAAATTGCTGGTCGTGAAAAGCAAAGCGATGCGCTTGCGGCTGCTGTCAGTCATGCGGTCCTCCGATGGCCGGATCGTAGCAGGTATCGAAGCGCTTGAATCACGATCGCAGGCCAAGCGCAGATTTCATAACGATGCCGGTAAAGAAGCATAAATGCGGCGTTGCGCCGCGCCGCTAAGCTATTTCAAACAGCTGCGCCGATCAGCGGACATCGGTGCCGCTATGACGACGCAAGAAACGCATAAAAAAATCCGGAGACCCATGCATACCATTCTCGACACTGCGCCCGCTGCCGCCGCCGGCGCGGCCCCGGCCCCCGTCAACCTGCGCGCCCTGCTGCTCCTCAGCCTGGCCGGCGGCTTCGGCGGCATCATGTTCGGCTTCGACATCGCCATCATCACCGGCGCCGGTCCGTTCATCGAAAAGCAGTTCAACCTGACGCACCTGGAACTGGGACTGGCGTTCAGCTCCCTGCTGTTCGGCTGCATGCTGGGCGCCGCCGGCGCCGGCGCGCTGGCCGACCGCTACGGGCGCCGCGGCGTCATGCTGTGGGTCGCGCTGCTGTTCGGCGCCACCTGCGTGGCCACTGGCGCGGCCACCGACTTCACGCTGTTCAACGTGGCGCGCTTCCTGGGCGGCCTGGCCGTGGGGGTGGTTTCGCTGGCCGCACCCGTGTATATCGCCGAAGTGGCGCCGGCGCAAATGCGCGGGCGCATGGGCGCGCTGTACCAGATGGCCATCGTGACCGGCATCCTGGTGTCGTACCTGATCAACTACGTGCTGCGCGACGCCGGTCCGGACGCATGGCGCTACATGTTCTACACCGGCGCCATCCCCTCGGCCATGCTGTTCCTGCTGATGCTGGTCTCGCCCGAAACGCCGCGCTTTCTGGCCAGCCGCGGGCGCGACGCCGAGGCGCTGGCCGTGCTCACCCGCGTGCTGGGCGCGGCGCAGGCGCGCGTGGAACTCGATGCCATCCGCGCGTCGCTCGCCGAGCGGGCCGCCGGCTGGGGCGCGCTGCTGGCGCCGTCGAGCCGCCGCCCGCTGATGGTGGCGCTGGTGCTGGCGATCCTGGTGCAGCAGACGGGCATCAATACCGTGATCGATTATTCCCCGGCGATCTTCCGCTCGGCCGGCTTCACGCTCGACGCGGCGCTGTTCTCCACCTTCGTGGTGGGCCTTGCCAATTTCGTCTTTACGCTGCTGTCGTTCTGGGTGATCGACCGGCTGGGGCGCCGGCCGCTCTACCTGGTGGGCTCCGTCGGCATGGCGCTGACGCTGGCCGGGCTGGCCGTGGCCGCGTGGACCGGTCACTTCCAGGGCATGCTGGTGCTGGTGCTGATCGTGCTGTACCTGTTCTTTTTCGCCGCCTGCATCGGGCCGGTGTTCTGGACGCTGCTGCCCGAGCTGCTGCCCAACCACATCCGCAGCCGCGCCATGATCGTGCCGGTGCTGGCCCAGTGGGCCGCCAACGCGGTGGTGGTGCTGCTGTTCCCCTACGTGTTCGACCGCATCGGCAGCGGCGCCACCTTCGCCGTGCTGGCCGCCAGCTGCGCCGCCCAGGCCTTGTTCACCTGGTTCTTTGTCCCGGAAACCCGCAATCGCTCGCTCGAGGAGATCGCAGCTTCCTGGAACAAGGACTGACCTTTATCTAGTCCCGGAGAGTCCCGCATGCCCAACTACACACTCGATCACGAACAGCACGCCGCCTATGAGCGTGACGGCTACGTTTTGCTGGCCGGTTTTTTCAGGCCCGCCGAAATTGCCCTGCTGCGCGAGACGGCCCAGCACGACCGCGTGCTCGATGCCGCCTCCTTCGGCCGCGCCGACGGCGAAGGCGGCGTGGTACGCCTGTCGCTGTGGAACCATCCGACCGATACCATCTACGGCGCCATCGCGCGTTCGCGCTCGCTGGTCGATTCGGTCGAGACCCTGCTCGGTGGCGAAGCCTACCACTACCACTCCAAGATGATCATGAAGGACGCCCGCGTGGGCGGCGCCTGGGCCTGGCATCAGGACTACGGCTACTGGTACCAGAACGGCGTGTTGTTTCCGCGCCTGTGCAGCGCCTTCATCGCCATCGACCCGTGCACCCGCGAGAACGGCTGCCTGCAGGTGATCAGGCAGTCGCACCTGCTTGGCCGCCTCGAACACCGGCTCACCGGCGAGCAGGCCGGCATCGACCCGGAGCGCATCGAGGCCATCACGGCGCGCCTGGAAACCGTGTATGTGACCATGGCGCCGGGCGACCTGCTGCTGTTCCACCCGAACACCCTGCACCGCTCCGATCAGAACCACTCGGACCATCCACGCTGGTCGATGATCTGCTGCTACAACGCGGCCGACAATGACCCGTACAAGCCGTCGCACCACCCGATGTACACCAAGCTGCACAAGCTGGACGACGACGCCATCCTGGCGCTGGGCGCGCGCCAGTTCAGCGATGCCGACGCCGGCGCCATGATGGCGAACGCGGAGGATCATTCTGCCAGCGGCATGGCGGATCGCTAGATGCAGCACCGCCTGATCCCCATCCTCAACACCTGGACTTTGCGCGCATTGCCGTCATGGTCGGCGGCGCCGCAGGGCGACCCGGACGCCGTCGTGGCCGCGATCCTGGCTGCGGGCTACGCCGGCCTGCAGCTGGAAGTGGGCGACCCATTGATGGAAGCGGGTTTCG
>CALRYE020000294.1:0-3054 GCA_943372275.1 Janthinobacterium lividum
AACTGGCCGAGAAGCCAGTCACGCTCAAGCCAGCCAGGTGACGGAGCGTCCGTCAGCAGATATCGGTGACTGCTCCAGGACCACTCTTCGAGCGACTCCACCAATTTTGCACGGAGGGGATTCAATACAATGTACCGACTTAATTCGAGCAAATAGCTCTCTTTCTGCACCAAAATAGCTTTGTACCGCCCCTGAAATAGATGTCCAACGGTTTGGTGGTGTCGATTGAAACGCTGGGTGTACACGCCATTGAGCTGGCGCATCGCCATTGCCAGATTAGGCTCGACGGTCTCGAGCATCAGATGAAAGTGATTGGGCATCAGGCAGAAGCTGTGCACGACGCAGTGTTGGCGTGCACACACCATGGACAAGACATTGAGCCATGCGAATCGATCTGTATCGTCGTGATAAATCACGTTTCGGCGATTGCCGCGCGAGGTGACGTGATATAGCGCACCGGGAAATTGCAGTCGAAGAGGTCTAGCCATTTTAGTAACGCTACGGGATGACCAAAACCTCGTGCTGAGATTGATCAGTTGAGCGCAGAAACCCTATCGCATGGCTGACTGAAGCATCGGAAATACTGCGGCTGAGCGAACTCAGCCTATTGAAGTAGCCGAGCTTGTGTCCGCTTGCCGGATTTGACTCTCAGGTTCTTCCTATCAGTTGCGTGCAGCGGCGCTGTCGCGTGGCTGACTGATATCGAAAAATGGCGGCTGAGCGAACTCGGCTTGTTGAAATGGCCGAGCTTGTGTCCGTTTGCCAGACTTGACCCCAGGTTGCTGCGATTACGTTTAAGCACTAAGTTCGCTCGTGATGCCGCCGCCCCTAAGGTGTCAGGCGCGGTGGCGTTTTTACGTAAAAGTCACCCATTCTGCCTGCTTGGACGTCTATTGCTGATTTCAGAAGGGTTACTGCAAGTGAGGGAGGATGTTGATTGTGTTCCCGGTGGCAAGGTCTAATTCGTAGGGGATCCGCACATTCGGTCCTGTGAAGTCGCGCTTGTTCCTAGTGATGATGATACTGTTCGTTGCATCCGCTGTGCCGATGATAATCGCGTCAGGCAATGCGATTTTTGTTTTCTGGCGATGCTCGCGGCCCTGACTGCGGCTGCCGCGTTCATGATCACGTCATCGGTATGAAGGATCGTGAAGGTCGACAAGAAAGCACGGACGATGTGCTCATCGGAAGGCGCCACTTTCGCCATCGTTTCTATCCACATGATCGCACTGATTGCCGCGTCGGCATAGTGATTAACTTCATCGAACGCCGCGTGAATCTTGCCCAGATAGTCGATGATAATATTGGTATCGAAAAGGGCTAAGGCCATTCTGCCCGCACCTCAAGTTGATATGCGAGACCATCATGCGGTGCATCGTCACGGTCTTTCCATATACCGAATGCAGCGTTACGCGCCGCGATACGCTGTTCCACAAGGCCGTCATCCGGATTTAACCGACGGCTTTCAGTGGAATTGTTTGGAGCAGCAATGCCATGGGACGCGTTTGAGCCCGCCTCGCTGGAGAAAATCTTCTGGTTGCGCCTCGGCGCGCCGCTTCTTGGCAATATGGCCTTGACCGACGCTGCACCAGCTGCGCTCTCCTGCTGGACAGCACTGGTGCCATGACGCCGCATCTTTCCCGAAGACTTGATTCCCACGGTAGGCGCCACCTGCCTGCTCTTGAACCACTTCGCTGTCTTCACAGTAGCTCCTCGATCGGTGCATCTCGCGCTGAGTGTAGCAGCCATGAACCGCCAATGCAAAAAGCCCCTAAGCAGTTGATTACTTAGGGGCTTCTTGATGAATCTTGGTGGTGATAGGTGGACTTGAACCACCGACCCCAGCATTATGAATGCTGTGCTCTAACCAACTGAGCTATATCACCTGACAGACGAGCATTATAGAGATCCGTTTCGGCGCTGTCAAGAACACGCCGTCACACTGTTTTGTGCACAGCCATGTGCGCCAGCATCTGCCCGGCCGGGTTGTCGCTCAGACAATCAATCATCACCCGATCCGGCATCGAACGCAGCCACGTCAACTGGCGCTTGGCCAGCTGGCGCGTGGCGATGATGCCGGTCTCGCGCAGCGCCGCGCGGTCGATGGTGCCGTCCAGGTAGTCCCACGTCTGCCGATAGCCCACGCAGCGCATCGACGGCAGCGTCGGATGCAGGTCGCCGCGCGCACGCAGGCCCGCCACTTCGGCCACGATGCCGCTGTCGTCCCGCGTGCCCAGCATCTGGTCGAAGCGGGTGGCGATGCGCGCATGCAGCACGCTGCGGTCCGACGGCTCCAGCGCAAACGACAGCAAATCGAACGGCAGCTCCAGCCGCACCCGCCCGGTCAGCAGGTCGGACATCGGCCGCCCCGTCAGCTCGATGATCTCCAGCGCGCGGTTGATGCGCTGCGCGTCATTGGGCGCGAGCCGGTCGGCGGTCACGGGGTCCAGCGCGCGCAGCTTGTCGTGCATGGCCGGCCAGCCGATGCTGGCCGCTTCCGCTTCGATCCGTTCCCGCAGCGGTGCGTCGGCGGTGGGCAGGTCGTCCAGGCCATCGGTCAGCCCTTTAAAGTACATCATGGTGCCGCCCACCAGCAGCGCCAGTTTGCCGCGCGCGTTGATCTCGGCCACCAGCCGCAGCGTCGCGGCGCGGAACTGCGCCACCGAATACGACTCGGTGGGCTCGATGATGTCGATCAGGTGGTGCGGCGCGCTGGCCAGTTCCTCGGCGCTGGGCTTGGCCGTGCCGATGTCCATGCCGCGGTAGATGAGCGCCGAGTCGACCGAGATGATCTCGGCCGGTATGGCTTGGGCGATTGCCAGCGCGGCGGCGGTTTTGCCGGACGCGGTCGGGCCCATGATGGCTACCGCCAGCGGCTTGTTCGTGCCGCTGCCGGCGGCAGCAGCACCAGCATTGCTGGTCGGTTCGATCGATGACGTCATCACTGGCCGCGCAAGAACAGCTTGTCGAGCTGGTTGATCTCTAGCTGCACCCAGGTCGGCCGGCCGTGATTGCACTGGTCGGCGCGCTCGGTGCTTTCCATCTGGCGCAGCA
>CALRYE020000295.1:0-3018 GCA_943372275.1 Janthinobacterium lividum
CCCGGCGTCGGAGCCACGGGCGCGGGCGCGGCCACGTTGCGGCGCCGGTGCAGCAGGCGCTGGCCATATTCGAGCCAGCGCAGCTCCTCCACGGGCGACTGCGACACGTGGCTGTCGCTGCCGATGCCGAAGCGCCCGCCGGCGGCCAGGTACGGCGCCAGCGCGAACAGGCCGTCGCCCAGGTTGGCCTCGGTGGTGGGGCACAGGCCGGCCACGGCGCCGCTGGCGGCCAGCAGCGCCGTCTCGCCCTCGTCCAGATGGGTCGCGTGCACCAGGCACCAGCGCCCGTCCAGCGCCACCTGCTGCGCCAGGTAGCGCAGCGGCCGCACGCCGGTGGCAGCCATGCACTGGTCGACCTCGGCCTGCTGCTCGGCGATGTGGATATGCAGCGGCCGCTCGGGCGGCAGCGCCGCGGCCAGCTCGGCGATCTGGGCGGCCGACGCGGCGCGCAGCGAGTGCGGCGCCGCGCCCACCTCGACCTGGGCATCGCGCTGGCACTCCAGCGCCGCGGCCAGCCCCAGCACGTCGCCCACGCTGGTGCGAAAGCGCTGCTGCCCGGCGCCCAGCGGCTGATCGCCGAATCCGCCATGGCTGTACAGCACCGGGAGCACGGTGATGCCGATACCGCTGGCGCGCGCCGCCGCGATCACGCTTTCGGCCATCTGCGCGGGGCGCCGGTACAAGGCGCCCAGTTCGTCGCGCTGCAGGTAGTGGAATTCGCATACCGATGTGTAGCCGTGGCGCAGGCACTCGGCGTACAGCTGGGCGGCGATGGCCTCGGTCTGGTCGGGCGTGATGCGGCTGGACAGGCCGTACATCAGTTCGCGCCAGCTCCAGAAGCTGTCCGGGTTGATGCCGCTGGCGCTTACACCGGCGCCGCCGGCGCTTTCAGTCAGCCCCGCCAGCGCGCGCTGAAAAGCATGCGAATGCAGGTTGACCATGCCCGGCACGACCCAGTCGGCGCACTCGCTGCCCGCCGCGGCGCTGGCTTGCGGGGCCACTTCGGTCAGCTCGCCCGCCTGGTTCCAGGACAGCTGCACGTCGGCGCACCAGCCCTGCGGCAGCAAGGCGTGGCGCGCGAACAGCGTCGTCTGGGTCACGCTCATGCTTGCACTCATGCGCGCGCCCAGGCCAGCGCTGTTATCAGCAGCTCGCCCAGCAGCGGCTGCACCTGCGCGGCCAAATCGGGCCGGTAGCCGAACGGCGCCGCTTCATCCATGTACAGGCATTGGCACATCTCCAGCTGCACGGCGTGCACGCCGCGCGGCGGCTGGCCGTAATGGCGCGTGATGTAGCCGCCCTTGAAGCGGCCGTTGAGCGCCACCGAATAGCGCTGCTGGGCGTCGGCCAGCGCCAGCAGCGCGCGCTCCAGGCCCGCGTCGCATGCGGAACCGAGCGCGGTGCCGAAGTTCAGGTCGGGCAGGCGGCCGTCGAAAAAGCGCGGCACTTGCGACGCGATCGAGTGGGCCTCCCACAGCACCACGCGGCCGTGCAGCGCCAGCAGGCGGTCCAGTTCCGCGCCCAGCTGCCGGTGATAGGGCTGCCAGTAGCGCGCCAGGCGCTCGGCCACCTCGCGCTGATCGGGTGGACCGTCCAGATACAGCGGCTCTTTGGCAAAGGTGTCGACCGGACACAGGCCGGTGGTGTCCAGGCCCGGGTACAGGTTGGTGTCTTCGGGCGGGCGGTTGACGTCGATCACGTAGCGCGACCAACGCGCCGCCAGCGTGGAGGCGCCCAGTTCGGCCGCGAACCCGTACAGCTGCGCCAGGTGCCAGTCGGTGTCGGCCCGCGCCAGCGCCGCCGGTGCCATGCGCGCGGCGATGGCGTCGGGGATGTCGGTGCCCACGTGCGGCATCGAGATCAGTAACGGCACAGTCCCTTCCTTGAACACACAATCCATCGCCCCTCCATGCAAAACAGGTTAAGAACCGGAGCGCGCCTCGGCCGGATGCAAGCTCGCGAACAGGTCGCGGCAGCAGGCCGACAGTTCGCCGTCGATCACCATGCGCCGGGCCGCCTCGATATCCGGTGCGAAGAAGCGGTCGCTGTCGAAAAACGCCACCTTGCTGCGCAGCTGCGCGTGCACATGCTCCAGGTGCGGCGAAGACGTAAGCGGCCTGTGAAAATCGATCCCCTGCGCCGCCGCCAGCAGCTCGATGGCCACGATCACTGCCGTATTGTGCGCCATATCGTCCAGACGGCGCGCGGCGAAGGTGGCCATGCTGACGTGGTCCTCCTGATTGGCCGAGGTGGGCAGGCTGTCGACACTGGCCGGATGGGCCAGCGACTTATTTTCGGACGCCAGCGCCGCCGCGGTGACATGAGCGATCATGAAGCCGGAATTGACGCCCGCCTCGCGCACCAGGAACGGCGGCAACCCCGACAAGGTGGCGTCGATCAGCAGGGCGATGCGGCGCTCGGCCAGCGCGCCAATTTCCGCAATCGCCAGCGCCAGTGTATCGGCGGCGAACGCCACCGGCTCGGCATGGAAGTTCCCGCCCGAGATCAGAGCCGGCGCCGCGCGCCCGTACTCGGATTCGGATTCGGATTCCGACTCCGATTCGGACTCGGACCCGGATTCGGACTGGGATTCGGGAAAGATCAGCGGATTGTCGGTCACCGCATTCGCTTCGATCAGCAGGGTGCGCGTGACGTTGGCCACCAGGTCGGCAATGGCGCCCATCACCTGCGGCTGGCACCGCAGGCTGTACGGGTCCTGCACGCGCTCGTCGCCTACCAGGTGCGAGGCGCGGATGGCGCTGCCGGCCAGCAGCTGGCGGTAGATGGCCGCTGCGGCGATCTGGCCGGGCTGGCCGCGCACGGCGTGCACGCGCGCGTCGAACGGCGCGTCGCTGCCCTTGGCCGCGTCCAGCGACAGGGCGCCGGCCACCAGGGCCGCTTCCTGCAGCCGCTCGGTCATGAACAGGCCATGCAGCGCCAGCGCCGTCGAGACCTGGGTGCCGTTGATCAGCGCCAGCCCTTCTTTGGCGGCCAGCACCACCGGTTCGATGCCGGCCG